>NZ_JAPQKX010000019.1:0-37870 GCF_026800125.1 Pectobacterium jejuense | reverse complement strand
TTGGAGCGGGAAACGAGACTCGAACTCGCGACCCCGACCTTGGCAAGGTCGTGCTCTACCAACTGAGCTATTCCCGCCCGGGAAATCTTTACACGATGTTGAAGTTCTTTAATTGAAATTCTTCATCGGTATGGGGTGCGCATTATACGAGAAATCCGTTTAACCGCAAGCCCCCCAAAATGAAAAATTGTCTGACTGCTGATAAAAAAAACAATACGCTGACAAAACAGGCGTTGTGACGTAAATAGCAGCAGTTCGCTGCACATCACTCCCTACCCGTTTTGCTTCACCGACTACAGTCGCAGAAAGTTCTCACGGTAATAGGCCAATTCCGCCAGTGATTCGCGAATGTCATCCATCGCCTGATGCGTGCCTTGCTTCTTAAAGCCCGTCAGGATTTCTGGCTTCCAGCGTCGCGCCAGCTCTTTGAGCGTGCTGACATCCAGATAGCGATAGTGGAAGTAGGCTTCCAGCTCTGGCATATAGCGGAACAGGAAGCGGCGATCCTGACCGATGCTGTTGCCACAGATCGGCGATTTACCCGCCGGTACCCATTTTTGTAGAAACGCCAGCGTTTCCAACTCGGCAGCGCGTTCATCAATCGTGCTGGCTTTGACGCGATCCGTCAGGCCGCTGGCACCGTGTGTACGCACATTCCAGTCATCCATCAGCGCCAATTGGCTATCTGACTGGTGCACCGCCATGACCGGCCCTTCAGCCAACACGTTCAAGTTTGCATCCGTCACCAGCGTTGCGATCTCAATGATGCGATCGTGATCTGGGTTCAGACCCGTCATCTCGAGATCGATCCAGATCAGGTTATTTTCATCTACCATCGTGGGAATTCCTGTTGCATTGTGCCCTGTCGTCGATACAAGGATACCAGTAACAATCTCAATGCTGATACCGACAAGGTGGTATCAGTTAATTAAAATCAAATAGGGTGTATTATAGTCCGTTCAAACGCGGCGAGCGACAACCCGCTGTCGTGAACGATACATCGTCTTAAGTGAGGCTCAGTGAGCAAAAAGAAACTGTCGAAAGGTCAGCAGCGTCGGGTTAGCGCCAACCACCAGCGTCGCCTGAAAAAAACGGAAAGCAAAGTCGAATGGGAAGATAGCCAACTGGGCGATGCGCAGGAAGGCATTATTATCAGCCGATTCGGTATGCACGCCGATGTGGAAGCCGCCGATGGTGTGGTGCACCGCTGCAACATTCGTCGGACCATTTCATCGCTGGTCACGGGCGACCGCGTCGTCTGGCGCCCCGGCCATGAATCACTCGCTGGTATCAGCGGGATCGTGGAAGCCGTTCACCCCCGCCATTCCGTCCTGACTCGCCCTGACTATTACGATGGCATTAAACCGATCGCTGCCAATATCGATCAGATCGTGATCGTTTCGGCGATTTTGCCTGAGCTATCGCTGAACATTATCGATCGCTATCTGGTCGCCTGCGAAACGCTGGAGATCGACCCGCTGATCGTGCTGAACAAAATTGACCTGCTGGATGACGAATCCCGCCAGTTTGTTGATAAACAAATGGATATCTACCGCGCCCTCGACTATCGCGTGCTGATGGTTTCCAGCCATACCCAACAGGGTATCCCTGAACTGGAGCAAGCCCTCACCGACCGTATCAGTATTTTCGCCGGACAGTCAGGTGTCGGGAAATCCAGCCTGCTTAACGCGCTGCTCGCACTGGACGAAGAACGGATTCTGGTGAATGAGGTGTCTGATAACTCAGGGTTGGGGCAACACACCACCACCGCCTCCCGGCTTTACCACTTCCCGCACGGCGGCGACGTAATCGACTCACCGGGCGTGCGCGAATTTGGTCTGTGGCATCTGGAGCCTGAACAGGTGACAAGTGGTTTCATTGAGTTACGTAAATATATCGGCTCATGTAAGTTCCGCGACTGTAAACATGAAAACGATCCAGGCTGCGCGATCAATGCCGCACTTGCACGTGGAGAGATTGCCACAGAGCGTTTTGATAACTATCACCGGATTCTGGAAAGCATGGCGCAAGTAAAAACGCGTAAAGGCTTTTCGGATACAGATAACTGACATTTATCATGACCATCGTTACAATGCGCCCCTTTGAGAGTTAACGAATCCGCTAACTCTCTTTCTGGGCTACCGCTGGCAACGTCAGGCGTGTTCCCCAGACAGCTTATTTTATGGCGCACTATTAATCCAAGAGGCTCACAGTGCTGGATAATATCAAAATCAAATTACAGTATTGGCTTCCCAAGATCTGGCTGACCCGCTTAGCGGGCTGGGGAGCAAATAAGCGAGCAGGAAAACTCACCAAGCTGGTGATCGATCTGTTTGTCCGCCAATACAACGTCAACATGCAGGAAGCGCAGCAGCCGGATACCGCCTCCTACCGCACGTTTAACGAATTTTTCGTTCGCCCTCTGCGCCCTGGCATTCGCCCTGTCGATCCTCATGCGCATCGTCTGGTGCAGCCTGCTGACGGCGTGCTGTCGCAGTTTGGCCCCATTACCGACGGCAAACTGATTCAGGCGAAGAACCACGACTACACGCTGGAAGCGCTGCTGGCTGGCAACTATATGATGGCCGACCTGTTCCGCGACGGTCTGTTTGCCACCATTTATCTTTCGCCGCGTGATTATCACCGCCTCCACATGCCGTGTGACGGCGTGCTGCGCGAGATGATTTATGTACCGGGTGACCTGTTCTCCGTCAATCTGCTGACCGCCGATAACGTGCCGAATCTGTTTGCACGTAACGAACGTGTCATTTGCCTGTTTGATACTGAATTCGGCCCATTGGCACAGATTCTGGTCGGTGCGACTATTGTCGGTAGCATCGAAACCGTGTGGTCAGGCGTGGTAACGCCACCGCGTGAAGGCATCATCAAGCGCTGGACTTACCCGCAGGCGGGTGAAGAAGGTGCAGTCGTACTGGCAAAAGGCGAGGAAATGGGCCGCTTCAAGCTGGGTTCAACCGTAATTAACCTGTTTGCCGCAGGCAATAATCTCCAGTTTGCTGCTCACCTGAATACCATGAGCGTGACGCGTATGGGCGAACCGTTTGCCGAAGTCCGTCAGGATGAGCCAACGCCTGTTGTATTCCCAGAAGGAACCGAACTGGAAGCCAACGACGCCACACTGTCCTCTGCCACGGTAGCATCTGAGCCCGCTCAGGCTGAGGGACAAAACCCTGCGGTTGAGGCATCCGGCCAGACGGGCCACAAACCCGACGCGCCGTAAATAACGGCCGACTTTAGTCGCTTGTAAGAGTGTTGTTTGTAATAAGGTAGCTAACGTGCGTCTGATTCTGACTTTTCTTTTGGGATGTTTATTATCAACTGCCACGTTGGCTGCCACTGCGCCCAATGAGGCGCAGTTACGCCAGCAGTTACAGCAGGCGGAAGCCAACAAAGGTGCCGCCGATCAGGCGAAAATCATTGAAGAATATCAGGCTGCACTGAACACCCTGCAGGATCGCAAAGAGTCACTGGAGCGCGCCACACAGTATCAGCGCGTGATTGATGATTTCCCCAAGCTGGTTCAGGAGCTACGTCGCCAGCTTAATGCCGAAGACGGCAAACCGTCGTCTATTTCAGACAGTCTCTCCAGCAACGATCTCGAACAGCAATTACTGCAAACCAGCAGCCAACTGCTGGAACAGGCGCGCCAGCTCCAACAGGAACAGGATCGGCTGCGTGAAATCAGCGATTCACTAAGCCAGCTTCCGCAGCAGCAAACTGAAGCCAGCCGCATGCAAAGCGATGCGGAACGCCGTATTCAGTCTCTCGGTACGCCTGCTACCCCACTGGGACAAGCGCAGCTCGTCGCACTTCAGGCCGAATCTGCCCTGCGCAAAAGCCGGGTGGACGAGCTGGAGCTGGCACAGCTGTCAGCCAGCAATCGTCAGGAGCTATCCCGGCTACGTGTCGAACTGTATAAAAAGCGCCACGACAGGCTGGATCTACTGCAACAGGATTTACGCAGCAGACTCAACAATATGCGCCAGCGCGAAGCCGAGCAGGCGTTAGAACGCACAGAGCTGCTCGCGGAACAAAGTGGCGATTTACCCAGCGTCATCAGCAAGCAGCTACAGGTTAACCGCGAGCTCTCCGTCGCGCTGAACCAACAAGCGCAGCGGATGGACCTCATTGCTTCTCAGCAGCGTCAGGCTGCCACGCACACCATTCAGGTTCGTCAGGCGCTGAGCACCATCCGCGAGCAGGCACAGTGGCTCGGCGTTTCACCGATATTAGGTGAAACCTTACGGGCACAGATCGCCCGACTGCCGGAAATGCCCAAGCCTCAGTTGTTGGATAGCGACATGGCGCAGCTACGCGTACAGCGGCTGCACTTTGAAGACCTGATCAACAAGCCGCAAGATCTTGATAATGCCAAACAGGATAACGGCGATCCGCTGACCAGCGCACAGCAGCGTATTCTGACCGATCAGATGCGAACCCAGCGCGACCTGCTGACGTCACTGATCTCTGGCTGTGATTCACAGATACTCGAACTGACCAAACTCAAAGTCGCCAATAACCAGTTGGCGGATGCGCTAACCGAAACCCGGGAAGCAGCCCATCGCGACCTGTTCTGGGTGGCGGATGTCGATCCCCTGACGTTCGCCTATCCGCTCAAACTGGTACAGGATCTGACGCGCCTACTGTCATTAGACACGCTGACGCAGCTGGGTAGCGCGCTGGTGATGATGGTGACCAGTCAGGAAACCGTGCTGCCGCTGCTGGGCGCACTGCTGTTGGTTGGCTTTAGTATCAGCTCGCGTCGTCACTATCATGCGTTTATGGAACGTGCCAGCAGCCGCGTCGGCAAGGTCACTCTCGACCACTTTATGCTGACGCTGCGTACCGTGTTCTGGTCCATCCTTACCGCTCTGCCGCTGCCGGTGCTCTGGGCCGCGCTGGGATACGGGCTACAAAACGCCTGGCCTTACCCGATTGCCGTCGCGATCGGCGACAGCGTGACCGCCACCGTGCCGTTGATGTGGCTGGTGATGATCAGTGCTTCATTCTCGCATCCGCAGGGGTTGTTCATTGTCCACTTCCGCTGGTCGCCGGAGCGCGTAGCCAGAGCGATGCGCTACTATCGTCTTTCCATCGCCTTTATCGTGCCGCTGATTATGGCGCTGATTACGTTCGATAAACTCAACGATCGCGAGTTTTCCAGCACGCTGGGACGGCTCTGCTTCATCCTGCTCTGTATGGCGCTGAGTTTGGTCACGACCGGATTAAAACGCGCAGGGATCCCGCTGTATCTGGATAAAGAAGGCTCGGGGGAAAACTCCGTTAACCGTGCGATGTGGAACATCCTAATCGCCATGCCGCTCGTTGCCGCGCTGGCCTCCTGCATCGGCTATCTGGCGACCGCACAGGCGCTGTTAGCCCGTCTGGAAACCTCCGTCTCTATCTGGTTCTTCCTGCTGGTGGTTTACCACATTATTCGCCGTTGGATGCTGATTCAGCGCCGCCGCATCGCCTTCGACCGCGCCAAACAGCGACGTTCGGAAATTCTGGCGCAGCGTGCCAAAGGTGAAGAAGACACGCCGTCTGCGTCGTCCCATGAAAGCAGTTCGGAAGCGGTGGAAGAACCCGTCGTCGATCTAGATGCCATCAGCGCCAAATCCCTGCAGTTGGTACGCTCCATCCTGACGCTGATCGCACTGGTTTCCGTTATCGCGCTGTGGTCGGAAATTCATTCTGCCTTCGCATTTCTGGAAAATATCAGCCTGTGGGATGTCTCCAGCACGGTCAAAGGCGTGGAGAGCGTACAGGCGATCACGCTGGGATCGGTACTGATCGCCATTCTGATCTTCATTATTACCGCACAGCTGGTACGTAACCTGCCCGCCCTGCTAGAACTGGCAATCCTACAGCATCTGGATCTGTCGCCGGGCAGCGGCTACGCCATTACCACCATCAGCAAATATATTCTGATGCTGATCGGCTGTCTGATGGGCTTTTCACTGATCGGGATCGAATGGTCGAAACTGCAATGGCTGGTTGCCGCACTGGGTGTGGGACTCGGGTTCGGTTTGCAGGAGATCTTCGCCAACTTTATCTCCGGCCTGATCATCCTGTTTGAGAAACCGATCCGCATCGGCGATACGGTCACGATCCGCGATCTTACGGGTAGCGTCATGCGAATTAACACCCGCGCCACCACCATTTCCGACTGGGATCGCAAAGAGATCATCGTGCCGAACAAGGCATTTATCACCGAGCAGTTTATTAACTGGTCGCTGTCGGATTCCGTCACGCGTGTGGTGATGACGGTGCCTGCTCCGGCGAACGCGAACAGTCAGGAAGTCACGGAACTGCTGATGGATGCAGTGAAGCGCTGTTCGCTGATTCTGGATACGCCAGAGCCCGAAGCCTTCCTCGTTGATCTGCAACAGGGGATTCAGATTTTCGAGCTGCGCGTGTTCGCCGCCGAAATGGGTCACCGTATGCCGCTACGCCACGAACTGCATCAGCTGATTCTGGAAAACTACCGCAAACACAATCTGGAGCTTCCTTTCCCACCGTTCCAGGTGAAAATGGACAATCTGTCGCGCAGTGGAAAAACGCTGACGCCACGGCAGCGGACGCCGGGCAGCTTATAAGAAGGGAAAACGGGCGGCGGCCAGATGTGGCCCCGCCCTGCTTCAAACGGATTACGCGCGATCGACGTAGAACGCGATCACATCACTCAGTCTCTCGGCATTCAGCGCCAGCATGATCAAACGATCCACACCTAACGCCACACCGGCACACTCCGGCAGACCGTGTTTCAGCGCCGCCAGCAGGTTTTCATCAATCGGCTGCTGTGGCAAATCCCGCGCGGCACGCTTGCGATTATCCTGCTCAAAACGCTGACGTTGCTCATCGGCATCGGTCAATTCACGGAAGCCGTTCGCCAGCTCGATCCCCTTGAAATAGACTTCAAAACGCTCGGCGACGCGATGGTCTTCCGAACTGATCTCGGCCAGCGAGGCCTGTGTTGCTGGGAAATGATAGACAAACGCCGGTTTGTCGTGCCCGATATGCGGCTCAACGCCAAAGGTGAACAGCATCTGCACCAGCGAATCGCGATCGTCTTCACGGCAGGCGATATCGCCAAGCCCGAGTTTTTCTGCTGCTTCGCGCAGCTGCGCTTTATCAACAGACAGAGGGTCGATCTCCAGATAGCGTAAAAACGCCTGCTGATAGGAGAGCATTTCCGCGCTTTCACAATCCAGTACCTGCTGCAACAGGTCATCGACCTCATTCATCAGGCGGTACATATCATAGTGAGGGCGATACCATTCCAGCATCGTGAATTCTGGGTTGTGGTGTCGGCCTGACTCTTCATTGCGGAAACTACGACATAGCTGAAAGATCGGTCCGCTACCGGCAGCCAGCAGACGCTTCATGTGGTATTCCGGGCTCGTCATCAAATACAGCGTCATACCATCCGCAGCACCGGGACCAACGAAGCGGGTCTGGAACGGGTATAAGAAAACATCCGTTACCGTAGCCTGACTCATCGCGGGCGTTTCGACCTCCAGTACACCACGATCGGTGAAGAAACGTCGGACAGCAGCAATGATCGACGCTCGTTTCAACAAATTAGCGACAGAAGCACTAGGTTGCCAACTTGTCGTCTCGCTCATGGTTCTTACTCCAAAGTCAAACAGGGGGTGCAGTCTACCCGCATCAGCCCAAATTTCCAGCGGAAAAAAGGCCAGACGCGCTTTTCAGCCATGCATGCTCTATCCTCCAAGGGGGGGCGGTCAGGATAGTCGCCGTAAATTATATCCAGTGGATCATTTCCTTATATCCACCTAAAAAGGGTTATTAAAGAAATAAAAGCATCATTTCCCCCTAAATAAGCCTTTCGATCACGTTTTTATCAATAAATACGCAGCCTGCTGAAAAAACCACAAAATGCAGGATCACATCAAATTTCATCTACCCATAATTCGGTATAATCATTCCCACACAAAAATTATAGGTTTATCTATTCTTTATACATCTATCACATAATTTTCAGCGGGTTTGATATTAAGCTCAGATATAAAGACAGAAACGAATAGATATTATTTTTTTATTTTAACTTAATTAACTTAAGTAACTGGAGGAATGCATTGCAAACCTTTAATGCCGATTTGGCCATTATCGGGGCCGGAGGAGCTGGCCTACGAGCGGCAATTGCTGCCGCAGAAGCCAACCCTCAACTGAAAATTGCGCTGATCTCAAAAGTCTACCCAATGCGTAGCCATACCGTGGCGGCAGAAGGTGGGTCAGCAGCAGTGACTCAGGAACACGATAGCTTCGATTATCACTTCAACGACACCGTGTCCGGTGGCGACTGGCTGTGTGAACAAGACGTTGTTGAGCACTTCGTCAAACACTGCCCAGAAGAGATGATTCAACTGGAACAGTGGGGCTGCCCCTGGAGCCGTAAACCGGATGGTTCTGTCAACGTTCGCCGCTTTGGCGGGATGAAGATCGAACGCACCTGGTTTGCCGCCGATAAAACCGGCTTCCACATGCTGCATACCCTGTTCCAAACTTCCCTTAAATATCCGCAAATACAACGTTTCGACGAGCACTTTGTCCTCGATGTTCTGGTCGATGACGGCGAAGCGCGCGGCCTTGTTGCCATCAATATGATGGAAGGTTCGCTGATTCAGATCCGCGCTAACGCCGTGGTGCTGGCGACAGGCGGCGCAGGCCGCGTGTACCGTTACAACACCAACGGCGGCATCGTCACCGGTGACGGAATGGGCATGGCGTTCCGCCACGGCGTCCCGCTGCGTGACATGGAATTCGTTCAGTATCACCCAACCGGCTTGCCCGGTTCCGGTATCCTGATGACCGAGGGCTGCCGCGGCGAAGGCGGCATCATGGTCAACAAAGACGGCTACCGTTACCTGCAAGACTACGGCATGGGTCCGGAAACACCGCTCGGCCAGCCGAAGAACAAATACATGGAGCTGGGGCCACGCGATAAAGTCTCGCAGGCGTTCTGGCACGAATGGCGCGCAGGCCGCACCGTCTCAACCCCGTTGGGCGACGTGGTTTATCTCGATCTGCGCCACCTCGGCGAGAAGAAGCTTCTGGAACGTCTGCCGTTCATCTGCGAACTGGCAAAAGCCTATGTCGGCGTCGATCCGGTGAAAGAGCCGATCCCTATTCGTCCTACCGCGCACTACACGATGGGCGGCATTGAAACCGATCAGAACTGCGAAACCCGCATCAAGGGTCTGTTCGCCGTTGGCGAATGTTCCTCGGTTGGTCTGCACGGCGCGAACCGTCTTGGTTCCAACTCGCTGGCCGAACTGGTGGTCTTCGGGCGCGTAGCGGGTGAGCACGCCGTACAGCGCGCACAGGCGGCGGCACCGGCCAACGGCACGGCGCTGGACGCACAAACGCACGACATCGAACAACGCCTGCATGACCTGATGAATCAGGAAGGCACCGAAAGCTGGGCGAAAATCCGCGACGAAATGGGCATGTCGATGGAAGAAGGCTGCGGTATTTACCGCACCACCGATCTGATGCAGAAAACCGTCGATAAGATGGCAGAGCTGAAAGAACGCTTCAAACGCGTGAAAATCACCGACCGCTCCAGCGTGTTCAACACCGACCTGCTGTACACCGTTGAGCTGGGCCATAGCCTGGATGTTGCGGAATGTATGGCGCACTCGGCGATCAACCGTAAAGAGTCTCGCGGCGCCCACCAGCGTCTGGATGACGGTTGCACCGAGCGTGATGACGTTAACTTCCTGAAGCATACGCTGGCGTTCTATAACCCAGAAGGCGCACCTCGTCTGGAGTATAGCGATGTGAAGATTACCAAACTTCCACCGGCCAAACGCGTATACGGTGCAGAAGGTGATGCGCAGGAAGGCAGCAAGAAGGAGCAGGCGAATGGCTGAGACGATCAAAACCCTGAAAATGGAAGTCATGCGCTATAACCCTGAACGGGACAATGAACCGTATTTTGAAACGTTCGATGTCCCGTACAACACGCAGACGTCCCTGCTGGATGCGCTGGGTTATATCAAAGATAACCTGGCACCGGATCTCTCCTACCGCTGGTCCTGCCGCATGGCAATCTGTGGCTCCTGCGGCATGATGGTGAATAACGTCCCTAAACTGGCCTGTAAAACCTTTCTGCGTGAATACACGAACGGTCTGAAAGTTGAAGCGCTGGGCAACTTCCCCATCGAGCGCGATTTAGTGGTCGATATGACCCACTTTATCGAGAGTCTGGAAGCCATCAAGCCATATATCATCGGCAACGCTCGTAAACCTGCTGACGGCCCGAACAAGCAGACTCCGGCGCAAATGGCGAAATATCACCAGTTCTCCGGCTGTATTAACTGTGGCCTGTGCTATGCGGCATGTCCGCAGTTCGGCCTGAACCCTGAGTTCATCGGCCCGGCAGCAATTACGCTGGCGCACCGTTATAACCTGGACAACCGCGATCACGGCAAGAAAGAGCGTATGGCGCAGTTGAACGGCAATAACGGCGTCTGGACCTGTACGTTTGTGGGCTACTGCTCAGAAGTGTGTCCGAAGCACGTCGACCCTGCCGCTGCCATCCAGCAAGGCAAAGTCGAAAGCGCGAAAGACTTCATGATCGCCATGCTGAAACCACAATAAGGGAGGGACAATGATGACATCTAAACGTAAAGCGTATGTTCGCGGTATGTCGCCGACCTGGTGGAAAAAGCTGGGGTTCTACCGCTTTTATATGTTGCGTGAAGGGACTGCCGTCCCTGCCGTCTGGTTCAGCATCGTACTGATGTTTGGCGTTTTCGCGCTGAAAAATGGGCCAGAAGGCTGGGCAGGCTTCGTCAGCTTCCTGCAAAACCCGCTGGTGTTGCTGATCAATATCGTTGCTCTGCTGGCTGCTGCGCTGCATACCAAAACCTGGTTTGAACTGGCACCGAAGGCCAGCATCATCGTTGTTAAAGATGAAAAAATGGGGCCAGAGCCGATCATTAAAGGGCTATGGGCTGTCACCGTGGTGGTAACCGTTGCCGTTCTGGCGATCGCCTTACTATTCTGAACAGGAGAAATAATGTGATTAACCCAACGCCAAAACGTTCTGACGAACCGCCTTTCTGGGGCCTGTTCGGCGCTGGTGGGATGTGGAGCGCGTTCTTCGCTCCGGTGATCATTCTGCTGGTCGGAGTGATGCTGCCTCTGGGCTTGTTCCCAGACGCGTTAACCTATGAGCGCATCGCCGCGTTCAGCCAGAGCTTTATCGGCCGTGTCTTTTTACTGCTGATGATTGTACTGCCGCTCTGGTGTGGCCTGCACCGTATCCACCACGCGATGCATGACCTGAAAATCCACGTCCCTGCTGGGAAATGGGTGTTCTACGGTCTGGCGGCAATCCTGACTGTGGTTACCGTTATCGGTGTCGTTACGCTGTAGAGGTAACATCTGTAAATGTGTACCTAACGGCCTGCACGAGATCGTCGCAGGCCGTATTATTTCCCCGCCTGACCACGCTCATCGTCTACACTGGAACAAAGATGAAAACGATGAGATGTCAATATGATGCCCTTTAATGCTACTCGCCTTAACACCACGTTATTCAAAAGCCTTCTCTTCAAAATCAGACGATGTGGGAAAGCGTGCGTTGCCGCGCTGATAACGCTCTTTTCCGTCTCCTGTAGCGTAACGCCGCCCGATAACGTTACCGTCGTGGAAAATTTCGACGTCAACCGTTACCTCGGCACATGGTATGAGATCGCCCGCCTCGACCACCGTTTTGAACGCAATATGGAACGCGTGACGGCAACCTACAGCCCGCGGGATGACGGCGGAATCAAGGTGATCAATCGCGGCTTTAACGTCGAAAAACAGGAATGGAAAGAGAGCATCGGGAAAGCGTATTTCACGGGTTCGCCTCAACGGGGCGCGCTAAAAGTGTCGTTCTTCGGGCCGTTCTATGGCGGTTACAATATTATTGAACTGGACGACGACTATCGCTACGCCCTGATTTGCGGGCCAAACCGCGACTACCTGTGGATTCTCTCACGCACGCCAACGTTGGATGCCGCGACACGCGACAAATTGGTCGCCACAGCCAAACGCTACGGCTTCCCGACTGAAGCACTTATCTGGGTCAATCAGTAACCTGAGCATATTGGGTGCAACAATGGGATAACCGATGGGTTATCCCATAATCTTATCGCGGAACATAAAGAAAACCGCGCCCAGCAGGCATAGCCCCGCCCAAATATAGTCGGTACGGAACGGCTCTTTTAAAATGAACATGGAGAAAGGGATAAATACGGAAAGGCTGATCACTTCCTGCAATATTTTCAATTGACCGGCAGAGGCGACCTGATAACCAATCCGATTTGCCGGCACCTGTAGAAGGTATTCAAATAATGCGATACCCCAACTGATCAATGCAGCAATTATCCAGGTTCGGCCACTGAAATAGCGTAGATGCCCATACCAGGCGAACGTCATAAATATATTACTCAACGTCAGCATGCCGACAGTAATGAAAAGAGGCGACATTATTACTTCTCCGAGTGATCCACTTTCACATTATCTCGCCGCGGGGAAGAAAACACCATAATCGGCATTTTCTTCCACTCGGAAAAGTTATTACGACTTATTTCCTAAAACATACCCTAAATAATTCGAGTTGCATGCAGGCGGCAACGCAGCGAATCCCCAGGAGCTTACATCAGTAAGTGACTGGGGTGAGCGAGGAAAGCCAACGCACATGCAGCGTGAAGTATGACGGGTATGGGCTATTGGGCGCTGCGCTGAATAGCCTTCCCACCCGCTTCAACATCTTGCCCAACGCCGCGGGTGGTATTGCACCCAACCACCGCAGAGAGAATAACCAGAGAGAAAATGGCAACAAAAGCTTTCTTCAACATACTCGATTCCTTCTTTATGAGAGTAGGATTTTAACGGTACGAAAGTGACTGCTTTTTAAGCGTAGCCAATTTTAATTCTTGTGGAGGTTTTTTCGGATGAGGAGAAAAGCAAAAAGGTGATTTCAGTCAGACAGCGGGATCAAAAAGGCCGCCCTCACAGAAGGCGGCCTTTTTCGCATTAATTACTTAACGCGTGATACGTATTCGCCAGAACGGGTGTCAACTTTGACAACTTCGCCGATCTGCACGAACAATGGCACTTTAACGACTGCGCCAGTGCTCAGCGTTGCTGGCTTACCGCCAGTACCGGCAGTGTCGCCTTTCAGGCCTGGATCGGTATCGGTGATTTCAGCTTCGATGAAATTCGGTGGCTGAACAGCGATAGGACGACCATCCCACAGGGTAACGATACATTCGGCGTTGTCTTGCAGCCATTTTGCAGCATCACCAACGGTCTTTTCTTCAACCTGATGCTGTTCAAACGTCTCAGGGTGCATGAAGTGGTAGAACTCACCGTCGTTGTACAGGTAGTTCATGTTGGTATCAACGACGTCTGCGCCTTCTGCAGAATCGGTAGACTTGAAGGTTTTTTCAACGCGAGAGCCCGTCAACAGGCGACGCATTTTTACGCGAGCAAAAGCCTGGCCTTTACCCGGCTTAACAAACTCACTGGATTCGACGGCATACGGTTCGCCTTCGAATATGATTTTAAGACCGGAACGGAAATCGTTGCTAGAATAAGTCGCCATAAAGGCCCTCTACAATTTTAATACTGGTACGAAGCCAAAAAATGGCACACATTGTAACCCTAAATATACCTTCCAGAGAAGATTGGTTGCAGCAACTTGCAGACGTAATTACCGATCCTGATGAATTACTGCAACTTTTGGCACTGAGCGATCACGCTAAACTCCGGCAAGGCAGTGATGCACGCAAGCTTTTTGCGCTGCGGGTGCCGCGCGCATTCGCTGCACGGATGCAAAAAGGCAATCCTGACGATCCGTTGCTGCTACAGGTATTGACCGCGCGTGAAGAGTTTATCGCCACCCCAGGCTTCACTCATGACCCGCTTGATGAGCAACACAGCGTCGTGCCGGGGCTACTACACAAATATCACAACCGTGCTCTGCTGCTGGTTAAAGGCGGCTGTGCGGTAAACTGCCGCTACTGCTTCCGCCGCCATTTCCCCTATCAGGATAATCAGGGCAACAAGGCAAACTGGCGTCAGGCGCTGGATTATATCCGCCAGCACCCAGAACTGGATGAAATTATTTTTTCCGGTGGCGACCCGCTGATGGCTAAAGACCACGAGCTGGACTGGCTGATCACCGAACTGGAACACATCCCACATCTGAAACGTCTGCGCATTCACAGCCGCTTGCCGGTGGTTATCCCTGCACGTATTACCGACGCGCTGTGCGATCGCCTGTCGCGCAGTTCGCTTCAGGTGTTGCTGGTGACGCATATTAACCACCCGCAGGAAATTGATCCTGATTTAACACAAAGTATGGCGCGTTTGCGCCGTGCAGGCGTGACGCTGCTCAACCAAAGCGTGCTGCTGCGCGGGGTGAATGACAATGCAGAGACACTCGCCCGGCTCAGTAATGCGCTCTTTGACGCAGGGATTCTGCCTTATTACCTGCACGTACTGGATAAGGTTCAGGGTGCCGCGCATTTTCTGGTCGATGACAACGAGGCGCGCATCTTAGTCAAAGCGCTGCTGAAGAAGGTATCCGGCTATCTGGTGCCGCGTCTGGCACGGGAAATCGGTGGGGAAGCCAGCAAAACGCCGCTGGATTTAGGGATGAAGCAGCATCAGGATGACGCTGGGATAGTCGGTTGAGTAATACGTTAGGAAAAGCGGTGAGAGCAACATGTCACTCTCACCGGGTTTTTCTTTAGCTTAAGGACATTTGTAGACGCTGCCGTTCATCTTGCTGTCTAGCGGCGCAAAGCTTGACCAGAAGGTTTCGCTCGAACTGGTTGCGCCATAGATGGTATTGCCTCCCATCGCCGCCGCTTTATTACGCAGATCGTTTGCCGCACTGCGCATAGAACTGCCGTCACTATGGTTTCCCGCCAGCCAGTTAGACTGGCTACCACTGGCTTGCCCTAACAGCTGACATTCGCTTCCTGGTTTGGTATCCGTGAACGCCACGGCTTGTCCAGCAGCGCTAAGTTGACTGGTGCTGCTGCACCCCGCCAGCAAAACGGCTGCTGATAGCCCCAACAAAATACGAACCTGCATGTCTTCCTCCTTGCGATTGAAAAACCAAAGGGCACAGGCCCGATTAGTTACGCCACGCCTTGAAGCGGTTGATCAGTCCGTTAGTAGAACTGTCATGGCTGTCGATCTGACTGTCATTTTCCAGTTCTGGCAGAATACGGTTCGCCAGTTGTTTCCCTAACTCCACGCCCCACTGATCGAATGTGAAGATATTCAGGATCGCGCCCTGAGTGAAGATTTTGTGCTCATACAGCGCAATCAACGCTCCCAGGCTATACGGGGTGATTTCGCGCAGCAGGATAGAGTTGGTCGGGCGATTGCCTTCGAATACTTTAAACGGCGCGACGTGTTCCACTTCTTTTGGACTTTTTCCTGCCGCGGCAAATTCTGCTTCCACCACCTCACGGCTCTTACCGAATGCCAGCGCTTCCGTCTGTGCAAAGAAGTTCGACAGCAGCTTGCTGTGGTGATCGCTCAGTGGGTTATGGCTAATCGCCGGTGCAATGAAATCACACGGAACCAGCTTAGTGCCCTGATGGACCAACTGGTAGAACGCATGCTGGCCATTCGTGCCCGGTTCACCCCAGATAATCGGCCCGGTCTGGTAATCCACTGGATTGCCGTTGCGATCGGCAGATTTCCCGTTGGATTCCATATTTCCCTGTTGGAAATAGGCGGCAAAACGGTGCATGTATTGGTCATACGGAAGAATCGCTTCAGTTTCAGCACCGAAGAAATTGTTGTACCAAATACCGATCAGCGCCAGCAGCACAGGCAGGTTTTTCTCCGCTGGCGTGGCAGCAAAGTGCTTGTCCATCGCGTGCGCGCCGCTGAGCAGTTTTTCAAAGTTATCAAAGCCCAGAGAGAGAATGATCGACAGCCCAATCGCCGACCACAGAGAGTAACGTCCGCCAACCCAGTCCCAGAATTCGAACATGTTGTCGGTATCGATACCAAATTCGCCGACGGCTTTCGCGTTGGTGGACAGCGCGGCAAAGTGCTTGGCAACGTGCTTATCATCCTGCGCCGTTTTCAGGAACCAGTCGCGAGCGCTGTGCGCGTTGGTCATGGTTTCCTGCGTGGTGAAGGTTTTCGACGCGACGAGGAACAGCGTGGTCTCTGGGTTCAGCGGCTTCAACGTTTCAGCGATGTGCGTGCCGTCAACGTTAGAGACAAAGTGCATGTTGAGATGGTTTTTATAAGGCTTCAGCGCTTCCGTTACCATGAACGGGCCAAGATCGGAGCCGCCGATACCGATGTTCACCACGTCGGTAATGGTTTTGCCGGTATAGCCTTTCCACTCACCGCCAATCACGCGTTCGCTGAAATCTTTCATCTTCGCCAGCACCGCGTTGACTTCCGGCATCACATCTTTGCCATCCACCAAAATCGGCGTATTGCTGCGGTTACGCAGGGCAACGTGCAGAACAGCGCGGTCTTCCGTGCGGTTGATTTTCTCGCCGGCAAACATGGACTGAATCGCCGCAGACAGGTCGGTTTCCCGTGCCAGCGCGTGCAGTTTTTCCATTGTTTCTGCCGTGATGCGGTTTTTGGAGTAATCCACCAGCATCTGATCGTCGAACGTCGCGGAAAAATGCGCGAAACGATCGCTATCTTGTGCAAACAGCTCGCTGATTTGCACGTCTTTCATCGCGTCAAAATGGGTTTGTAATGCCTGCCAGGCGGCAGTTTGGCTTGGATTGATATTTTTCATAATGCGACTTTCTCTCTAAGCATGAGTTCAAAGTGACTGAATCGATTGTATCCCTTAAAATCCAGATTGAGATCCCTTTTCTTGCTAAAAGCGGTTTATGCCCTGTCGTTTACTGACAGCTTGTAGTTTGCTGACAGATTGTTTATTGACAGAAACCGCATAACCCGTTATTTGTAACACCGTACTTGCACACTCGGTGTGCAAGCCAGAAGAGGCGCGTCGCCCAGGTAAGATATCGGAGGAACCGTAATCCGCTGATGATATCCGAGGGGGAGCGACGCCGAGATGCGGTGAAAATACGGCTTTCACCCTATCGACTACAGAGGCTGAATCCTCTGGGTTGTCACCGGATTTGTCCTGATGGACGTCCAGCAAGGTGGAGCGCTTCTGGGTGTATCGTAGTTATTTTCTACGCCTGCCCCCTACTTTTGCTCTCCCCCTGTGCCAAGGCTGATTAATGGAATGCTGTTTACTGAAAACAGCCTACCCCCTGACACGAGGTTTTTTGACATGTCTGCAACTGAAGTCTCCGCAAACGCGAACTCTACCGTTATTGCCAAATTTGGCGGCACCAGCGTGGCGGACTTTGACGCCATGAATCGCAGTGCCGATGTGGTGTTATCCAACCCGAATGTGCGCGTTGTGGTGCTGTCAGCATCAGCGGGTATTACGAATTTACTGGTCGCACTCGCGGAAGGCCAAACGCCGGAAACGCGCGCCGAGCATCTGGCGAAAATTCGCCAAATCCAATACGCCATCATCGACAAACTGACCAATCAAAGCGTTATTCGCGATGAGATTGATCGCATGCTGGACAGCGTCACCACCCTGTCTGAAGCGGCGGCGCTCGCGACGTCAAACGCCCTGACCGATGAACTGGTCAGCCACGGCGAACTGATGTCTACCCTGCTGTTTGTCGAGATCCTGCGTCAGCGTGATGTCGTTGCAGAATGGTTTGATGTACGCAAGATCATGCGTACCGACGATCACTTTGGCCGCGCTCAGCCGGACTGTGACGTGCTGGGTGAGCTGACTCGCAGCCAGCTGCAGCCGCGTCTTGAGCAAGGTCTGGTGATCACTCAGGGCTTTATCGGCAGCGAAGCGAAAGGCCGCACGACCACGCTGGGTCGCGGCGGTAGCGATTATACGGCGGCGCTGCTGGGCGAAGCGCTCAACGTCAGCCGGATTGATATCTGGACCGACGTTCCCGGCATCTACACCACCGATCCACGCGTGGTGCCGACTGCAAAACGCATCGACCAAATCATGTTTGAAGAAGCCGCCGAAATGGCGACATTCGGCGCAAAAGTCCTGCACCCGGCCACGCTGCTGCCTGCGGTACGTAGCGATATTCCTGTGTTCGTCGGCTCAAGCAAAGATCCGGCCGCTGGCGGTACGCTGGTGTGCAATAAAACCGAAAACCCGCCGCTGTTCCGCGCGCTGGCGCTGCGTCGCAAACAAACCCTGCTTAAGCTGTATAGCCTGAACATGCTGCACGCACGCGGTTTTCTGGCCGAAGTGTTCAGCATTCTGGCGCGTCACAACATCTCCGTTGACCTGATCACGACGTCAGAAGTCAACGTTGCGCTGACGCTCGACACAACCGGCTCCACCTCAACGGGCGACAGCCTGCTCTCCAGCGCCTTGCTGACCGAGCTGTCATCGCTGTGTCGGGTTGAGGTTGAAGAGAATCTGTCGCTGGTCGCGCTGATCGGCAACAATCTGTCTCAGGCCTGCGGCGTCGGGAAAGAAGTGTTTGGCGTACTGGAACCGTTCCGTATTCGCCTGATCTGCTACGGCGCCAGCAGCAACAACCTGTGCTTCCTGGTACCGGGTGATGACGCCGAGCGTGTGGTACAGACACTGCACCGCAGCCTGTTCGAGTAAGTTCGCTCTCTGTATTTGGTTTGTCTCTTAGTCACAAATACAGAGACACCGCAGGTTTTGACGTTATCCGGCGTCAAAAATTATGCAGCGGTGGGCTTGACCGCCGAGTGAGCGACAGGACGTCGCGAAAGCCAGTGCCGCGTCGGACAAAACGTCAACGACGTTTTGAACAGCACTTGTGCTGGCCCGAAGGGCGAGGCCCATTTATGGGGCGAGTAAACGCGTCACTGGCGGCTCGACTAGCGGTCAGGAACACCGATGGAACCGCACAAGCGGCATAATTCCCGCCGAAAAGCCTGGGGTCACGGGGCGAGCGGCGTTTGAGCCGTCCCGTGTCGGGCGCGTGCTATGAAGTAGCAGGAAAATGGCAGCATTATCGCGCACGAAACCACCTCTTAGCCTGCATAAAAATATAACTAAGATAACCTTCAAAGGATCACAGCGTCAGCGGTGACTCTTCGCGCTCTTCGTCCTCATCCTGTTGCACAATCAAGACATTATAAGCCACCGCACAGAACAGTGAATTCAGTCGGTTCATGTCCCCAAGTAAGCTCAAATGGAGCGAACTGGTTTCCAGACTCTGTACGTTGTGCTGATGTAAGCGATCGACATGCGCATGGGCATAACGGCGGTTCATAATGCGGAAGCGATGTTTAGCACGGCGCAGACGTTTCGCGCTGGTGACATCCTCTGACAGGAAAACCGACAGCCCCAGACGCAGATTCGCCAGCAGTTGTTCATGCAGATGGTTTAACTCTTCCAGTCCCTGCGCGGAAAACGCCATGCGTACGCCGGAGGAATGATTGGCAATGTCATCTGCCATACGTTCGATAATATCTCCCGCCTGCTCCAGATTCAGCGCCACTTCGATCACCTCAGCCCAGCGCCGGGAATCTCGCTCATCCAATCCGTCTTTCTGAATCTGCGCCAGATAGAGTTTAATCGCGGTGTAAAGGATATCGACATCATCATCGAGTCGGCGAATCTCCCGCCGCTGCATATGGTCGCCCTGCAAGACTTCGCGGTACAGACGCAGCATCTGCTCCAGCACATCGCCAATGCGCAGCGTTTCTCGTGCGGCGTTGGTCAGCGCCAGCGCTGGCGTATCCAGCGAACTGGTGTCCAGATGGCGCGGTTTCATCTGGAGATCGACCTGCGGCGAGTCAGCAATCATCGCACAGGACAGCCGCGCCACCACGCCAGTGAGCGGGATCAGCAGCAGACAGCGAATCAGGTTGTAGAACAGGTGGAAATAGATCACCAGCTCTTCAGCACCCAGCGGAATATGCGTCAGCCAGCGCGAAAGCGGCTCAACCAGCGGCAGCACAACCAAACAGCCTATCAGCTTGAACAGCATGCTACCGAGCGCCACGCGTCGACCATCCGCATTCTGCGTCGAGGTGCTCATCATCGTCAGTAAACCGCTACCCAGATTGGCACCAATGACCAGACACATCGCCACTTCCAGCGAAATTACACCGCTTGCCGTCAAGGTTGCCGTGAGCAGCACCGCTGCCAGACTGGAATAGGTAATCACCGCGAACAGCGCGCCAGCCAGTGCATCCAGCATGACGTCGCCCGTCAACGAGGAGAACAGCACTTTCACGCCCGACGTTTGTGTGATCGGAGCCGCGGCCACGACAATCATTTCCAGCGCCAGCAAAATCAGCCCGAGCCCAATCGCCACGCGACCAACCTGACCCACCCGCGTCTGCTTACGGCTGAGGAAAAATATTACGCCCAGAAAAATCAGCAGCGGAGAAAGCCAGGACAGATCGAACGTCAGAATACGCACCATCAGTGCCGTACCGACATCCGCCCCGAGAATAATCACCAGCGCAGGCGTTAATGCCACCAGCCCCTGTGAGACAAAAGAGGTCGTCAGCAACGCGGTCGCATTGCTGCTCTGCACCAGCGCGGTTACGCCAATACCGGCCATAAAAGCCAACGGTTTTTTCTCAACGCTATCGCTGAGAACCCGCCGTAACTGGGTACCATAAACTCGCATGATACCGGTGCGGACAATGTGAGTGCCCCATACCAGTAACGCAATCGCAGAAAGGAGATTCAGCAGTGTTAACAAAAAATTCTCGCCTCCAGCTAAACGTGTGTTGATAAAATAGAAGGTGTTGATGACGTAATGAACGACCATCTTACCAGATGTTGGCGGACCGTACTGCGAGGCAGCCCGCGCCAAAGCAAAATCGTGCAGCGATCAATGACGTATAACAATTACTTAACTGACAATATTTAAAAAACAGAATCCAAATCAAAAAGCCCATAATTTTGCCTCACGCCTTTCCCGGTTAGCGCTATGCTCTTTTTATCCCTATAACTCTTATGGGTTATAACTCTGCATAATCTTGCAGCCCTCGAGTAAGGAAAATGGATGAAAACGAAAACCTCATATGGACTGAACTGGCTTCCGCTAATCATTATCCTCGCCATCGCCGCCTTTTTTTGGCACATGGAGCCCCCGACTGGCTTAAGCCCCGCCGCCTGGCACTCCGCCGTCCTCTTCGTCGCCACGATCGTGAGTATTGTCGCGAATGTGCTCCCGATTGGGGCTATCGGTATTATCAGTATCACACTCTTTGCGCTGACGTACGCCGCGGGAGATACAACGGCCAGCGGTGCGATACAAACCGCGCTCAGCGACCTGAACAGTTCGCTGATCTGGCTGATTGTTGTCGCCTTCATGATCGCGCGCGGCTTTATCAAAACAGGGCTGGGTCGCCGTATCGCCTTGCAGATGATCCGCATGTTGGGAAAACGCACGCTGGGTCTGGCTTACGGGCTGGCCTTTGCCGATCTGGTCCTTTCCCCTGCGATGCCGAGCAACACCGCCCGCTGCGGCGGAATTATTTATCCCATTGCTGATTCGCTGTCGCGCAGCTTCGATTCCAAACCGGAAGATGCCTCGCGCAGTAAGATTGGCACCTTTCTGATTACCTGCATCGGTAACGTTAACGACGTGACGGCGGCGCTGTTTATGACCGCTTATACCGGCAACCTGCTGGCGGTGAAACTCGCGGCCAACGCGGGCGTGACCATCACGTGGGGAAGCTGGTTTCTGGCAGCGCTCGTGCCCTGTTTGATTTCTCTGGCCGTTGTCCCCCTGCTCGTCTACTGGCTGACCAAGCCGGAAATTCGCCATACGCCAGATGCACCAAAACTGGCCGTCGCCGAACTGGCAAAGATGGGCAACATGAGCCGCGGTGAATGGCTGATGGCATTCACCGTTGTCCTGCTGCTGGTGCTGTGGATTTTTGGCGATAAATTAGGCGTGGATGCCACGACAGCCTCGTTCGTCGGGCTGTCTTTCCTGCTGTTAACCGGCGTACTGAACTGGGAAGACGTGAAGAGCGAGAAAGGAGCCTGGGATACGCTGATTTGGTTCGCCGCCCTGCTGATGATGGCGAATCAGTTGAAAAAGCTCGGCTTCACCAACTGGTTTGGCGATCTCATCGGCAGCAACATCGGCCACTTAATGCAGGGAACCAGCTGGGTATTGGTGTTGTTACTGCTAAATGCGGCCTATTTCTACACCCACTATTTCTTCGCCAGCGGCAACGCGCAGATCGCCGCACTTTTTGCCGTATTCCTCGGCGTCGGGATCAACCTGAACATTCCGGCGGTGCCGATGGCATTCATGCTGGCGTTTACCAGCAGTCTGTACTGCTCACTGACGCAATATACCCACGCGCGCGGCCCCATCCTGTTCGGCGCGGGCTACGTGCCCACCGCCGTCTGGTGGCGCACCGGTTTCGTCGTCAGTCTGGTGAATCAGGCGATCTTCATGAGCGCGGGTCTGCTGTGGTGGAAGGTGATTGGCCTGTATTGATCGTTAGCGAATACATGATGTGAAAAAGCCGGGTTTCCCCGGCTTTCGTTTCATGGCTGCAACACGCGCGATCAGAACGAATAAGAGACGCTGCCGACTACGCTGCGCTCCGCACCGAAGTAGCAGAACTCCAGCGAGTTACAGGCGGAGACATAGCGTTTATCGGTCAGGTTGTTCACATTAAGCTGCGCACTCAGCCCTTTCAGACCGACCTTCGAGAGATCGTATCCCACTGCCAGATCCACCAGCGTGTAAGACGGCAGCGTGTGGGTGTTAGCGCGATCGGAAGTCACACCGTTCACGTAACGTACGCCGGAGCCAATCGTCAGGCCGTCCAGTGGACCGCTTTTGACATCATAGCTAGCCCAGGCGCTGGCTTGATTGCGCGGCGCGTACACCGCCCGTTTTCCTTGCTCAGCCACACTGCTTTTCTTATAGCGAATATCCGTATAGGTATAGGCCGCTTGCAGACGCAGATTATCGGTAATGTGGCTCACGGCCTCCAGTTCAACCCCTTCAGACTCAATTTCACCCACGGAGCGGTAAGGATCGTTAGGCTGAACTTTTGTCGCCACATTCTTCTGGTTAATACGGAATACCGACAGGCTGTACTGATCCTTAGAACCCTCAGGCTGATATTTCATCCCAGCTTCCCACTGTTTGCCTTTCATCGGTTCCAGCACGTTGCCGTTATCATCGGCGAAGCTGGTCGGCGTAAAGGCCGTGGAATAGCTGACATACGGTGCAACGCCATTATCAAACAGGTAGAGTAAGGCGGCACGCGAGCTAAAGTTGTTTTTATCCAACTCGCTGTGTGTCCCCTTGGTATGGTTAACATGGGTCACTTTTACCTGGTCGTGACGACCGCCCAACGTTAAACGCCAACGCTCCCAGCTCATTTGATCTTGTAGATAGATGCCCGTCTGTTGCAGCTTGTGCTTTTCCAGCGTACCGGACATGGCCGTTGGACCAGAACCGTAAACGGGATTAAACGCGTCAAGCGCCGGGAAGGACCCCGAAGGCCAGTCCATATTGTTATTACGCTGCTGATAGTCGAGCCCCACCAGCAGACGGTGGTTCACCGCACCGGTATCCACGCTGCCATCGAGCTGATTATCTAACGTTAATGCAGACAGCGACTCGCGGGAACCTGAGTAATAACGGGTCAGCGTATCGGCGCTCGGCTGCGTCCAGCCATAGGCGTAAACCTGATCCAAATGCACTTTGGTACGCAGATAGCGCACTTTTTGGCGCGCCGCCCAGCCGCTATCAAAACCGTGTTCAAAGTTGTATCCCACCATGTTTTGCTTACGGTCGTATTTCTCATAATTCTCTTCCCCTTCATAGAAGGTGTTCGAGATTTTCCGCCCGTTGTGCGCGACTACCGTGCCTTCATACGGCAAACCCGAGTGACTGCCGCCTTCTGGATCGCGTTGCAGGTACGCCATCAACTCCAAACGGGTCTTGTCGGAAATCCGCCACAGTAGACTAGGTGCAATCGCATAGCGTTCTTCTTTCAGCGGCCCAAATTGGGTATCCGCCTCACGCACCATCCCGCCCAGACGGAACGCAAAACGCTCGTCATCATCCAGCGGTCCGGTAACGTCAAACGCCGCACCGCGCTGCGCATTATTGCCTGCAAACAGTTTGATCTGTCCGCTGCGATCGAACGACGGCTGACGGGAGTTCAGCGCCACAATGCCGCCCGGAGAAGAACGACCATAGAGTACGGACGCCGGGCCTCTGACCACTTCAATGCTGTCGAGAAACCAGGGATCGATAACCAGCGAACTATGGGAGTTGGTATCCCCCATCATCTTCAGCCCGTCGAGATAGACGTTATCGAGACTGCCGTCGGAAAAGCCGCGCAGCACCATGTAGTCAAAGCGGTTGGATGCGCCGATTTGGTTGTTGTACACGCCCGGCGTATAGCCGACCGCCTGACGAACGCTGGTCGCGCCCTGTTCCTGAATCTGATCGCGCGTAATGATAGAAACGGCCTGAGGAGTCTCGATATCGGGCGTTTCCAGCTTGGTCGCGCCGCGTTGCGTTTGAGACGTCACGACTAACGTATCACCCTGAGAAGAAGAGGATGGCGTATCCTGCGCCAGTGCCGACACCGTTAATCCACTGGTGAAACAGCCAACCACCAGCGCCAGCCGCGTTTTTCTGAACATGGGAATCTCCACAGACCTTATTATTGTAAATAAGAATTATTACCGTTTTTAGTCTTGCAATAGCTATGCGCAGTGACAACTTGCGTATGCGCAATGACAAAACGGGAACTCAGTGAGAAAGCGTCAAGCGGCAATATCTGGCACAAGTAAGGCTCAGGAGGTTGATAAGAAAGGGAATGCTAGCTGACCATGCGTGCATCGCTCGGCGCCATACCGTAACGCCGCCGGAAAGCCGTGGCAAAGTTGGTCGCATGCTGGTAGCCCGACATCCAGGCCGCCTGCTGAACGCTGTATCCCTGCACCAGATAGCGCCGAGCCAGTTCCAGCCGACAGTCACGTAGATAGTCAAAGACCGAATGACCATACGCCTGACGAAACTTGGAACGCAGGCTACTGGTACTCATCGCGGCCAGCTGCGCCAGTTCATTGAGGGTGTACTCTTTTTCAGGCTGTTGCGCCAGAAGCCGTCGAACGTTCTCCAGCCGATCCTGTTCGCCGGGCGGAGGCAAGACGCGCCGCTCTCCCCCACGTTGCCCGAATGACAGGCCTTGTCCTAGCAGCTGTAGCATCACGCCCTCCAACATCAACTGGCGCGATAATCCCGGCACGGTGTTGTCCAGCGCGTGCTGCAACCCAGATAATAAATAGCCGGGAACCTGCCATAAAAACGTTGGATTACCGCCCTGTTCCCACTCGTTCAGCAGCGAGCCTAACAGCGGATCCAAAGCAAAAGTGGTGGGGAAAATACCCAGCGATACGGTGCGAAGATGACAGTCCGCGAGGTGGCTGGCGTTCATGACTAACGGGTCACCCAGCCGGGTGCTGAATGCCATACCGGAGCGAACAACAAACTCCTTGCCGTTCAGACGCAGCGCGACGCGACCTTCCAGCACCACCAGCGTATAAAACGGACAGCAGTGCAAAGACGTCGATTCGTAAGGCTGCAGCACCTGCACGTTGGAATTCGTCAGGCAAATCCCAGAGGACAGCGTCATCTCTTCGACATCACCCTGCACCACGATACGCTTTTCTTTCGCGCGCTCACGGCAGGACGACAGCTGCGGGAAGTGGTAATCAATCCCGTAACGTTCACCGATATCGAAGAAATCCTCAATGGAAAAGAGTCGTTTTAGCATCAGCGGGAAGATACCCTCATCCTGTTTAACGCCCAGAATCAGGCCTGCGGTTAGCGGAAATGCGTGACGTAGCGACGTATTCGCTACAGAGATCGTTATTCACCTTATCATTGCGTAGCGGGCGCATCAATAAGATTGATAACTATTCTCATCACAATCAATCTTGCATGGCGATAGGCTAAGAAGCAGAAAACATCTGCGTGCTAACCGGTTTTACTTTTCAAGCGGCGTTAAAAATTATGCTGAGGCGAGCGAGGACGCCGTGTGAGCAGCATGGACGCTGCGAAAGCTAGTGCCGCGCCGGACAAAACGTCAACGACGTTTTGAACAGCACTTGTGCTGGCCCGAAGGGCGAGGCCCATTTATGGGGCGAGTAAACGCGTCACTAGCGGCACGATTAGCGTTCTCAAATGCCGAAGGAACCGCAAAGCGGCATAATTTCCGCCAAAAAGCCTGGGTTCTCAGGGCGGCGGCGACTGAGCGCCCTGAGCGGGCGTGGTGCGAGTACCACAGAGAAATAATGTGGCTCATCACGCACGAAACGCCCCCTCACGGGCATAGTTGAGATGACTAAATCTCCGAGGCTGATATTGTCATACTCGACTTACGTCGAAACTTAATCGGCATCATAACCCAAATTTGGCGCCAGCCAGCGCTCCACCTCACTCACATCCATCCCTTTACGCACCGCGTAATCCTCTACCTGATCGTGCTGGATTTGCGCGACGGCGAAGTATTTGCTGTCGGGATGGCTGAAGTACCAGCCGGATACCGACGCGCCCGGCCACATGGCATAGGATTCGGTGAGCTTCATGCCAGTATGCTTTTCTACATCGAGCAACTGCCAGATTTGCACTTTCTCCGTGTGATCCGGGCACGCCGGATAGCCCGGTGCAGGGCGAATACCCTGATAGTTCTCACGGATGAGTAGCTCATTACTGAGGTTCTCATTCGGCGCATAGCCCCAGTAGACCTTACGCACACGCTCATGCAGGTATTCTGCAAAGGCTTCCGCCAGACGGTCAGAGATCGCCTTCACCATGATCTTGTTGTAATCATCATGCTGGGCTTCCCACTGATCGGCCAACGTATCTTCTTCCAGCCCACCGGTCACCGCGAAGGCCCCGAGATAATCCGGCTTACCGCTGGACTTCGGCGCCACAAAATCAGACAGGCAGTAGTTCGGGAAGTCGGTTTTCTCCGTCTGCTGGCGCAGATGGTGGCTCACTGACAGCACCGTTTCACGCCGTTCATCGGTATAAATCACGACGTCATCCCCAACGCGGTTCGCCGGGAATAAGCCAACCACGCCAAGCGGATTAAGTGCGCCGCGTTCGGACAAATCGTCCAGCATCGCGTTGGCATCGGCAAACAGGCGCTTGGCCTCTTCACCCACCACCTCATCTTCCAGAATACGGGGATATTTCCCGGCCAGCGACCAGGTCATAAAGAACGGCGTCCAGTCGATGTAGTTGCGCAGCGTTTCGATGCTGGCCGTCACTTCCTGAACGCCCAGTCGATGCGCAACGGGCGGCGTGTAGTTCTCCCAATCCAGATCCGAAGCGTTAGCGCGAGCCGCTTCCAGCGTCACGGGCGGCGTTCTCGGCTTTTTACGCGCATGCTGAATACGCACGGTTTCGTACTCTTTACGGGTACGTGCAACAAAGTCGTCATATTGCGCACTGGACAGCAGCGCCGATACCACGCCGACAGAGCGTGAAGCATTCTGCACGTAGACCGTCGGGCCGCTATAGTTCTGCTCAATCTTCACAGCGGTATGCGCTTTAGACGTCGTCGCGCCGCCAATCAGCAGCGGCAGCGTAAAGCCCTGACGCTCCATCTCTTTCGCCACGTTGACCATTTCATCCAGCGACGGCGTAATCAGCCCGGACAGCCCGATGATATCGACCTTCTCTTCACGCGCGGTCTTCAGGATTTTATCCGTCGGCACCATCACGCCCAGATCGATAATCTCGTAGTTGTTACATTGCAGCACCACGCCAACAATATTCTTGCCGATATCGTGGACGTCGCCTTTTACCGTCGCCAGCAGGACTTTCCCAGCGGAACTACCTTTGTCTTTACTGGCTTCAATGTAGGGTTCGAGATAGGCCACGGCCTGCTTCATCACGCGGGCGGATTTCACCACCTGCGGCAAAAACATTTTACCCGCACCGAACAGGTCGCCGACCACGTTCATGCCGTCCATCAGCGGGCCTTCAATTACCTCGATCGGCCGCGCCGCCTGCTGGCGCGCTTCTTCGGTATCCAGCTCGATAAATTCGGTAATGCCTTTAACCAGCGAATATTCCAGACGCTTCCGCACGTCCCAGCCGCGCCACTCCGCCTGCGTTTTGCTGCCTTCATCTTCCGTTTTGCTGCCGCGATATTTTTCCGCCAGATCGAGCATACGCTCGGTGGCATCGCTGCGACGGTTAAGGATCACATCTTCAACCGCATCGCGCAGCTCAACAGGAAGATCGTCATAGATCGCCAACTGACTGGCGTTCACGATCCCCATGTCCATACCATTGCGGATCGCGTAATACAGGAAAACGGCGTGGATCGCTTCACGCACCAGATCGTTGCCGCGGAATGAGAAGGAAACGTTGGATACGCCGCCGGAGATCATCGCATGCGGCAGCTGCGCCTTGATGTCCGCACAGGCTTCGATGAAATCCACCGCGTAGTTGTTATGCTCATCGATCCCCGTTGCCACAGCAAAAATGTTCGGATCGAAAATGATATCTTCCGGTGGGAAACCAACGTCTTCCGTCAGGATACGGTACGCCCGGCGACAAATTTCAATTTTACGTGCGCGGGTATCCGCCTGACCGACTTCATCAAACGCCATCACCACCACGGCTGCGCCATAGCGCCGTACCAGTTTGGCGTGATGCACAAAGGCCTCAACGCCTTCTTTCATGGAAATCGAGTTAACAATTCCCTTGCCCTGAATACATTTAAGCCCTTTCTCAACCACCTCCCATTTTGAGGAGTCGATCATGATCGGCACACGGGCAATATCAGGTTCACCGGCGATGAGGTTCAGGAAACGGACCATCGCCGCTTCCGCATCCAGCATGCCTTCATCCATGTTGATGTCGATGATCTGCGCGCCGCTTTCCACCTGCTGGCGGGCGACGTCCAGTGCTTCGTTATATTTTTCTTCTTTGATCAGACGCTTAAAACGTGCGGAACCAGTGACGTTCGTCCGTTCCCCGACGTTAACAAACAGCGTGTTGGCATCGATAGTCAGCGGTTCCAGACCGGATAACCGGCAGGCCACCGGAATCTCTGGCAGCTTGCGTGGCGGTACCCCTTCCACCACTTTTGCCATCGCGGCAATGTGTGCAGGTGTCGATCCACAGCAGCCGCCGACGATATTAAGAAAACCCGCCTGCGCCCATTCGCCGATATGTTTCGCCATATCGGCCGGATCCAGATCGTATTCTCCAAAGGCGTTGGGCAGCCCTGCGTTCGGGTGCGCACTCACATAGCATTCTGAAATACGGGACAGTTCAGCGACATACTGACGCAGTTCATCCGGCCCCAGCGCACAGTTCAGGCCGAAAGATAGCGGGCGGGAATGGCGTAAGGAGTTGTAAAACGCTTCTGTTGTCTGGCCCGATAGCGTACGCCCTGACGCATCCGTGATCGTGCCGGAAATCATCACTGGCAATGTGATCCCTAATGCCTCAAACTCGCTTTCTACCGCGAAACTCGCTGCTTTAGCGTTCAACGTATCGAAGATGGTTTCGATCATGATCAGATCAACACCGCCTGCGATCAGTGCGCGTGTCGATTCGCGATACGCTTCCACCAGTTGATCAAAACTGACGTTACGGTATGCCGGATCGTTAACATCGGGAGAGATCGACGCGGTACGGTTCGTCGGGCCGAGCACACCAGCAACATAACGTGGCTTATCCGGCGTTAAGGCTGTCCATTTATCCGCACTGGCGCGCGCCAGCTGTGCGGCAACGGTATTAATTTCCGCCGACAGCGCCTGCATATCATAGTCCGCCATCGCAATGGTGGTGGCGTTGAAGGTGTTGGTTTCGAGAATGTCGGCACCGGCTTCCAGATAGGCGTCATGGATTTCGCTAATCACCTGCGGCTTAGTGAGCACCAGCAGATCGTTATTTCCCTTCACATCGCTCGGCCAGTCAGCAAAGCGCTCACCGCGATAATCTGCTTCCTGCAGGCGATAACCCTGGATCATGGTTCCCATACCACCATCCAGCACCATAATGCGTTGCGCCAACTGACGCCGCAATTCGTCTACCCGATTACTCACGCGAACCCCATTCCCGGCCAATAAATACGATATGTTGTGTCTATACCCAAAATAATTCGAGTTGCAGGAAGGCGGCAATCGCACGAATCCCCAGGAGCTTACATTAGTAAGTGACTGGGGTGAGTAAGGGAAGCCAACGCACATGCAGCTTGGAGTATGACGGGTATATCCTAGCATAAGTTATGAACACGCTAACGCGGTGTAGCATGAGACTTTTTCAGGTCATTTGCCGATAAAAAGCACAGAGAAAGAAGAGTTGCATTCTGCGGTGAAAAAACGAAAATCAATTCCATTACCATAAAAAGGAATCGACGCCATGACGCCACCAGAGCCAGCTAAACGTGGGAAAAAACCCAGAGCCAGCGCGGGCACCGCCGCACAGCCAACCGGGCAGGTCCAATCGCTGACCCGTGGCCTGACGCTGCTTGAATATATTGCCAAGGCCAACGGCAGCGTGGCGCTAACCGATCTCGCTCAGCAGGCCGGTTTACCGAATTCCACGACTCACCGTCTACTCACCACCATGCAGCAACAGGGCTTTGTGCGTCAGGTTGGCGACCTGGGGCTGTGGACGATTGCATCACATGCGTTTATCGTCGGCAGCAGCTTTCTGCAAAGCCGCAACCTGCTGGCGATTGTGCATCCGATAGTACGCAAGTTAATGGAAGATTCTGGTGAAACCGTCAATCTGGCCGTGCTCGATCAGACCGACAGCCAAGCGATCATCATCGATCAGGTGCAGTGTACGGCGCTGATGCGTATGTCCGCCCCGATCGGCGGTAAGCTGCCGATGCATGCTTCCGGTGCCGGGAAAGCGTTTCTGGCGCATTTACCCGATGCTCAGGTCACTCAACTGCTGCACAAGAAAGGGCTGCATGGCTACACGCCACACACCTTCAGCTCGCCACAAGCGTTGAAAGAAAACCTGTCGCTGATTCGCAAGCAGGGCTATTCGTTCGATGACGAAGAGCACGCGCTGGGGCTGCGCTGCATCGCGGCCTGTATTCTGGATGAACATCATGAAGCGTTCGCCGCCATTTCCATTTCCGGCCCCGTGTCGCGCATAACGGACGACCGCGTCACAGAACTCGGCGCACTGGTGATCAAAGCCGCGAAACAGGTCATGCAGGAATACAGCGGGTTATAAACTATGGAGTATTCCTCGTAATAAGAGCTCGTTATGACGAGTTTTACTACATGCCCGGCGTGAAAATTATGCAGCGGTGAACTTGACCGCCGAGTGAGCGACAGGACGTCGCGAAAGCCAGTGCCGCGTCGGGAACGCGTCACTGGCGGCTCGACTAGCGGTCAAGAGCATCGATGGAACCGCGTAGCGGCATAATTTAGCCGGAAGCCTGGGTTCGTAGGGCGGAGGCGACTGAGCCGCCCTACGTCGGGCGCGTATACGGTATCGCATGTAAATGGAAGCGGTGTGGCGCACGAAACGCTCTCAGAGACAGAATACATATAACGAATAACGAGCAACGCTCAAATTGCAACACGCTGACTGAAACGCTTGCGGCGTCGGTAGGCGTAAACATCCTCAATGTGCCCGTCCCTGATGCGCTGCTGTAATTCTCGCCAGTAATCCGCGCAAAACAGATCGCCGTGCATTTCCTCAAACAGCGTACGAATGTGGCTGTCACTGCACAGGAAATGAGGAAACTCTTCGGGAAACACGTCATTCGGTGCGACGCTGTACCACGGCTCGGCGGCCAGTTCGTCCTCTGGGTAACGCGGCGGCGGGATTTTGCGGAAATTCACTTCAGTCATGTAGCAGATTTCATCGTAGTCATAAAATACGACTCGCCCATGACGCGTGACGCCGAAATTCTTGAATAGCATGTCGCCGGGGAAAATATTCGCCGCGGCCAGCTGTTTGATGGCATTGCCGTATTCTTCAATCACATCGTGCAGCTGCTGTGCGCTTGCCTGTTCCAGATAGAGGTTCAGCGGCGTCATCCGGCGTTCCATGTACAGGTGCCGGATCACCAATTGATCGCCCAGATCTTCCAGCTTCTCTGGCACCTCACGCCAAAGCTCATCCAGCAGTTCCGGGCTGATACGATGCTTATCGATGACGAAGTTTTCATATTCCTGCGTATCCGCCATTCGCCCCACGCGATCGTGCTCTTTCACCAGCTGATAGCACGCCATTACCCGCTCAGCACTTACCTCTTTCTGCGGCGCGAAACGATCTTTAATGACCTTAAATACGCGATCGAACGACGGCAGCGTAAACACCAACATAACCATACCTTTCACGCCGGGCGCGATGATGAACTGCTCTTCTGATTCGGCAATGTAGTGCAGATATTCACGGTAATACTCGGTTTTACTGTGCTTCTGACAGCCGATGGCCAGATACAGCTCCGCCGTCGTCTTCCCCGGCAAAATGTCACGCAACCAGGCCACCAGCGCCGACGGCAACGGGGCATATACCATGAAATAAGAGCGGGCGAAACCGAACACAATGCTGGCGTCTGCCTGACTGGTTAAGCAGGTATCAATAAATAGCGCCCCGCGTTCGTTGTGGTGAATCGGCAGCAGGAACGGAAAAACACCGTCAGGGAGCGACAATTTCCCTACCAGCCAGGCCGCTTTGTTACGATAAAACAGCTCATTAGCCAGCTGTAATGTCGCCTGCGCAAGCTGCTCCTCTGAGAAGGTGCGCTGCAAATACGCAGTGATATAACCAATATCACGCGGCAAATCTTCCCACGGTAAACGCAGCGGCACATCACTCAGCAGTTTTTCCAACATGTTCTGCCAGCCGTCAGTGGGCACAAACGTCTTGGCGATAGGCCGGGGAATTTCACGAAAGCGCTGTTCAGGCTGAGAGCTGAAAACAAACAGCTTATCAGGCGTCAGTTCCCGATGGTTGAACAGCCGACAGTAGACGGAATTAAAGAAACTCTCTGCAATCTCAAAACGCGGGTAGTCCGGCAGTAAACGGGTATAAATATGCTTCACGCGAGCCAAAAAATCCGCATCATCGCAGCGGATACCGGTAATACAGCGCAACTGTTCAACCACCAAACCAACGTGGTGATCGTATAGGTGAATACGCTGTTTCATTGCCTGTTGTACAGCAGGCCAGTCGGCCTGTTCAAAGCGCTGCTGCGCCCCTGCCGTCACTTCGAGAAAACGTCCATATTGCGCATCAAATCCTTGCAGGATCGTCTGCGCCACCAGCTTTTCAAGGTCACGCGTCATCATGATCTCCCGATGAAACCCGGCCAGTACGTATCTGACCGGGTTAGGATCAGAACTGCTGTTCTTCCGTCGATCCCGTCAGCGCCGTCACTGAAGACTCGCCTCCCTGAATGATGTTCGTTACCTTATCGAAGTAGCCAGTACCGACCTCCTGCTGATGCGATGAGAAGGTATAGCCGTTTTTAATCGCTTCAAATTCAGGCTGCTGCACTTTTTCTACGTAGTGCCTCATCCCCTCGCCCTGCGCATAGGCATGCGCCAGGTCAAACATGTTGAACCACATGCTGTGAATGCCAGCCAGCGTAATGAATTGGTACTTGTAGCCCATCGCCGACAGCTCGTCCTGAAAACGGGCAATCGTGCTGTCATCCAGATTCTTCTTCCAGTTAAAGGAAGGTGAACAGTTGTACGCCAGCAGCTTACCGGGGAACTTCGCGTGGATAGCCTCAGCAAAACGACGCGCCAGCGATAAATCCGGCGTTGAGGTTTCACACCACACCAAATCGGCATACGGTGCGTAGGCCAGACCGCGGCTGATTGCCTGCTCGATCCCGGCTCGCGTGCGATAGAAGCCTTCCACCGTACGTTCTCCGGTGATGAAATCACGGTCATACTCATCACAATCAGATGTCAGCAAATCCGCTGCATCCGCATCGGTTCGCGCGACCAGTAAGGTCGGCACGCCCAAGACATCCGCCGCCAGACGCGCCGCAACCAGTTTCTGAATCGCTTCCTGCGTCGGAACCAGAACCTTGCCCCCCATGTGCCCGCATTTCTTCGCAGATGCCAGCTGATCCTCAAAGTGAACCGCCGCAGCACCCGCTTCGATCATCGACTTCATCAGTTCAAACGCATTCAGCACGCCGCCAAACCCCGCCTCCGCATCCGCCACAATCGGCAGAAAGTAGTCGGTATGACGCTTATCGCCCGGCTCAATGCGGTTCGCCCACTGAATCTGATCGGCTCGCCGAAAGGTGTTATTGATGCGTTCAATTACCGCGGGCACAGAGTTCGCCGGGTAGAGCGACTGATCGGGATACATGCTGGACGCCAGGTTGGCATCCGCCGCCACCTGCCAACCGGAAAGGTAAATCGCCTCGATGCCCGCTTTCGCCTGCTGTAAAGCCTGCCCTCCCGTCAGCGCGCCCAGACAATTCACATAGCCTTTGCGGGAGTCACCATGCAGCAGGTTCCATAGTTTTGCCGCGCCGAGCTGCGCGAGCGTGCATTCCGGGTTTACCGATCCCCGTAGATTAATCACATCTTCTGCGCTGTAGGGGCGCGTAATACCGTCCCAGCGGGCGGTTTTCCACTCTTTTTCGATATGCTGGACTTGTTGGGTACGAGAGGTCGTCATAGCAGAGGTTCCTTTTTATTATCAGTCAGGATTAATCAAGCAATGCGTAGCCAGGTAGCGTCAGGAAGTCGATCAGCTCATCTTGCGTGGTAATTTGCTCCATTAGCCGAGCGGCTTCATCAAAGCGCCCCCCGCTGAAACGGGCATCACCGAGCTCCTCTTGAATCACAAACATCTCTTCGGCCAGCATCTGGCGGAACAACGCTTTGGTGATCACACGACCATCACTTAATGTCTTGCCGTGGCGAATCCACTGCCAGATTGAGGTGCGGGAAATTTCTGCCGTTGCCGCATCTTCCATCAGCCCATAAATCGGGACGCATCCATTGCCGGATATCCATGCTTCGATGTACTGCACCGCAACACGGATATTCGCGCGCATCCCCACTTCCGTGCGCTCTCCCGGGCAAGGCTCCAGCAGCTCTTCTGCACGGATGGGCGCATCATGTTCACGGCTGATTTCGAGCTGATTTTTACGCTCGCCTAACGCCCGATCGAACACCTCCATCACCGCATCAGCCAGTCCCGGATGAGCCACCCAAGTGCCATCGTGACCATTGTGAGCCTCCAGCTCTTTGTCTTTACGTACCTTATCCAACACCCAATTATTGCGTTCCGCATCCTTACTCGGAATGAACGCCGCCATCCCGCCCATGGCGAACGCACCGCGGCGATGACAGGTTTTGATCAACAGCCGTGAGTAAGCACTAAGGAACGGTTTTTCCATCGTCACCGACTGGCGATCGGGCAGAACGCGATCGCTGTGGTTCTTTAATGTTTTGATATAGCTGAAGATATAATCCCAGCGGCCGCAGTTCAGTCCAACGATATGGTCACGTAAGTGATAGAGAATTTCGTCCATCTGGAAAACGGCAGGCAGCGTTTCAATCAATACTGTCGCTTTGATTGTCCCGCGCGGCAGATCAAAGCGATCTTCCGTGTAACAGAAGACATCATTCCACCAGGCCGCTTCCTGCCATGACTGGGTCTTTGGCAGATAGAAATAAGGGCCACTACCTTTCTTTAGCAGTTCCTGATAGTTGTGGAAAAAATACAGCGCGAAGTCGAACAGGCTGCCGGGAATCGCGTCCCCCTGCCAGGACACGTGTTTTTCAGGCAGATGCAAGCCGCGTACCCGGCAAATCAATACGGCAGGATTGGGCTTCAGCTGGTAGATTTTTCCTGTTTCATTGATATAGGAAATCGTACCGCGTACGGCATCACGCAAGTTGATTTGCCCGTCGATCACCTTTTCCCAACTCGGCGACAACGAATCCTCGAAGTCCGCCATGAATACTTTCACGTTGGCATTCAATGCGTTGATCACCATCTTGCGTTCGACCGGACCGGTAATTTCAACGCGACGATCCTGAAGGTCATCGGGAATACCGCGTATTGTCCATGCCTTATCACGAATGGAAGCTGTTTCTGAAATAAAATCAGGCAACTTACCCTGATCGATATTACGCTGTTGTACCTGCCGTTCGGCGAGTAATTGATTACGTGCTGGCGTGAAATGTGCGACCAGCTCCGTCAAGAAATCAATCGCTTCTTCCGTCAGAATTTGTTTCTCACCTTCGCCAAAACGCTGACTAAACGCCAATTCTCTGTTTATCGTCTGCTGCATCATTCGTGGTTCCTTTTCAGATTCCGCTTCATTTATCAACAACCGCCAAATCGGCAAACCAGTATGTACATTTCTTAGCCGACAGAATTAAGCGTAATACAAGAAAAAACAAAATCAAAAACAATTTCCATTTTAATGAAAAAATAAAAATAACTTCATGATAAAAATGAGAATTAAAATCAAAAAGGAAGAGAAATAACTTTCATTAACCAACAGAAATGGAAGGGTTCAGCACAAAAAAGAAAGGCACCTCAAAAGGTGCCTTAGAGAAAAGAAGGAAAATGAGGTTAGTCCAGCGTAGGGTTCATCCGGCGTAAATCGTAAGGCGTAATCTGGTAAACATAGTAATTCAGCCAGTTAACAAAAAGCAGATGACCGTGGCTACGCCAGCTCGCTTTCGGTGCCAGTTCAGGGTTGTCATCGGGGAAATAATTCACCGGAACGGCCGGATCCAATCCAGCATCACAATCGCGGAAAAACTCGCCCGCTAGCGTCAAGACATCATACTCAGGGTGTCCGGTCACAAACGCCAGACGCTTATCTTTGCTGGCAAACAGATAGGCTCCGGCCTGCTCCGACTCAACCAGAATCTCTAAATCCGTATGCTGACGAATTACATCAGCGGGGAAATCTGCATAGCGTGAATGTGGTGCCAGGAACGTCTCATCAAAGCCGCGGGTCAGCAAAGCGTGGGGTTGCAACGTTTGATGTAGGTAAACGCCGGATAGCTTTTCCTTGCGAGTCATCTTGGGAATACCGTAGAGGATATTGAGAGCAGCCTGTACAGCCCAACACACGAATAATGTGGAGGTCACATGCTCTTTTGCCCACTCGATGACACGTGCGATCTGTGGCCAATAAACAACATCGCAGAAATCGACTAATCCCAGCGGTGCGCCAGTCACAATCAGGCCATCAAAATTTTCGTTTTGGATGTCGTCGAAATCGCAGTAGAAGTTATTCAAATGCTCAGCCGGCGTATTCTTTGATTCACGACTATCGATACGCAACAGCTGGATATCGATCTGTAAGGGGGAATTGGATAACAGGCGCAGAAACTGGTTTTCAGTCTCGATCTTTTTAGGCATCAGGTTCAGCACCAGCACTTTGAGGGGACGAATTTCCTGCGTTTTAGCACGCGAGGACGTCATCACAAAGACGTTCTCATTACGCAGAAAATTAACAGCTGGTAACTCATCAGGAACCCGAATTGGCATAACCTTATATCCTCAAAGCATACGTTTAAACGTTTAGACATCCAGATGCCTGAAGATAACGAGTTTTCGTTCTAATGTCGAGTGCTCAGCGCATAAGGTGAAAATGTTTCACGAAACCGAGTATGCGTCGTCAGTGTTACTTCTGCTGAATACGTTTAAGCGCGTCAGAATCACTAACGCGATCGACATATAGCAAAAAGCCCTCGTCTTTCGACGAGGGCTTTCCACTTGTTTGATGCCTGGCAGTTCCCTACTCTCACATGGGG
>NZ_JAPQKX010000018.1:0-43146 GCF_026800125.1 Pectobacterium jejuense | reverse complement strand
GCGCTGCCCCAGCGCATCCGTCACCGCCGTCAGGTTACCTTCCACATCGTAACCAAACCGCGTCTCGCTGCCGTCCTAGTGAGAATAAACCCACCAAAACAGAACGTTACTACACCGTGGGATACGCACCACACAACGGCAAGCCCAAACCGCCCTCGACTATCAGCCTTAAAAGCTGCAGGCTGGAAGAGTCGGGATTTATCACCAAGATGCCAGTTACCGTTACGGTGGAAAGAGGCAGGATTATTATTGAGACCGAGATTAATTTATAGCGGCTGACCTGACTATAAAATAAAAAAACCGGAAGGATCGCGTGATCGCTTCCGGCTTAATTTAAGATACCAACCAGTCAGTTAATATTAAGAAAGATTAAATTTAAAAACACTTTCATTAAATCCTGAGAACTCATCTATTCTATTAAAAACCGACAATAGCCTTACAAACTCCTCAGGGTAATTACTCTTAAAAAAAGAGCTATTTTTCCATTCCAATATTAATGGTTTATCTTCATTATCTATAGGAATCATAAAATCATATAACGCATCCGCATTTTTTCCAAAATAAGGACCAAAATCAAACACCTTTGAAAAATAATCATAAATCTCAGTTGGTGTCTTTTGCTCCTCACCATCCAGAATGACAAGCTTCATATTATTGACCTTTGCATTTTTTCCAGCGACCTAACTCTTCCGCAGAGTCATAATGATTAGAGGTAACATAAACTAAACCATCATTAGAATATAAAACTCTAGTGCCAGGTTGCTTAGCTCTTGACATACTATTATTCAAACCGACATCAGCTTCATACCACACTCTACCCGGAGCTTTTGGCAATATACCAGTTGAGTTCTCAAATATATCACCACCAATTTGCCCTCCTGGAACATAGTTACCTAATGCCTTACCTCTCGACCATCCCGCAGCTTCAGCCTGAGCTTTAGTTACATAGTTACTTGGTAATTTCCCAGTACTTTTCAGACTATCGACTATGCCATTCGAGCTTTCTGCTGTTTGATAAAATTGTTTTAATAAAGCACCTTGTGCGGAACTTCCCGCATGTGTTCCGCCAGAAAGGGAGGCATTAGTAAACTGTAAACCAAAGGGATCGCACCACTCCAGCGGATTGTGAACGTAACCCTGCGGCCTTATCCCTCCACCTAACCCTATCGGGTCCGGCGACAGATACTGTCCGCTATCCGCATCATAGTAACGATGGCGGTTGTAGTAAAGCCCCGTTTCCGCATCGTACAACTGTCCCTGGTAGCGCAGCTCGCAGTACACTTCCTCGTTTGCCGCATCCCCCAGGTAGCGTCGTAGCGGGATAGGCCGACGCTCTTCGCGGTGGGCGCCCCACAGCCCCTGTTCCCCGCGCCAGTGGATTTCCCCCTCCTCGCTGCACAGCTCTCTCGCCGTTCCCGTCAGGTCGGTCACGATGTAGTGCAATTGCGTGCTGTCGCCCTGCGCCTCCACCTGTGCCAGCGGCCGGAAGCTTCCCGGTTCATACACCCATTGCACTTCCCGCGCCGCCGACCCGTCTGCCCGGTACTGCTGCTGACCAATCAGCTGGTCACCGTCCCATCGGTAGGCTACCCGCGCTACCGCCTGCGCCGACGGGAGTTGTCCCTCACGCACCTTGCTCACCCGGCGACCAAACGCATCGTAACGATAGCGCCACCGCGCCCCGTCTGGCAAACTCACCCGTATCAGACGGTCCTGCACATCCCAGTCGAAATACGTTTCCTTCGGCCTGAACCCCGGCCGCGTTTCCCGCTTCATCGCCAGACGCCCGCAGTCGTCATACCGGTATTGCGTATGGCCCCGCTCGACTACCCGGCCCGCTGCATCGTAGCGCACCGACGCCTGCACCACCGCGTCCTGCACCTTCATCGTTTCACCCAGACCCGGCGCTATCTGCGACACCTCGCACAGGTTCTGTTCGCTGTCGTAACCAAACAGCCGCGCCTGACGCCGCCGTCCCTCATCACGGCGCTCCGCCGTCACCTGGCCCGCCCCGTTCAGCCGGAACGCCTGTTCGCCCCAGTGGCTGTCGCTGATACCCGTCAGACGGTCCAGCACATCATACTGGTAGCATCGCTCCAGCACGTCATTCACCCGGCCATCCGCCCCTTCCAGCGCCTGACGCTGCAGCAGCCCTGTCGGGCTCCACTCGTGGCGTAATGCAAATCCGCTGCCGTTACTGCGTCGCTGCTCTTCGCCCGCCGCCGTGTGACTGAACTGCAGCGGCTGGTGTGAACCGATACCCAGCGATGACAGCCGACCCGACTGCCACGCCAGTTGCAGCGGCGCCAGAATCCCTTCCACCACCGCACGCTGACCGCCCGCGTCGTAACCGCTCTGCACTGCCTCGCCATTCACCGTTTCCGATGTGACCTGACCTGCCCGGTTATAGGCGTATTCCACCACCGCATCCGGGCTGGCCGCTTTAGTCAGCCGGCCGGCCACGTCATACGCCAGTTCGGTAATGCCGTCCGTTTCCCCGTCCGCTTTCTGTGCGGTGATGCGCGTTATCCACCCTGCCGCATCGTGCCCGTAATGCAGTGCGCTCCCGTCCGGCGCGGTGCGCTGCACCAGACGGTCTGCCACATCATACTGATAGCGGTACACCCGCCCGTCGTAATGCCGCTCCTCACTCAGCCAACCGCTGGCGTCAAAGCCGTACGTCCAGTCCCTCCCCTGACTGTTCGTCACCCCGGCGAACTCCGCTTCCGCATTGTAGTGGTAGCGTACCGTCGCCCCCAGCGGGTCCGTCGCCTCCAGCAGGTTATCGAACGCCCCGTAGCGGAACTGGTAGCGCTGCCCCAGCGCATCCGTCACCGCCGTCAGGTTACCTTCCACATCGTAACCAAACCGCGTCTCGCTGCCGTCCTGAGAATAAACCTACCAGAACAGAACGTTACTACACCGTGGGATACGCTTCGCATAACGGCAAGCCCAACCCGCCCTCCGCCATCAACCTTAAAGGCCGCTGACTGGAAGAGTCGGGCTTTATCACCGGGATGCCCATCACCGTCACGGTAGAGCGGAGGAGGATTATTATTGAGACGCAGATTAATTTGTAGCGACTGACCAGATCATAAAAAAAAGCCGGAAGGATCGGGAGATCGCTTCCGGATTTTATTTATTTTAATGTCTCTCTTTTAATTAGATTACCTTTGTCAACAGATAGATAGTCTTTATCATTACCATGAATAACTTCAACATATTCATTCACTTCTACAGAGTCAATTATCCCGCAAAGATAATTCCACGAGAACTGATTTTTATTATCAAAAAATATCACTCCCCATTCACATGGAATTATATATCTTTCAAATAAAAGTGGAATGATGTCATAAACAATACCACCAAGCCGAGATATCTCACTCCGAACATCATCTGTGAAAAAAATCACCCCATCATCTTTTTTTCCCTGTGACGTATTACAGTCTGGGCAACGTGTTTCTTCTGATTCGTAACTAGAATAACAATTCTGACATGTAATATATTTCATGCTGAATCCTATTTTATTGGAATACTGGAAGTAATAATTCCCGATCCTGTTCCACCGATATGAGGATCAGCATGATCAGTAATAACCCGTATTTTTTGAGTCACACCATTTCTCGTTGCCGTACCTTCAAATACGTTTCCAAAAAAACCTTCTCTATTAGAGGCTATTTTATTCAAAGGATTATTCGCAACTTCTTTAGCTGCGCTTGCAATATCCCTATTTCCCCATTCTGATGGGAACAAAGACCCTTTCTGTCTTTTTGGCTTCATTGAGGCATAAGGTTCCTGCCGAGGAGGACCAACATGGGGAGAATGCCTTCTTAAAGAATGCCGAAGGGAGCCAAAAGAATACTCATAATCCTCCCCGCCCTCTTTTTCCGTCAACCCCAGCGGATCGATCCACTCCAGTGGGTTATGCACATACCCCTGTGGCCTTATCCCCCCACCCAGCCCTATCGGGTCCGGCGATAGGTACTGCCCGCTCTCCGCATCATAGTAACGATGTCGGTTGTAGTAAAGCCCCGTTTCCGCATCGTACAGTTGTCCCTGGTAGCGCAGCTCGCAGTACACTTCCTCATTTGCCGCGTCTCCCAGGTAGCGTCGTAGTGGGATAGGTCGTCGCTCTTCACGGTGGGTGCCCCACAGCCCCTGTTCCCCGCGCCAGCGAATTTCCCCTTCCTCGCTGCACAGCTCTCTGGCGGTCCCCGTCAGGTCGGTCACGATGTAGTGCAATTGCGTGCTGTCGCCCTGCGCCTCCACCTGCGCCAGCGGCCGGAAACTCCCCGGCTCGTACACCCACTGCACTTCCCGCGCCGCCGACCCGTCTGCCCGGTACTGCTGCTGACCTATCAGCTGGTCACCGTCCCATCGGTAGGCTACCCGCGCTACCGCCTGCGCTGAGGGGAGTTGTCCCTCACGCACCTTGTTAATTCTGCGCCCAAACGCATCGTAACGATAGCGCCACCGCGCCCCGTCCGGCAGACTCACCCGTACCAGCCGGTCCTGCACGTCCCAGTCAAAGTACGTTTCCTTCGGCCTGAACCCCGGCCGCGTTTCCCGCTTCATCGCCAGACGCCCGCAGTCGTCATACCGGTACTGCGTATGCCCCCGCTCGACTACCCGACCCGCTGCATCGTAGCGCGCCGACGCCTGCACCACCGCGTCCTGCACCTTCAGCGTCTCACCCAGCCCCGGCGCTATCTGAGACACCTCGCACAGGTTCTGTTCGCTGTCGTAACCAAACAGCCGCGCCTGACGCCGCCGTCCTTCATCACGGCGCTCCGCCGTCACCTGGCCTGCCCCGTTCAACCGGAATGCCTGCTCGCCCCAGTGACTGTCGCTGATGCCCGTCAGACGGTCCAGCACATCGTACTGGTAGCGCCGCTCCAGCACGTCATTCACTCGGCCATCCGCCCCCTCCAGCGCCTGACGCTGCAGCAGCCCCGTCGGGCTCCACTCATGGCGTAATGCAAACCCGCTGCCGTTAGTGCGCCGCTGCTCTTCGCCCGCCGCCGTGTGGCTGAATTGCAGCGGCTGGTGTGAACCAATACCCAGTGACGACAGCCGCCCCGACTGCCACGCCAGCTGCAGCGGCGCCAGAATCCCTTCCACCACCGCACGCTGACCGCCCGCGTCGTAACCGCTCTGCACCGCCTCGCCGTTCACCGTTTCCGATGTGACCTGACCCGCCCGGTTATAGGCGTATTCCACCACCGCATCCGGGCTGGCAGCTTTGGTCAGCCGCCCGGCCACGTCATACGCCAGTTCGGTAATACCGTCGGTTTCTCCGTCCGCTTTCTGTGCCGTGATGCGCGTTATCCGCCCTGCCGCATCGTGCCCGTAATGCAGTGAACTCCCGTCCGGCGCGGTGCGCTGCACCAGGCGGTCTGCCACATCATACTGATAGCGGTACACCCGCCCGTCGTAATGCCGCTCCTCGCTCAGCCGTCCGCTGGTGTCAAAGCCGTACGTCCAGTCCCGCCCCTGACTGTTCGTCACCCCGGCGAACTCCGCTTCCGCATTGTAGTGGTAGCGTACCGTCGCCCCCAGTGGGTCCGTCGCCTCCAGCAGGTTATCGAACGCCCCGTAGCGGAACTGGTAGCGCTGCCCCAGCGCATCCGTCACCGCCGTCAGGTTACCTTCCACATCGTAACCAAACCGCGTCTCGCTGCCGTCTTCATACACCACTTTCGACGGTGACTCGCGCACGCCGTCATACTCCCAGCGCCGCACCTGCACGCCCGCTTCATGCCCGATATGTCGCTCCGTCAGGCGGTCAAGGTCGTCATAGCGGAACGCTACCGGCGGTGCATTATCTCGTTCAAGGCTGCTCAGCAAACCACGGCGGTTATACTGATAACGCTGCAGCACGCCGTCCGGGCCTATCACCGTCGACAGCTGCCCTGTTTCACCATAGCGATACAGCCACTCGCGCCCTTCCGGGTCGTTCACCTCGACAATCTGCCCGGCAGCATTACGCTGGTAATGCCATTCGCTGCCCAGCGGGTCGATATAAGCCAGCAGTTGCCCGTTATCATCATACGCGTATTGGTGCGTCGCGCCGTCAGGCAGGGTAACCTCGGTCACCTGCCCCCAGTCATTGCGCTGATATGCCGTGCGACCACCTAGCGGGTCAGTCTCCGCCACCAGTTGATTGTCCGCCCATTCGTAGCGAGTCTCCCCACCATCAGGCGTGCGCTGAAGCAGAATATTGTTGCGCTCGTCGCGTACGTAGCTGAATACCCCGCCAAACCCGCTGTGGTAATGGCTGGTCAGGGTGTCATCGTCGTATTCAAAATGACCCGGCCAGTAGCCTTCCGAGGTTCTGTCCCGGATGGCGCGACCTTTTTTATCGTAGTCGTGCTCAACCCAGGTCGAACCTAAATCCGACCAGCGAAGCAGCCAGCCTTCCGGCGAGTAGCGATAGTCAAAGTTGTGCCCTTCATCCGCCCGTACGCTCAGTAAATGCCCATGGTTGTCATAGGTATAGCTCGCCAGCGTTTTTAACGGCTGACGCTGCGGGGTGCATAGCGTAAGTGCCGTGATTCTTCGGCGCTCCGTTGTGATGTGAATCAAACGCCCGTCCGACAGCACCACCCAACACAGTTCGCCCAGCATCCATTCGAAAGTCACTCGACTGCCTGCTGTATCTTCAATCGACGTCAGACAAAGTTGGAGCCCGAGCGCATGCTCAAACCGGTAGCGCAAGCCATCAACATGATGAAGCACGAGTTCACCCTGCTGGCGGGTCAATCGCCATTGCAAGTTGGACGGTGAACGGCTGACGTCTCCCTCATTGGGCAGGACGAAGAACGCCTGATTGAACTCGCCATCCGTTAGCGTTGCCACCCCGTTGTTGAGCGTCAGGCTGATATCCCAGTTGGTACGCCACAGCCTCCCCAACAAACCGGCGTACCGCTCTCCCGTCGAGCGATAGTAGCGTTGCAGTGACAGCGGCAACGTCCCCGTTAGTTGAATATCGGTTCGCTTCTCCACCACGGCACCGGTTGCCATGTCGACCGGGTCGCCTTTTTCTTTGTTATTTTTTGAATCAGCCTTGTTAGCACCATTCTGATTATTCGCATCCTGCTCAGCCCCCTTTTTACCCGATGGCTTTTCAGTATTGCTGCCCGCATTAATGCTGTTCGCCTCTTCCGGAGGGGCTTCGCTTTTTTTCTTTACGGGCTCTTTCGGTTTGGGCTTTTCTTCAATGGCATCAGTCGGTTTTGACGGTTCTGATTTATGTGGCGTGTTTTCTTCTGCGGCTTGCTTTTTAGGCCGATGGTCTTTTCCTTTGTCACCATCAGGCTTGGCATCACTTTGTTTAGCTGCGGTTGGTGAATCGGCAGGCTCTGACTTTGAACCAGAGGATTGACTGGCCGCCCTGCTTTCCGCAGTTGTATGGCTTTGTGGAGCATCGGCCTTTTTCGCAAAGGAACCTTTAGGCCGCGGGCTACCGGAAACCCGTGTCACAATCAGAGGAATAAACTTATCAAATTCTTTCTCGAGGGTCGTAATGGCCTCATCGTAACGTTTAACTAACTGATCCAGATAGTCGAGCATCTTGCTGAACCGATCTTTCATCAGCGCAACAATCCAGCCATCCTTTTCCGAGGCCTTCATTGCCGTCACCAAAGCCTGCTGCATTGTCGCCAGCATCGCTTTGCCTTTCTGTCCGTATTCTTTCAGCAGACCACGCAGTTCAGTGACGCCTTTAACCAGATTACCGTTGGACAGGCTGCGGATCGTTTTGATAGCAAACTGCACAGCCGCAGGCGAGGAGGCATTTCTCAGCGCTTTAATAATCGCTCGCCCGCTCACCTTAATGGCGTCACCCAACCCAGGAATCACCCCAATCACACACAGAACACCACCAGCCACATGCAGCGGATCGTTCATCAGTTTAGGATCTTCATGGGTTTGCCAGCACCACTCGCCAATGGAGTACACGTCCAGCGCTTGCCCCACGACAGGAATACAACCCAGAATTATCTCGCAGAACATCATTAGCGCAGCGTTATCATCACCACCAGCATCTGCCGTTTCTGCCGCGAGGCTATGGTGGATCTTGTTGATGGCCTGCTTCAGTTGGCGATTACCGCGGTTAATTTTTTTGTCCAGTTCCCAAAAACGACGATAAGCTTTTGTGTATTCATCGGGGATTGATGTGAATATTCCCGCCCCATCAACATCAATATGTCGGTCACTGCTGTCATCGGCGTCATACGTCACTAACCCCTGTTTACGCAGGAGAAGGAACAGCGTGAAATACTCGCCCGCTAGTGCGGCATAACCTGGAGTTGACTGTAATACGGGGTTATTCTGGATGGTTTCCTGCGGCGTAAACTCATCCTCACCTTCCTCAAGCATCAACTCAAACGTGCCTCCCCCCATGTCATAAATAAAACAGAGCCCATTGGCATCCGTCTGCCCGTGGATTTCCGTTTTATTGCTGTCGATGAGGACAAATGGCGCATTGGGAACCGGCTCACCAGAGTCGTAATGGTAATAAATCAGAACTTCATAGCCACACTTGGCACATCCTCCTGATATTTTTTTATCCGTGCTAAAACCCCGACTCGCGGCTTCCTCGCTGGAAAGCAACGTTGCCTGCTTGTTCTGACTCATGAAATGACGTCCTTTTTATTTTATGCTTCGTCCAGGTGGTCAATCGCTGCCTGATACAGGCGATCCATACAGCTTTGCGTGCCAATGTATTCAGGCTGTACCAGAATGTTTTTTGCCCAGGGCTGATGCATGAATTCCGGCGAGAGTTCTGTCGCCAGTGCTAGCCAGCGCACGATATCCCGGTCGTTGTTAAAGCCGCTGTTCCTCGCCTGTTCCGCCTGCTGATGGGTAAACGCCTGTAGTTCATCATCAGGCGCGTTTTGCCAGTCAGCATGGTAAGTACGCAGATGTTCCATATAGCGCGCCAGATTGTGATGTCCGTAAGGCACCATGATGGCTTGCCATTGTTCGTCACTCAGCTGGCGCGGCAGGATGTCTGGAATGGAGTGCGGTTCACGGGCGGTGAGATTTAAGGCACGTACCGCGCCATCAGGGGAAATGTCGCAGAAGCTGGCTATTGGGCCATAGAGTGCACAGGCTTCTTGTGCGGAACTGGCGGATAACAGCTGATTCACCACCTGCCAGTCACCCACGCGCAGGATGGCATTCTCCCCGGAAGGTGAAGTCACCAGGCTCCACTGTCGCAGATGTTTCGTGACCTCAAGCAGTTGATCGAGCGGCGAATAAGCCTGCATAAACCATTCCAGCTGTAGCCCCATTCCCCAGCCCGGTTGAGTGATGATGTGTTCTTTCACCTGCGACCAGTTGGCGACATTAAGCGGGATGCAATAGGGCGATACCGAGGCATGAACGCGCCCCGCTTCTCCCCAGTACAAACGCGTCTGTTCCAGGCTGCCCCCCCAGCGTTCGGCCAGCCACGGCACGGCATCGTTCATCGACGCTTCGGCGATAACAAAACAGCCGCCCTGAGCAATACGCGTTTGCCAGACGGCATCATCTTCCGGCAGCAGTTCAAGGAAAGGTTGCGATACACTCACAGCGTGACCTCCGGTATGTCAGGTAACTCTCCCCGCATCCAACCGGGGCGATGGTAATTAAGCTGTACACTCTCAATACGTTCAGGCTCAGATTTAAAAATCCGAATACTGTCAGCAATTGAATAACGTTCAGTCAGATGAATAAAGATCGGGTGTAAATAGAATTCGCTGCCGAGCACCCAGCGATGAGCGGACCAGGCTTCACACTCCGCTTCGCTGGCTTTGGGATAATAGTTCCCTGCTAACGCAATACCGCTAATAAAGCGTGCTTTTACTATTTCAATATCCAGAGGAAAAACACATTGTGCACTGACAAAAAGAAATAGCTCATTCGCTAGTCGGTGCAGGCGATTATCATTAGCGAGAAGGTAATATTGATAGTGCGTTAAAGTAATGTGGTACGTTTGATTAATGTCGCTCTTGTTTTCTTTATTAACATCCGGTTGTGCGAATAGCTGATATTCCCCACGTTCGCTATTCACGATGGGCAAATACAGATTATTCAGCGGGCCGAGAAAATCCGTTTGAGCAGCAAGATCCAGAGTGGACCACCAGGCAGATAAAACGTCTGGTGCATAGCTACGAAATAGCGCTTTAGTGCCATCAGGCCAGAGACAGGAAATGCGCTGCTGCCAAAAATCAGCCACCTGCTGCAATGTCAGTTCACCATGCATGAGAATTACGCCACTATGCCGATCCGGCTGTGTCTCCGTCAGCCAGTGCAGCAGTGTTTCTCCTGGTTTTCCTTCTTCTATTTTCACCACAATAGGCGCCCACATCTGCCAGTTTTCGGCATCCTTGCCAAAACGCAGCGGTTGCCATATATCTGACGCCGCAGGTTGAAAAGCCTGCCAATACTCAGGTAATTTGGGATAACTCAACGGCGAGATAATAGCGAACAACGGCGCATTAAACTGGCTGATTTCAAACAGGGTATAACCGTTTGCCATCATCGTTATTTGCCTGTAAATAAATGAGATAATTTTTAATACGATGAGCGTGTATACATCACAGCAGCAACGACCCAATAATCACGCAGATTATCGGGTCGAGACATGCCGTTTATTTTTATAACGCAAAATGAATAATAAAACGGAGAGTCAAAATAAAACTAGACTGGCAATCCTTTTTCCCAACGATCCCGAACTTCAGCAGGTGACAGCGGTGGGAATTTAACGCCGCGATCCAGTAACAGCTGTTTTACCTTTAATGCCCAAGGGTAGTGAGGCGATTTAGGAGACATAATGGATAAGCTGTCATCCACGGTAAAAGCGAGATTACTACCTGTATCATCATAAATATTACTATCTGCGCCGTGTTCTATCAGCCAATATGCAACTTCATATTTATTTAGATAAGCAGCATAGTGGGCGCTGTTTACTTTGGAACCATCAACGAGGTTCAAATCAGCGCCCCGCTCTACGAGTAATTTGATATCGGCCCAGCGCTCCTCACCAATAGCACTAAATATTGCTGGCTGGCCACGACGCCCAATCGCATTCGGGTCGCCTCCCGCATCCAGAATAATACGCAGCCAGTCAGGGTCTTTCGCGCCCGCCACGGAATTGACGGCGCTATCGCCAAAGCCGTCTTTATAGTTCGGATCGACACCCAGTTTAAGCGCCAGCGTGACAGCCTTTTTATCCTTCGTTTCATAAATCAGCCACAGCAGTGGCGTGATGCCTTCTTTTCCATGAATATTCAGGTTAACGCCCTGCGACAGCTGATGACGAGCTGCTGACTCGTCACCTTTTTGAATACTTTCCAGTACCGCCACCACGGGCGGCTCAAACAGTTCACTCGCCCGCATACTGTGTCCTCCTGCCTGACAAGCGGTTAATAACCCCAGAATAATGACGCCTACCCATTTTATACGTGCCAACCATTGCATTATATTCCCCTGAATGTATTGGTTATCTTCCCGATATCTTCCTTTTTCTGGCTTTCAATACCCGCAATCACCTGATCCATACCGTGGCGAGCAATCGGCGAGCCGCCGACTGCGGGAAGTGCCATCATATCACCGCTTGCTTTCGGCAGGCCCCCTTCCAACAGTTTTGCTACACCAATGATACCCCCAAGCGCCGCACCGGCGGCTCCGCCAATCAATGCGCCCGCACCGGATAGCAAACCAGGAATCAAAGCCTTGCCATAGGTTTGTGCCATGGTTAATACCTCACCATCGACAGCCTGCGTCGTTATCAGCGAGGCCGTTTTCGCCAAATCGGCACCACCTGCACGCGACACGGTATTGTTATGCAAACCCGCAGCATTAAATGTATAGCCGGGTAACCCCGTTACGCCAACCCCAGCCGATGCCAAACCACCACCTAATGAATGCCCCACGATGACAGGTGGCGGAGAAAGAACGTTTTTTACCCGCTTTGCCAAATACATGGCCTGATTGTATTGATCTGTCTCCAACCCCATACCTTGCCCAGCGTTAGTCAACCAGTCTTTAACGCCTGTCACCGCATTATTGGTGCCCCGGTAGGTCAACATCGTTTCGCCATTAATTGCTGATTTGAACAGAGCAGAACCAAACCCTGTTTTCTTGTCCATAAAATCATTGTCTGTCAGGCCAGGAAGCTTACTCGTATCCAGAATATCCAGCCCAACTGGCGCCTTAGGCAGTTTATCCAGCACGCCTCGTCGGAATTCATCGACCGAATAAACATACTGAGCCGCTTCGGCACGTAAGATACTATCGTTGTTAAACGCCAGCCGCTTTGCCGCATCGGCTAATCCCGGCAGCGTCGCCGCCTCAGTCGCCAACTTGGCACGCGCCAGATAGCGATCTTTACGCTGGGCAACGGAGAGCAGGTCATCAAGAATGGGCAGCTCGGCGACCGACGCCCATTCCATTAACGTCGGTAACAGCATTGGCGTCAATGCCAGCAGAGGCGCACGGCTTTTTGCCGATTGCTCAGCGCACGGTTTCACCGGGGATTGATAGGGCGAATCGCCAATGATGACGTTCCCGCTGCCAGCAGCAACCGAGCCGCCGCAGCCGATCGCATCACCGATACGCGCCGCCAGCTTCCCATTGATGATGACTGTACCGGAGCCCGCGGATATCGCACGATTGTGCACGCCGTGGGGCACATTCGGGCAGGGGCAAGCGTGGAGTAAAACCGCATCGCTTTTACGGGCGGCCGGTTTACCATTGATAATGACATCACCGCTGCCTTCAATAATCGGGGTGGCGGGGAAACAGCCGTGCCCCGCGCAGCTGTCACCTAAACGTGCAGCACCTGGCATAGTTCCTCCTTAACGTCTGTCTGGCGCATCGGGCAGCGTAGGCTTCGTCGGGTCTTCTGGCGTAATTGATACTGGCGCAGTCCCTACGCCAGCCGCACCGCCATCGTTGATCTTCACAATCGTCCCGGAAATCGTGACGCCTGCGCTATCAATCTTGATGAAGCCACCAGGCGCTTTGATGGTCAGAGCTTGCCCCGCTTCCAGCACGATATCCGCAGCTTTCAGGTAGCTGTCCGTATTCACCAGAACACGCTGGTGCGCACCGATCAGCGTCTCTTCAGAGCCAGACATCGTGGTCTGACGACTCCCTTCGATACGGGTAATCTCTCCCCCGCCGATGAAACGTTTAAACGAAGCACCAATCTTCTGAATAAAACTCCGGCCAATTTCCTGATGATGGTCCTGACCGATGTTTTCAAAATCATCCTTGCCTATCGTTCGATGGCGGTGACGCGTAACCCGTTGGAACTGATCCTGATCCACGCTGAGGTGCTGATCGCGCCCTACGCTCTGTCGCTGGATGTTGTTGATAACACCATCCATATCTTTCTGAGCGTGGTAATAAATTTGTTCACGCGTCGCCTCATCCTCAAAACGCAGTTCATTGAAGCCACTACCTTTATGGGTATCGGTACGCAGCGTCGTGCGCGTTTTATGTGCCGGTAAAACGTACGGCGTCGGGTTGGTCGCGTGGAAAGTACGCCCGGTCACAATCGGCTGATCCGGATCGCCTTCAAGGAAGCTGACGATCACTTCATGGCCGATACGCGGGATGGCAATCATGCCGTACTGGCCGCCTGCCCAGCCCTGACTAACACGTACCCAGCAGGAGCTCTGGTCATTGCTCGCACCGTAGCGATCCCACGGGAATTGCAGTTTTACCCGACCATACTGGTCGCAGTAGATTTCTTCCCCCGTCGGGCCGACGACGGTAGCGATTTGCGGACCGTCCACCATCGGTTTGTATGGCATCGCGGCACGCCATGTCGTCGTGCCTTTCACCACGGCAAAACTGTTGCTCATGGTCGTCGGTTCGCCGCCGCTTTCCTCTTCCAGCGCCTGCGGCTGCTGCCCGACGTGCGTCACGCTCACCGTCTGCCACACCGCGTTCAGCGCCGCATTCGGGTGCTCCGTCAGGGTGAAGGTGTTGCCCGGCATCAGCCCCGCGCAGTTGGATTCCCCTTCGCTCGTCACCGCCCCTGAACGTAGTGCATCCAGCCGGTAACCACTGAACGCCTTGCCGCTCGGGTCTTGCTTATAGCGACCTGGATAGTCGTAATGCTGATAGCTTTCGCGCTGATGCTCCAACTCACCGCTCATTTTCTTGTGCAATAGCCCGTAAGCCGGCGTTTTGAAACTGTAGTCTTTCAGCTCGACTTCGGCCGTACTCACCCGCTCCGCGTAGTGGAAGCGCCGGACATATTCGCCCTCACTCAGCCCCTGCGTCGCCAGATTGAAGAACAGCTCAGGGCCTTTGGTCAGTGCGCCCGCATCGTCGGCAAACACCACCCGGTGTTTACCCTCTTCGTATTCGTGGAAGAAATACATTCCCTCCTCAGCGGCCAGCCGGGTGATAAAGGCTAAATCGCTTTCCCGATACTGCACGCAATATTCGCGCACTGCGTGCTCGTTACGCAGCGCAAAGGCGTAGTCGGTGATGCCCGCCTCTTCCAGCAGCGCCCCGATAATCGCCTCCGGCTTTTGCGCCTGAAAGATACGGGCGTTGGTGCGTAATCCCAGCCGCCACAGGGCAGGACGGACTTCCACCTGATAGCGCGTGCGGCGGAATCCGGTGTCACCCTGCGTGAAGCCACTGACAATCCCGCTGACGCGACGTTTCAGTTCGCCTTCATACCAAATCATCAGCTCGCACGGCTGGTCCAGCACCGCGCCGAAGTCAACATCCGGCAACGCGCTCGCCAGACTCAGCGACAGGCTGAAAGGCCGGTTCAGCCCTTCATCCAGCCTGAAATCCACCACCGCGAAAGTGCCTGCTTCCAGGGCACCGACCTTTACGGTGAACTGTAATCCTGTACTGTTTGCCACCCGTCCTCTCCTTCTTCCTTCGCCGTTGCCATGGCTACCGCACGCCTCGGGTTTTCCCGGAGCGGCACGTCGCTATCCTGATTAAAATAAAAACCTGAGCTGTGGTCTGAGTCTGCTCACGCCACAGTTCATGTTGATAAAGCATCACGTTGAGAAAAACGCAGAAAACCCGGGACAAGCCCGGGCTCGGTAGGAATTACGCTTCGACCGGTGCACGCCAGTCATCGGAACCAGAAGTCCCGGCAACCGTGTGCTCCCAATCGATTTTGCGGTAGGCCAGTGACACTTCGATCAGCTGGGTGTAGTCCAGTTTTGACGGGTCTTGGCAGTGTGGCATTTTGCAGTCGATGTCAACGATGGTGGCATCGGTCAGTACGGTAGAGAAGAAGTGCTCTTGCTTACCTTCAACCGACGTGCGGTACCACTTCAGCGTGACGGTCGGCAGCATTTCGCCGGATGCCAGAGAGTTGTACATCAGCGGAACGGCTTTGTTCAGCGCGACGGTGAATTTGAACGGCTTGTGCACACGTTGGCCAGACGGCTGACCAGACTGTGGGTCAGTTGGTACGGTGACGATATGTTTGAATTCCTGTACCAGCATTTCGTCTTCGTGGCCTTCCACATAGATGTTGCCGACAGAATCAGACGTGAAAGCACCCGCGGTGATGTTGCCCTGAGTTTTACCTTCGATGCTGATATAGCATGGAGTTGGCATAGTCTTGCTCCTTGTTGTTGAACGGAATGAGTTATTGAACAGAATGAGTAACTTCACCGTCTGTATAGCAATTCACATGCCAAAACCTATCGTTATGTTTTATAAAGGAATTTACCTAACCCAAACTCCCTCTAAGTAAAATTTGAGCAAGAAGTTGCGCAGACCTCGCGAATCGTTTGCAGACATTGCGCAAAAAGTGATTTACACCAGAAAGTGAGCAATAAGTTGCGCAGAATGCGCAGTTATGCTGAAAGTTTGAGTTAGCGATGAATTAATGAAATAAATAACCGATAGAAATCGTGCTTATTAATAGCAAAAAACTATATTTGGCGATAAATCGCTCATGTTTATAACAATAAGAGTAAGCGGTCACTTACGTTTTTTATGAAAAATAGGAACGGCAAAGTCAGGACATCCCGTAATGAAGAGAGTAATGAAAAGAGTCATAAAAACAAAAAAGCGAGTGCTGCTATCACGCAACACCCGCCTGTTTATTACCACTCTTTATTCAACAACAATCCGGCTTATTCCACGGCGAGCCACCACCACGGATTACTCTGTTTTCCCCGATGACCAGTGCATCGCCAACCGCTGCCCGGCTTTGATTTCATCCGGCTGCATTGTCGCTTCCAGATCGTTACGCGCATGAATGGCTTCGCTCATTCCCTCCGTCGCTGCCATCGCATACCAGGCATAAGCATGAATACGATTGCGGGAGGCACCCAGCCCGTCCTGACGCATCATGCCCATACGGTACTGAGCCATGCGGTTACCGTCATTCGCCGCCAGACGGTACTGCTTCATCGCTTCAACATAATCCTCTTTGCCACCTTGCCCCAAACGCAGCATCTCGCCATAGGCCAGTTGGGATTCGGTGTCTCCGGCTGATGCTGCTTTGGCATATTCTTCACGCGCACGCGCGAACTCGCCCGCTGTAAATAACCGCTCACCCAGTTCACGTTGCGCACGGATATAGCCCGCAGAGGAAGCCTGAACCAGATACTGTTCGCGCTTTTCATGGGTTGTCTGGATCTGGCTGAGCAAGTAATCGGCCTCACCCGATCCGCCAGACGCGGCGCGCTCCAGCCAATAACGCGCCTTTTGCTCATCCCAAGGTAAGCGCTTACCTTCGCGGTATGCCTTGCCCAGCCAAAGCTGTGCTTCAGCATCACCTGATGACGCGGATTTTTGATACCAGTTCAACGCATTTTCGCCGTCTTCGTGTCGCGCCATCCACAGCTGTGCCTGTGCCTGACCCAGCGTCGCCGCACGGAAATACCAGCGCTCAGCCAGATCGCGACGGATAACCACACCTTTACCCTGCTCGTAGCGCTGCGCCAGTTGATACTGCGCATCCCGATTGCCGAGCTCAGCGGCTTTCAGCAGCCACGACACAGCCTCTTTTTCGCCGCCCGCATGCGTCGCGTGCCACTGGGCAACGATCAGTTGCGCGGGCGGATAGCCATTTGCCGCAGAGGATTCAAAAGCATTCAGGCAGGCCGCTACCAGCTTTCCCTGATGCTGAACCTGACAGTCCATGCCCAGTCGATGCCCCGCTTCGCCATTTCCCAGACGTGAAGATGTTGTCCACCACTGGCGAGCAGACGGGCTGTTCTTGGGCGCGCCCAGCCCAGCCTGATACCAGTCACCAACCTGAAGTGCGGCAGCAGCGCGCATTTCCTGATTGCCCGGCAGCTCAGACAGGCCAGATGCCTTCTGCATCCACTGCATCGCCTCGGTGTACTGCGAGCGCGAGGCTAGCGTCTTTGCCAACTGATATTGCGCTTCGCCGTTTCCCCGATTCGCTGACGCCGCCAGTTCTGTTTCAGACAGCGACGTGACCGGTGCCTGACATGACGCCAGCCAACAGGCCGACAGGACTATCACTAATTTTTTGTATTTCATCATGTGCTCAGCGTTTTTCCCTTCACGATAATCAGCTGGCAGAATTACCCTGCTGCAAACGGTACAAGCGAACGTTGAAGGAGCGCAGTTCGTCTTCCATCGCACGTAGCTCCGATGGCGTCAGCGACTGGCTCTTGGTTTTACGCGCCTCAAGCTCCCGCAGCCGTATCCCAAAGGGAACGTCCGATATCAGGTCTTTTTGCATATCGTAGAGCTTTGATTTCAGGTAGGAAATCGTCACCGTCCGGCGCTGCCGTTCCAGTTCCAGCAGTTGCTGCAACGTGTCGTTGACTCTGGCACGGGCCTGTTCGTACCCGCGTGTTTTCGGTTCATCGCCCTGCTGACGTTCAAGCGCAATCTGCCACTGGCGTTCCATCTCCTTCACCGCCAGCGAGTCGGGATAGAGCTGCTGCATCACGTTTTTCAAGCCGTTGCCGTATTGATACAGGTAGAACGGCGACGCATTTTTTACCTGTTCCAGCTGTGCCTGATAGCGGTTAATCAGCTCACCTTCCATGCCTTGCAATTTCTGCTCGCCCAGCGCAATACGCACCCGACGAATGTCATTCTGATCGGGGGCGGCAGGCAACGCGTACGCAGGCTGTTGCAGTAACGCCAGTGCATCGGCTTTCTGTTCCTGCCAATACTGCCAGCCTGTAATGGCCGCAACAGGCAGCGCGCAGGTCAGCAGCCCGGAGACAAACCAGAACCAGGCAGGCTTCTGCTTTTTATGCGCCTCAATTTTCAATACCGTCGGTTTCATTTGCCCTTTCTCCCGTCCAATGAGAATGCTGCCCGCAGGCAGAGCAGCCTGACCCGAGCCCGATGAACCACTGCTTTGCACCGTCGCGCCGGGTTCCATGTCTGAATGAAAGAACACCATGGGTGGAATCTGCATATCCTGCTTTTTCAGTTCCTGATCGTCCGACACAATGACAATCTCGGTTTCATCAAACAAATGGGTATAGCCTTCGACGAAGTGCAGCAGATTCTCGACGCGAGGAATGCGGCTCAGCCCCGAGTTGTGCAGCTTTTCACTCATCAATTGCAGCGCGCGTTCGCAACGGTAAACCAGCCGCTTGTGTTCATGACTGATGGCGTACTGCCGCACCACTTCACTGATGCGAGCAATAAACCAGTCCAGCATCTCGATACGCGCTCGTTCCTGATGAACCGGTGGCCAGAAGTTATCCCACTGCGTCACGATCAAATTCGCCAGAAACTCACAGCTTTCCGTGAAACCGGTCAATCCCGCCAGCCGTGAACGCGCCAGCGTAAAGTAGATCGCGGTCTGGAGATCCACGCCCTGCTTTTCAAAGATGGTGGTGGCCATATCGTGCACCAGCATCCAATCCACATCAGGACGAGACGCGTGACTCAACTTGTTAATTTCCGCCCGAAGTGCGTCAAACTCCGGCAGCATCCGTGGATCGCGGCCTACTTTCAGGGCCTGTTGTGCATCTTGCATATCACATCATCCAGCAATAGGGAGCCTGAGCAGGCTCCCGAGAGTTAAGTTAATAAAGCGAGTCAGGCAGCGTGAACTGGCTGAACAGACCACCGGCAAACGGGTTATGGCTGGCATCGGTATAAACGCGATAGGTCATCGCCCCGTTCTCCAGCGAGAAGCGCACGTCAAAGGTGTTCTCATTCACCTGAGTCAGTTGATCGCTATTGATTAACCGGAACATCGCCCACGGACCGCTAAAGCTCAGGCTGCGCGGTGAACGCTCACGATCGTCCGGCACCAGCGTCAGCTTGCTTTCGGCACCATCGCGCATACTGTTTGGCCACACCAGCGGCGTTTTCTGGCGACGACCGTGGCTGTATTCCAGCAACTGTCCGTCCAGATTCAGCACGCTGCGGCGTTTGTTCGCCGTCAGTTCCAGCGGTTCCAGAACAAAATGCACTTCCAGGCTGCCCTGCGCATTAAACAGGGTCTGGCGGATGCGGGTCGCGCGTTCAAGCTGTTTCACCAGCTCTGCTTGCAGAGGCGATGCCATGCCTTCTTCCAGCATGCCGCTTTCCATCATCGCCTTGAGGTTGGTCTGATAGAAGTTGTCCAGCGTCCCGCCAGTCATGAAGAACATTTCCATTTCCGATAGCGGCACATCTTTGTTCGATGACGGATCAAAGGGATAACGATCCGCCAGCTTCTCATTGAATGGCGTCACGACCTTATCCAGCCATTCCTGATTCAGCGACGACATCGCCAGCCCGGTCACCAGACTGGCGCTCTCTCCGGCTAATTGCCCTACCCAGCGATCCAGCGGTGCGGGAAGACTGCGGGCGTATTGCTGTAAGGCGAACACCGGATCGGCAAATTTATTCCCCTGCCGCGCCTGCACCGCTTTCAACGCCGCCTGTCCTGGATCGGTCGCGTTAACGATCTGATCGAGATAGTGATAGAGATCCGTCAGCTTCTGATTGACCTCTTGCACCAGCGGCCCCTGCTCACCGCGTCCGCTCAGCGCTGCATTGATGGTCATAAACGGACGACCGGTACGCGTGTTAATACTCTGCGCGGTGTCGTTATCATCATCGGACAGCTTACGGATACGGGTGTTATCACTGACCGTGGTTAGCACGCGCTGGAAGGGCTGATCGTTGCCGGTAATATCCGTGAGAATGTCGAGCGCCTGCTCCGGTGTATCGAGCGTCTGCACATCAATGTTCGCCAACACTTTCTGCCACTGGTTGATGTAATCCGTAATGTAGCGGTCATTCACCTGACGCAGGATTTCCCGCCGATCGGCCTCGCTGAACTGCGCACGCTCGCGCTGTCCCAGCACCCAGGCGTCCAGCGCCGTCAGCTCTAACAGCGCTTTGTCCTGCTTGAGGTAATAGTCGCTAAAGCCGGGATACGTCAGCAGCCGAGGCACGCTTCCCGCTTTGTCATTACGCAGAGAAAACACCGGATCAAAGGTCGGGCCGACTTCATCACGAATCGCTAAATCTGGCGGCAGCACCTGCGTCGCCTTCATCACCAGACTCTGGTAAACGCGCTGATACATCGGCAGCTTGCTCAGTTCCTGCTGAGCCAGCGTAATCGGCTGACTAAAGGGTGCAAACGTGCTGATCGCCACCGCGTCTTTCTGCTCACGCGCCTTGTGCCAATCGGTGTGCTCAAGGGCGTAATCCAGATGCTGCATCAGCTGTTCCTGCACGTTGCCCTGTCCGGGAAATGCCTTCTGCCAACGCTGCGCCATAAACTGTTCGACCAGCGTTTTATTGCGCCCTGACGCATCATCCAGCATCCGCATCACGCGCAGAATCGTCAGCTTTTGCTCGCTATTGGCAGGTGCCTGATTCAGATCTTCCAGCAGCCCTTGCATCACCGCCGGGAGAAAGCGCTGATTCAGCATTTGCAGATAGGTACCTTCAACATGAGGCCCAATCTTGTCGCCCTGATACAGGCCAAGATCGGCCAGCAGCGGCGTGCGCTCGTGGTAATTGCCAAAGGATAAGGTCGCATCGCGAATCAAATTCAGACGCGGCAACTGCTGATAGCCGTAGCCCTGCTGGCCTTCCAGCTCATTAGTGCCGATAAAGGCCTGCGCTTTCGTCAGTACGTTACGTCCGGCTTCTTCATTGACCCGATAGAAATGGTGCCAGCTGCCAATCAGCGCCAGACTGGCGAGCAGCATGCAACCCACGCCGATACTCAACCGACGACGGCGATAGAGGCTATGCAGCCGGTTTTCCCCCGCCAGACTGGCCTCTGGGAAAATGACGTCAGGGAAAAGACGCTGCACAAAGAACGTATTCGATTCACCGCGCAGCGCAGGGTTAATCGGCTCTGGCAGTTGATAGCGTCGGGAAGCCGACTGCGCAAAAGCATCGAACGGCACCCCTTGTTGATAAACCGAGCTAACGTAGACGCCGCGGATCAGGAACGCACGATCTTCGCCCGTCGCTAACGTTTCCGTCAGCACTTCCATCACGTAATCTTTCACGCCAGCCAGTTGGCGGACAAACGAGAACAGCGAATTGCGCACGCTTCTGTCGGATTGCGTCAGCAGCATATCCGGCAGGTTGTCATTCAGGTGCGTGACCCACTCGTCCCAGAAGCGCTCAAGCTCTTCTAACCAACCTTTACTGTTGCTCGCCTGCGGCGTAAACGTCACCCCTAATACGGCCTGACGCGCCTCGCGGTTCAACTGGCGATAGACCTTATCGAAGCCGCTCAGCATATCCAGCCGGGTCAGCGCGATATATACCGGTAAGCGCGTATTGATGTTGACGGAAATTTCCTGCAAACGCGCACGCATGACCTGCGCGTAGGCTTTGCGATCGGCGACGCCAGCCTGTGCCAGCCAAGAAATATCCAGCGTGAGTACCAGACCGTTGAGCGGCTGGCGGCGACGATTTTCACTGAGCCACTGTAGCAGGTGCTGCCACAGTCGGGCATGACGCTGTCCAAGCGAATCGCCTTCCAACTCAGGCTGCGCAAGTAGCTGCCCGCTTGGGTCCCAAATCACCGCGGATTCGCCGACCCAACTGCTCACCTGCTGGCCTGCTGCCACGTCTCGCAGCTCCGCATCCAGCTTCGGATTCATTTTGTTTGCCGGATTAGCACGATGGATCAGGCTACTTTTCCCGCTGCCAGCCAGACCAATCGTCAGATACCAGGGCATCGCATACAGCGCTCTTTTGCCCAACTGGGTCTGAAACGCCTCCAGCCAGCGGTCGAGAAACGTTTGCTGGCTGTCGACATACACCTGCAAGGGATCCTGTTCAATCACCTGCTGTTCATGACGCTCCGCCCGCATCTGCTGCACACGACGCCAGACCATCCAGGCGCTGTAGGAGAACGCCAGCCACAGCCAAACCAGCGTGAACACCACGCGGCCCCAAATTCCCTGTAATGGACGCGACTCGCCCACCGTCAAACGCGGCCCCAGCCACCAGGCCAGAACCAACACGACGACCCACAGCAGCACACCCAAAAGTAGCCAGGAGGGTTTCAGTTTAGGCAACTGCTTGCGTAGAAAGGTTATGATTGTTTTAAACATAAGTGACCATTCACTCCGAATGTCTTATTTTTTGCGGGATGCCGCCAACCGCTCCACGCGGCTGACCATTCCCGGTTCCCATTGCATCAGGCCCAATTGTTGGCTTTCCTGCCACATGTGCTGATAGTGCTGTGCTGCCAGTGATTTCATCCCTTCTTCGGCGAGTAAATCCGCCAGTACCAACTCGGCATAAAAGCGGTCACGCGGCTCTTTCAGGCGACGCATACGCTCATCCAATAGCTGCATCGCCGCCCCAATGCCTTTCTCGTCCCGACAGGCCGCTGCCTCCGTTGCCAGATCGTCCTGCCGCGCCCCACCGCCGCCGCGAACGGGCTGGCTAGACTGCAACCACTGGCTGCATTTCCCGCTCAAAAAGGGCGCCCCATCGCTGAACGCCAGCTCACGCAGCTCCGGCACACGCAGAAGAAACGCAGACAGCTCCTCAGCAATCGCCGTCGCGACAGAAGCATGCCCCAACCGTGAGGCCACCGAAGCGGACAGCATGTGGCCATCAAACCAGTAAGGAGCTAGCACCAGACTTTGTTCTATACGTTCCCATAGCGCCAAGTCGGCCTGCGCCAGCGCACTTTGGTATTCATCCACGCGGTCTGACGAGACGGGAGCCAGTTGGGTTTTATTCCCTTTGGACGACATCGGCGGTGTGGCAATACCGGACCAGATAGCATGGCGGCGCAGACGATAGCCAATCTGTGAATCGGGATGACGCTCAACCAGCAGCGCCGCGACGTTCAGTTGCGTTTGCCGCCAGCCGCGTTCGTCGGATGAATTAATCTCCACCGAACTGACGGGTGTCGAGGCCGCACTGGCGCTGGTTTCACTTCCACCTGCGCCTCCACTGCCGCTCGCTGCCGGGGTCGGTTTTGCCGTCTGATTCGCCTGTTCCTGCGCCTGCTGTCGCTGTCTGGCTCGCTTAACGCCCTGCACCAGTTCATCCATCAGCGCCGCTTTGTCGCTCGCCAGCTCGCTCCAGCGGGTCGCCACCTTCTCCGTTAACTGCTGCAATTGCTCCAGCTCTGCGCTGGATGCACTCTCTGCAATACGGGGCAGCGCGCTCTCAAAACGCCGAACAATCTGGATCATCAACTTCTGTTTCTGAACCGGACTGGCAGGCCACGCGGGCACCCAGTAACTTTCCAGCCAACTGTCCAGCAGAATCAGCGCAGTAGAAAACGGTGTCGCTTTGGCCGGGTGCTGTAAGCAGCGCAATAGCTGTACCAGTACCCGCATGTCTTTGGTTTTGCTTTCCAGCAAGGTCAGGCAGTAGCCTGCCACCACGTTAAGATCGACCTGGTTATGCGCCAGCGACCCGAGCTTGACCAGCTCTGTCTCGACCTTTTCCCAGAGCGGATCGTCCGGCAATACCGCCGCGCGCAACATCTCATCCGGCAACGAGGTTTGCAGGCGTTTACACCAGGGATGTGCATGCATGAACGCCTCCTTTACCAGTGACACTGCTGACGCAGCGGCGCTAATGCTTCGCCCAGCCCGGCGAGTTCGATACGCAGCGCGTGACCGTCCGCGCCGTTAAGCACCAGTTCGCGATGCCCAATCCAGCGCTTTAACGCATCAATCGCCGGCAGGCCGCGCCCCGACTCCAGCAACAGCCCGCGATTGCGGATAAACCAGCTGTCGGACACCGTTACGCCATCCAACTGCGACGTGACGGACTCCCCTTTCCAGGGTTCGCTGAGTGTTAAGCGCAGGTGCGTAATATTGCTGGCGCAGCTAATCACCAGCGTATTGCCATCGGCCAGCACGCGGGTGAGCGTCATATCGCCGCTGTCTGCTTCACGTCCCAGTTGAAACGTTGCGCCCGTCACGGCGTTATCACGTTGTGGGGACAGCGTGCCGCTGCGTTCCGCTTCACGACCCAGCGCGTCATAACAGGCCAGTCGGAGTTCTGAAGCCGTCTCATTGCGGCACTGTTCCCACAATGACTGCCAGGCGGGATCGGGCGTCGCGGCAGTTGCCAACAGTAGGGGTGCCATCGTCAGAAACATCAATTTACCTCCAGCTTCTGGCATTTGTGGTCGAGAGTGCGTTTAGGAATATTGAGGCTATCGGCCACCAGCAGGCGGTTGCCCTGAAACTGGCGCAGGCGTGCCTCAATGACAGCCGCTTCATACAGCTGTGTGGCAATACGCAAATCGTGGATGTGCTGATAGCGATCCTGTTCTTCAGGCGGGCTGCTCGTCAGCCGCTCACGCAGCTCCGGCGGCAGCGATGCCAGAGACAGCGCCTCACCGTCCGGCGTATGCGCGCAGGCAACTTCCAGCAGGTTGCGCAGTTCCCGTACATTGCCGGGAAAGTCATACGCCACCAACTGGCGCAGGAAAGCGCGGTTCAATGGCCCAACGTGCTTTTGCTGTTTGTCTGCAAATTGACCGATGAAGTGCTCGCACAGCAGACGAATATCGTCCGGCCGCTCGCGCAGCGGGGCGACCTGCAACAAGCACTGGCAAAGGCGATGATAGAGATCCTGCCGAAACACGCCGTCAGACACCTGCTGTTCCAGCGGCTGATGGGTCGCGGCAATCAGGCGGAAATCGGAATGCACTTCTTTCTCCGCACCGAGGGGACGAAAGCTGTGCGTTTCCAGCACCCTTAACAGTTTGGCCTGCATGGACTGCGGCATATCGCCGACTTCATCCAAAAACAGGGTTCCGCCGTTGGCCTGCTCGACCAGACCAATCTTGTTGCTCTGTGCGCCGGAGAACGCGCCTTTCTGATAGCCAAACAGCTCGCTTTCAATCAGATTTTCCGGGATCGCCGCGCAGTTGATAGCGATAAAAGGCTTGTCGGCACGCTCGGAACACTGATGCAGCAGGCGCGCCACCACATCCTTCCCTGAACCGGTTTCGCCCTGAATCAGCACCGAAAGACGGTGCTTTGCCGCCTGATAAATCTGCTGATGTAGCTCTTTAATGACGACAGATCGGCCAATCAGCGTGGCTTCCACCCGCGTTTCCTGCTCGCGACGGCTCTGCCCTTCATCCTTAATCTGGCGAAGTGAATCTCTCAGCGCGACCTGCTCCCGTCGGGTATGCGCCAGCTCACGCAGCAGCATAAGCTGACGGCAAAACACCTGCGCCAGCCGTTCGCACTCGCCGCGCTGATGCAGCGTTTGCAGGCGCATCGGCGTATCCAGCAGCGCCAGCACCGCCAGCGGTTTACCGCTCTCCGACAGCAGCGGTAGCGCATGCAGCCCGCAGTTAGTTCCGACAGAAACCAGCATCTGCCGAAATTCACGGTGCTCAATGCGGGCACCGCCATAGAGAGAATCCCAAGTGCGCGCCTGATTCTTATGCAACGCATAAGCCAGCGGGTGGCTAAAGTCATCCACGCCCAGACTCAGCGCCACCGGCGTTTCATGCACTCGCCCCTGACAGGTCAGTTGCCTGCCGCTGACATCCACCATACCCAGTAACATCCCTTGAGGCTGCCAGGCGGCCTGCATCGTCTCCAGCAGCCAGTCGCACAGACCGGCCTCATCATGCTGTTGGGTCAGTGCAAGCGTCAGTTCGAGGGCTCGTTGCATACTCAGCCCTCAACCTCAGTCTGGAACTGGCCGGCTTCGACGCGGAAATGAATACGGCTGACAGGTTCACCCGCAGACATGCGTTGCAGCAGCTGTAGCGAGACCGGTGGCAGCAAGGCACCATCAATCACCGACTCGAGCATACGCGCGCCGTTTTCGCTGCGATTCGCCAACCGCAGAATCTCTTCCGGCACCTCATCTTCAATGATGACTTCCGCCCCAAAGCGCTGTTGCAGCAGGGACACCAGACGCGACAGTTTGCCCTGTACGATCTCAACCATGGTGTCATGCGCCAGCGGCAGGTAAGGAATGACTTCCATACGCGCCAAGAGTGCAGGTTTGAAGAAGGCTGCCAGCTCAGGGTAGAGCGCATCCAGCAACACATCCGACTGCTCGGCGTAGTTCACGATCGTCTGGAACCCGAGGTTGGAGGTCAGGAAGAACACCACATTGCGGCAGTCGATCACCCGACCTTCACCATCGGCGAGTTCACCTTTATCAAACGCCTGATAGAACAGGTTCAGGACATCCGGGTGCGCCTTCTCCACCTCATCCAACAGCACCACAGAGTACGGTTTCTGGCGGATGGCTTCGGTCAACACGCCGCCTTCACCAAACCCGACGTAGCCCGGCGGCGAACCGATCAGGCGTGAAACCGTATGTTTTTCCTGATACTCGGACATATTGATGGTGGTCAGATAGTTGCGTCCGCCAAACATCAGGTCGGCAATCTGGAGCACGGTTTCCGTTTTACCCACGCCGCTCGGCCCAACCAGCAGGAAAGCCCCCAGCGGACGCCCCGGACGACGAAGATCTGCACGCGCGGTCAGCAGGTGTTTATGCAATTGAGCAATCGCCAACTGCTGCCCTTTAATTAAATCCCCCAGGAATTCAGGCAGGCGCGTGACGACATCCATTTCACTCTGTGAGATGCGGTTCAGCGGCACGCCCGTCCACTCGGCAATAACGGCCGCAATCTGCGTTTTATCAACGTGAGGAGAGACCAGTACCGAGGACTGTTGCAGCGCTTCCAGCGCCTGTTCGCAGGCCGCCAGTTCCGCTGCTGCCGACACCACATCAAAATCGACAGACTGCTCGTCATCCAGCAGCGCCGTACGCAGTTCAATCACGCGCTGAACCTGTGTTTTCTGCTGCTGCCAGTCGGCTTCCAGCTGTGCCAGCTGTACCGCACCAGCTTCGCGGGCGTCACGCAGTTCGGCTAACCGTTCTTCGGTATTGCCCAGACCAATACGCGCCTGACGCTCAAGCTGGGTGATTTCCATCTCCTGCTGATGCAGTCGGGTCTGTAGCTGGCTGACCGCACGCGGTGGCGTCGTCAGGTTAATCGCCACGCGTGCGCTGGCAGTATCCAGCACATCGATGGCCTTATCGGGCAGTTGGCGACCGGAGATATAACGTGCCGACAGCTGTGCCGCCGCCTGAAGCGCATCTTCATCAATCAGGACGCCGTGCGCTTTTTCATAGATGCCGCGCAGCCCGCGCAGGATAACCGTGGCTTCTTCCGCATTCGGTTCACCGACTTTGACGAGCTGGAAACGGCGGGAAAGCGCCGCATCTTTCTCGACGTATTTTTTGTATTCGCTCCAGGTCGTGGCCGCGATGGTGCGCAGTTCACCGCGCGCCAGTGCAGGCTTGAGCAGGTTGGAAACGTCCAGCCCACCGGCCTGATTGCCTGCCCCGATGAGCGTATGCGCTTCATCGATAAACAAAATGATAGGGCGCGGTGAATCCTTCACTTCCTGCATCACGCCTTTGAAGCGTTTCTCAAATTCGCCTTTCACCGAGGCACCGGCCTGCATCGCTCCCAGGTCGAGCGTCAGCAGTTCTACATCCCGTAATCTTTCCGGCACGGCACCCGCCACAATACGCAGCGCCAGCCCTTCGATCAGCGCACTTTTACCGACGCCCGCTTCCCCGACCACAATCGGGTTATTTTTACGACGGCGGGAGAGAATATCGATCATCAGATCGATTTCATGATCGCGGCACAGCACCGGATCCAGTTGCCCCTGTCGGGCGGATTCCGTCACGTTTTGGGTATAGCGAGAGAGCTGCGTGTTCGCCGCAGCGGCCTGCTCGGCCGTGGCGGACTGCACCGCGACCTCCGTTTCCACCGAATCCTTCACCCACTCATCAAACTGCTGGCGTAAAAGCTCACGGTTAATCTGCGCCAGCGGGCGAGATACCGCGCCTGCCACATAGCGATTGGGCGTCAGCAGCAAGACCAGTAGCAAGATGCCGCTGCGCAGGCGTGCATGTTGGAATTCGGCCGAGGCCAGCAGCCAGCTATCCTGCAACCACTCCACCAGCAGAGGGGAGAATGAGGGATAGCCCGCATCAAATTCTTTATCCATGGAGGAAGGCAACAGCAGCGAAGACAGCTCATCCGCATCCACGCCCGCACGCTTGAGGATCTGGCGCACATCGCACAGCGGCGTTTCCAGCATTTTCAGCAACAGGTGCTCAATACGGATTTCCGCACCCTGATGTTGAATACAGAGTGCCGCCGCTTCTTCCAGCATATGACGGCACACGGGGTTGAGTCGTTCAACCAGTGTCGGCAGTTCAATTCGAATCACGGTGTAGCTCCTGTTATTGTAATAATTCTCCCAGCTGACGCAGTACGTCCTGGGTTTGATGAGTTAGCTGATAGCGGTACAGGCCGAAGGCGGCCACCAAGACCACACACACGCCGACAAACAGCGTGCGTAATGACACCTGTCTGCGCAGCTGGTAGCGCGAGGCCTGCTGCCCCAGATTCAGGTGGAAGACCGTCGGCGAATTCGCAGGCTCTGGGCGCAGGGTGTCATGCAGCTTGTTCACGACGCGGTTCAGTTCTTCACGCCCCTGCGTCATCACCCGATAGCGCCCTTCAAAACCCAGACAGAGGCAGAGGTAGATAAACTCCAGAATGTCGCGATAGCGGGTTGGGTCGTCCAGCAGCTTTTCCAGCAGGACAAACACCTTTTCGCCTCCCCAGGTTTCATTGTGAAAACGGGTCAGCAGAGAATGGGCCGACCACATGCTTTGGCCGCCCCACTCCCGCCCCATCACCGCTTCATCAATGAAGGTGCAGAGGATGTAGCGGAACGACAAGATCACGCCGTTTTCGTAGCCATGAGAATGTAATTCCTGCTCGATAGCCTGAATTTCAGATACCACACGCTGATACAGATCTTCCACGCCCTCATAGGCAGAGAGCTGGCGCACCCGCTCTACCATGCCCAGCAGCGGCGTGACCGCATCCACCATCGGATTAATGCTTTGTCCACGCAGGCGGAACCAGTAGTCGGAGTCCATATCCAGCTGGCGGGCATGGTCAAAAAGCAGATCGCCCAGTTGATCGTTTTTAATAACCTCGATGCTCATCTCTTCCTCTCCTTAACTACTGCCCACGGATGGCCCAAAGCTGCATATCCAGTTCTGGGAATTCGCCAGCAATGTGGAACGCCAGCGTGTTGCCAGACACCAGCACCTGCCAGGCGGGGCTTTGTCTATCCAGTTGGAAATAGCTGTAGCCCGCGTGATAAGGCAGCTGGCGCGGCGCAACCGGCAGCGGCAGCAGCGGGATACCCGGCAATTGCAGGCTGATCAGTTCGCGGATCTTCTCGCTGGAGGCGATCTTCGTTTGTTGCAGCAGCTGTTTACGCAGATGCTCCTGCGGCATACGCGCACGCACCGCCAGTACAAACTCGGCGCTGGCCATCAATTCCGCATCGCCAACCATCGCCACCATCACGCCATACGGCTGTTTCTTCAGTTGGATGGAAACGGCGCGCGGCGACAGCACGGTGCTCAGCGCCTGACGCAGCGACATCATCAGCGGCTCAAAGCTGGCCTGCTGGTGTTCGTGACGATAAGCGGGGAATTCTGGCGGCAGGCGCGATTCATCGGTAAACGTCATCAGCTCGCCGCACAGCTCAACCAGCGTTTCGTGCAGACGTTCAGGGTGCAACGTGCCAAGGCGCGCCAGATGCGACAGCTTGGGCTGCGCGCGGTTAAGCAATTGCAGCATCATGAATTCGGCCACGTCCGCGACGCCCTGCTGCCCCGGTGCGGCAATACGCTGCGCCAGACTGCGCGCACGCTCCGCCACTAAACCAGCAGATTCACCCAAAAAGCGCTTTAAGGTAGGGATCGCAGTGACGCTAATGCTGCACGGCATAAAGTTCGGATCCAGAATCAAGCCGCCGTCAGGGCGCTTATCCAGAATGTTGGCAATCGCCAGCGAGGCATAGGCGCTGCGATCGTCACGATCGAGCATCAGGCGCAGGCTGACCTTGCCGACTTCCAGAGAAACGATATCGCCGCCGTCGCTGTGCAGATCGCGCACGTCATGCCGGTGCGATTGCAGACGGCTGGCGATCCCCTGCCCCGGCTGACCAACTTCACTGACGCCATTTACCGCCAGCGGCAGCGCCAGATACACTTTCTGGTTTGCCAGCGCGACGTCGGTAATCTCCAACGGCAGCGGCAGGGCGTCGTCGCCCGGAATATTGAACACGGTGCCGTCAGGCATCACCCCGCTGGCGTTCACCAGCGCGATGCGGCCAAAATTGAGGTATTCCTCATTAATCGCCAGCGACTGCAAGCCATAGAAATAGTCACTGAGAGCGCTGAGACGCGCGTGCAGTGCGTAATCGGTGTGTCTTTGCTGTTGTTGAAAATGCTGCGGTTTAATGAACAGACCTTCCCGCCAGATAATGCGATTGCGACTCGACATAGTTATTCTTCTTCTTGGTCTTTTTTGATTTCGACTTCATCCCTGCGCAGGTGCACGAGGATCTGATACGTCTGCCCGGTATTCTTTAGCTTGATGACTTTGCGCCACTCCGCGCTTTCCGAATCCGCATAGCGCGCCACTACGCCGAGGTAGTGCACCTTTTCATCCAGCGCTTCGGGCGGCAGATATTTGAACTGTCCCGGCAGCAGCGTGTAGTCCTGATGACTGAGGTAATTCTTGGCTAATGCCTTTTCGATATCCGTCGTGATCTGGTCGTAATCGGTGGCTAACAGACGTGAATCTTCCGCTAACAGAACCAGTTGGAATTCGATAGGCGCGGCTTCACCGCTGTCGTTCGGGTTAACATCCGGTTCCGCCAGCAGGCTGAAACCCACGGTAGAAGGCTGATGATTGTTACTGCCCACCTGAATATCGGGATTCGCCGCCACCTGCGCCATCTTGCCCAGCGTGGTACACCCCGACAGCAGGAACATCAGGGAACATAAGCACAGAGCCCGCAGCATTATTTTTGCTCCTGCTGTTGACGCACGGAGCGGTCATAGGCCTGCGCATACACCTGATGGAACAGCTTCTGGAAGCCCTGCTGGCGCGGCGACGTTAATTCACGGTAGTAGTGCTGATACATCTGCCACGCCCAGCCGTCATCCACTGCCAGTGGTTCGCCACTGCGACGATAGTGCTCAAAGCGGCTGAGCAGCGCGGCAGGCGAGAAGGCCTGGAGAATATTTTCCAACGCCACGGCAATCGCTTGCTGGTTCGCGATGTGATGCACCCGCACATTGTTCAACACCTCTTCCACGGCAGCGGGCGCAGACAGGTGCACCGGGCTTTTTCCTTCGGCAAACAGCACCGACAGCGTATCCGCATAGCCCAGCCCCAGACGCAGCGGGTTATCTTCAATCGGGCGCAAATGCGTGTCCGCCATTGCCGCCTGTTCCTTCTGCAGTGTCAGCAGGCCTTCAACCATCGCACGCAGGCTTTTCCCCATTTCTTCCAGCATTTCACGCAGTCGTGCATCATCACCCGGCTGAAGCGACAGCCCCAGCCCGCGCATCAGCGGTGCCAGTGAGGTGCCATCGCTGTAGCCCTCCAGCCCTTCTCCCGCGTACGGTGTGTTGATGGTCGGTAATTCCACAAATTTCTGATCCATGGTGTCCTCAGCAGAAGAAAAAGAAGAAAGAGAGGCCGTGAGCGATGCTCCGGCCGTCTCACTGTCTGATGGCAAGAGTGGCTGGCTCTGCTCTTTCTGTAGTGCCCACAGCGGGTCATTCAGCACGGCCGTGGGATCGGCCAGATCCGTTGAGCGCTTTTTTTTATCTTCCGTTAACCAGCCGCCCAGCACATCGACCGTGCCCTGCCCTAATACCTGATCGATATCCTGTTCCGTGGTGGGATCGCCGATGTAAACGCCCAGCCGGAAAGGCCCGATAACCAGCTCATCGCCGTGCGACAAAATGACTTTGCGATCGCGCCCAATCGGCGACAGCGATCCGTTAATAAAAGACTGACCGCTCAGATCGCACAGGCTGAAATAGCCATCGGTCATTTCGATACGGGCATGCTCCGGCACCACGGAGCCCAGCCGATCCCGCAGTTGCCACTGGTCTTTTTCCGACGCGCCCAGCGTGCCACCACGATGATCGAACTGGTGCTGCACCTGAGAATTGATATCGAGCTGCTCACTGTTGAGCACAACCAACGTGAGTGGATGGGTTACGTTCACATTTACTCCTGCACACAAATCGTCACATAGGGATCCGCGGGCGGCTGCCCGAGAAAGCTGCTCCATCCCAACCGGCTGCTTTGCTCACTGCCCAGGCTTAAGCCCTTGGCTTCGCCTTCCGCAAAACCCAGACGCAGATCCCAAGCCAACTGATCGCGGAGAATGAAAGAGACAAAACGCACCAGCGGCTGAAAATGCTCGCCGTTGGGCAAGAAGCTGAGAAAGCGGCTAAAGCTGAGATTGCCGACCTTGAGCAAAAACTTGCCGGCGCAGTCATTCACTTTGTCGCCGATAACAAAATCACCGCCCAACATCATGTTTCCTTTACCCAGGCGGTTCTGCTGCCCTTCGTGAATGGGCACGCGACGGTGCTGCCAGGCCAGAACAGCCACGTCATCCAGGTCAAAACAGTGAATAACCAAGCCCGCGACCACTTCCGGAGAGCGGCTGGGGCTGGCGAGCACCCCGGCGTAGGAAAGCATCTTGGCGCGGTTAACCGGCAGGCTGTCGCGTACGGCGTCATTCCCTAACCCCACCAGCGCAAACATCAGGCGGGAGAATCCATCCTCCCCCTCATTTTGGAAGCGGACGTGATAGCGGTATTTGCGCCAGGCGCGGTGCAGCAGCGTGAGTAAGCGGTGATGAAAGAAGTCGAGAAACACGCCTAACTTCTGTTCGCCCTGCGCGTATTCCCAGGCCAGCTCTTCGAGGTAATAACCGGGCATCGGTGACTGGCTGCCGTGCAGGCCAAGAAACGCGACTTCCAACTCCTGACGGCCATCTTCATCACGCCCCACCTGCAAGATATCGCTGGGGTGAAAACCGATGGAGGCCGTAGAGCGAAAGCGCAGGCGTTCCTGTTCAGGGCGGAAATCCAGCTCTTGTTCCAGATCCACGCCTTCCAGTTGGTTAAGTAACTCCACCAATTGGAAAAAATTAAAGCGTGAGACATCCTGACGGAACGTCACATCATTGAGTGTTGACCTATCTGTACCGGCCATCGGTAGCGCTCCTTGTTATCGATGTTGACCACTTCCAACAGGTGGAAAGCGTTGACGCTGGCGTATAGCGAGAAGAAGTGCGCCAGCACCGTACTAAACAGATAGAGTTCTCCTTCACTGGAAAACGCGGATTGCCGTACTGACAGGATGGATTTCAAGCCGCGAACCGGCATCCCCTGAACCAGACGGTCGATCGGTGTGGTTTCGATAGATTCGATCCCTGCCAGACGCTTACGCGAGGCTTGTTCCGCCTGCTTGTCGTGCAGCGCCGGGAAGTCGTAAGTACGCAGGATCTGCACCAGCGCATCGCGCCGCAGCAGCGACACATAGTTCAGAGATAGGTTGGAGATCAGCGTCCAGTGCAAGCTGCCATCCATGGCAGGCCGCAGCGGTCGCGTCGGCCGTACCAGATTGCGAAACGTCGCGAAAGACGGAGAATTGCCGGTAGGTACGCAGATCGACCCAACGGGCAATTTCGCCGCACGCGATCGGTTGGTACAGGTCAGCGTAACCGAGATGGATTCATCCAAATCAATCACTTCCTGCTCATCACCACGGACAAAAGAAAGCATGTGATCAAACCCGTTGCCGTTGACCGCTTCTCTTACCCGAATACGGTAATAGAGTGCGAGCCGTCCTTTGGCACGTTCGATCTGGTGCTGAAAGCTCTCAAAAGGCTGATAGGTGCGTGGAATCCCCCGCGCACGGCCTGAGTTCCCTTCAACCCAGCCTTCAACCTTATCCACAGAGAAGATTTCAAAGCTATCGGCGTTGCGGTAGCTGGCTTTAAGCGGGTAATCCGTCTGGCGTCCGCTGAGATTGATCGGTTCGCTATCATGCTGGAAGAGATTGATTGCTGGCACGCAGTTGAGCATGAACGAGTCAGGGCGGATCTTCAGTTCCGCTGGCAGCGGGCGGTCAAAGCAAAAATGCAGACGGAATTCCGTTACCGTCAGCGGGAGCTCCGGCCATACCGCGCCCGCGAGTTGGAAAAAGAGAAAACTTTCAGGAAAACAAAAGTATTCCTGCAGGATGCGATAGCCAGAATAGACGTTGCCGGGGTACGGCAATAGCGCATCTTCCCGCTCAAAGCCGACCGTCTTCAGCACGCTGGCTTCCTGACGGAAGCGTTGACCATCGACTTCCAGCTCAATGTGCGACAGTTGGCTGGCAATCCAGAAATAGAGTTCGTAGGCCGTATAGGTATCACCGCCCAGATAAAAGCGCAGCTTGTCGAGTTGTAGATCGCTTAGCGATAGCGGGCCATGCAGCCCAATATCCAGCGTAATGGTGGAAAGATCGTTGCCGCTCTGTACCTTGATTTCACGGATATCGGCTGGATAAATCCAGGCATCGTGGCAGGTCTGAAAATGGCAAACCACATCATCAATCGGCAGGCTATCAAGCTCACAGCCACGTTCAACAAACGCGGGCTGGGCAATCGCGCCGGGGAGTACCGAAAACTGCATAATCGTCATGCTCGGTACGGGGCGCAGGTAATTCGGCCACAGCATGCCCAGCAGACCGTGTGTCAGTTCCGGAAACTCATCCTCGATCTTCGCCCGCAGGCTCCCTGTCAAAAAGGCGAACCCTTCCAGCAGACGCTCGACGTCTGGATCCGTGGTTTGTTCTGACAAAAATCGGGTAAGCTCAGGGTGCGCCTTGGCGAATTCACGCCCTTGCAGGCGCAAGTAGGTCAGCTCATCCCTGAAAAAATGTTCCAGTGACATAATCAGATCATTCTGTAGTGGCGGTGGCTATCCATATGGATATTGAAAGAGGCAACCTGCTCCAGATCTTCCAATCTGACCCGAGCGGTAACCTGAAACGACATCTCCATCGGATTCGATAAATAGTCCGACGTGTTGACATCCACATGAACAATTCGAGGTTCAAAGCGACAGATACACTGTCGGATCGCCTCCCGGATTTTCCCTCGAATGTCCGCACCACCCTGCGTTGCGTCATTAAAATCAATCACGCCAAGCTCAGGTGCGCTGCGGCAATTTCCGGGCCGGGTGTTGAGCACATTGTCCAATTGACGCTTAACGGACTCGATCAGTGCTTCAACTTCCGTTTCAGGGGAGGAGCGACGCTCCTCCCCACGGATACGATCAAACAGACTTGCCGCGTTTCCCCTTTCCCAGGCAGAAAGAGACGGCATAAGTCTTATTCCTTATCCAAACGCCCTACCAGCGACAGCTCAAAGTTCGCCCCCATGTACTTGAAGTGCGGGCGCACAGACATGGTGACCTGATACCAACCTGGTTCTCCTTCTACATCCAGCACTTTGATTTGTGCGGCACGCAGAGGACGACGGCTACGAACATCTGCCGGCGGGTTTTCCTGATCGGCGATGTACTGTTTAATCCAGGTATTCAACTCACGTTCCAGATCCTGACGCTCTTTCCATGAACCAATCTGTTCACGCTGCAGCACTTTGATGTAGTGCGCCAGACGGTTGATGATGAACATGTACGGCAGTTGCGTACCCAGCTTGTAGTTGGTTTCCGCTTCTTTGCCTTCTTTTGTGTTCGGGAACACCTTCGGTTTCTGCACCGAGTTAGCCGAGAAGAACGCCGCGTTGTCGCTGTCTTTACGCATCGTCAGAGTGATAAAGCCTTCTTCGGCCATTTCATATTCGCGACGATCGGTGATCAGGACTTCAGTCGGGATCTTGGCTTGAAGTTGGCCCATAGCTTCATAAACATGCACTGGCAGGTCGGTAATCGCACCGCCGCTCTGCGGGCCAATAATGTTCGGACACCAGCGGTATTTCGCGAAGCTGTCCGTCAACGCTGTTCCCATCAAATAGGCGGTATTGCCCCACAGATAGTGTTCGTGATCGGTGCTGATATCTTCCTTGTAGTTGAAGCCCTTAATCGGGTTTTCTACCGGGTCATAAGGCAGGCGAGCCAGGAAGCGCGGTGCCGTCAGCCCCAGATAGCGACCATCTTCGGACTCACGCAGCGAACGCCATTTCGTGTAGGCCGGGCCTTCGAAAACGGATTTCAGATCTTTGATGGAAGGCAGATCGGTGAAGCGATCCACGCCAAAGAAGGTCGGTGCAACAGAAGAGATGAACGGCGCATGCGCCATCGCACCAACGGCGCTGACATACTGCATCAGTTTGATATCTGGTGAACTTTGCGTCAGTGCATAGTCACCGATCACGCCACCGATAGGCTGACCACCAAACTGGCCGTAGCCGCTGGAATACACGTGCTTATAGAAGCCAGACTGTGAGATTTCAGGGGCGAATTCGAAATCTTCCAACAGCTCTTCTTTCGTCGCATGCAACACTAACAGTTTGATGTTTTCACGGAAATCGGTGCGATCGATAAGCAGTTTCATCGAACGCCAGGAAGATTCCAGTTCCTGTAATTCTTTCGCATGCAGAATAACGTCAATCTGCTTGCTGAGCTTTTTGTCCAGTTCGACGATCATGCTATCGACCAGCGCTTTGTTCACGGGTTCTGCTGCGTTACCGCTATCAAGAATGTTAGCGACCAGCGCGGCAATGCCCTGTTTAGCAACGCTGTAGCCTTCATCAACCGGGCTGATACGCGCTTGAGCCATGATGTCATCAAGCAGCGATCCAGAAGCACTGGCGGCTCCTGCCTGAACCTGTTCTTCAATTATTGACATATTTATTTCCCTATTTCGTCAATTATTCGGCGGGTTTTACCAGATCGAGCTCTTTCAAAAGCTGCTCTCTGGCTTCTTCGCTGGACAACAGATCCTGCAAACGATTACGGAATGAGGGAATATTGCCGAGGGGGCCTTTCAGGGCGACCAGTGCTTCACGTAAATCAAGCAACTTACGTAATTCAGGCACCTGCTGGGCAATGCGGTCAGGGGAGAAATCATTCAGACCGCCGATGCTCAGTTTCACTGGCAGGTCGTCCTGACTTTCTTCTTCAAGGCGGTTTGGCACACTGAAATTCAATTCCAGATTTGCTTCTTTCATCACCGAGGTAAAGTTGTTCTTATCGATCGATACGGTCTGACGTTCTTCGATCGGCGTTTCCTCTGTGCGCCCTTTCATATTTCCCACGATCATCAGCGTCAACGGCAATTCTATTTCCGCCTGCTGACCACCAGTGGCCGGAACATATTTGATATTAATACGTTCCTTTGGTGCGACAGATGCACCATCAGTTCCTTTTGCCATGTGTCTATACCAACGTAAGGGCACTCGGGCCCGGAGAAGTAAAGTCGATTCCTACCAAAAGCCCGCCATAATCCATAAGAACGGCAGCGATTCGGCAAACAAATAACGCATTTGTTTTTCGACCAGCGAGATGAAATAAATTAAAAACCGAATTAAAAAGCATAATAAAACCGTAATGTTACGGCTTATATCGGCGTAAAAAGAATCACACCAAGAAGGAATTAAATACATTTATATTTTGAGTTTAGATCATACACACAACACAAACACACGGTCAATGCTTATATAGCAGAGCAACTAAATCGAACCACTAAAACACAAATGACAACAAAAACAATTAATTAAATTAACCCTAAGTAAAAATGAATAGAAAGAAAAAGGATATATATCTGATTTTCAATTAGCGGAAAAGGCATATATTTCGTGCCTTTTAATTTCGTTAAAAACGAAATACTTAATGCGCTAATAAAAATCAGAAATAACAAAAAGCTCATTAATTTTAATTTAGTGAAAATATTTACCCTCTATTTTTTACTTTTGGCAGAACAAATATCTCCATTACCTTAATAAACTATTTCCCTGTTAAGAAATAAATATTAGATAGTTTAGCAATCATTGATTTTTTAATGAAAATTATTGGATTTTTATACTATCAAAAAACACAAACCAAGGATTAATGACTTACCGTGGTGTTTTTACGTTATTTCATAACAAAAACTACCGCATAAGGTAGTGAAATGATCTTTTTAACGTCATTTTCAGGCTAAAAAATGGCAGCTATTCGATAGAAGACGATTCCAGACTGAATGTGATTCTCTGTGTCCGATGGAAAGACGAAATGAGAGGACAGATACGACGCGATCAAAACAGCATGTCAGGAGAAGTTCATCGATACGAATGACCTGCGGACACATCGTGCTGCGCACCTCGCCCTTGCCCAAACAGTTCCCGCGATTGCGAGAGTATCCAGATTATTTATAGGGTTTTAGTCAGGACTCAACATTGCTTTCCGGCTCAAGAGACGTTTTCACCACATATCGATAAATGACGCCTGATTAGCGTGCAGGAAGTGTAGCCCCAGATTGAAATTAACAACATCGCAACAAATTAATTAGGAAATAATTATCACGGTATTAATTACACTGGAATGTATTTCACTCCTTAGTCGATTACACTACAATCTACGCTGAGTAATCTTGTCATTCACGGATGGAATAACAATGACCGAAGCAGATCTGGATGAACTGGCTGACCGTATAGTAAAGATGCTAACCACTACGGATTTTTATGAAGGGATGGGTTCTGGCATATCAGAGATAGGTAAGAATTTTGGCTATCTGGCCTATGATTTTATTGATACGGATACACGGTATGCCAAATCACGAGAAATGGAAAGATTGATAAAAGCGATTCATAGAGGAATTGTATCAAGAGAAAAAATCATTGAGGCAATACAAAGAATATTTAAGGTCTTTAACCGGAATGCCTCTGAATCTCAAAAAGAAGCAATTTATCATAAAGCAGTAGGCTCCGTAGCAGGTAGTATGCTTGTTTCACAAGCTGTCTTTCAAATAGCAAAGAGAATCGGCAATGCACCAAAAGTATCTACTGGCACGGTATATTATATTTTGTTGCTTGGTGGGATGGCGAAACGGTCAATATATCGATCAATGTATTTGAGGAGCCATAACCCTGAAGTATATTCAGAGTTGAGAAGAGATGATTTAGATTTTCTGTTCTTCCTGTTTGAAGAAAATGTTGAACCACTAACCGAAGCGATAAAGATGAGGAGAGTGTATGGTAATGGAATGTTTAACCAATTAATTGATAAAATAGAATATAGGATCAAGTGATATGACTACCTTTCTAAAAAAGGCATTTATTTTCATATTAAACAACATAACCATGTTTATTTTCAGCATATGCTTCTTTTGGATTTGTTATATTCTATTTGTTGGGTATGCTCCCTGGAGTGAAAAAACAGTCCATTTAATCATTGCTATTTCCATTTTCATTGGGCTAGGGAAATTGTCTGACTGGTTCGATAAGAAATAAACATGAGTCTATAACATGCTTAAACTCTTAAAAAAATCGGTGTATCTTTTATTCAAAAACATCATATTTGCTCTTTTCAGCATATCATTTCTTTGTATCATCTATATTTTATTGGTTGGATATGCTCCGTGGAATGAAAAGACCATTCATCTCATCATCGCCATTGCAGGCTGCTTCGGATTAGGGAAGTTCTTCACGTGGCTGGATGAAAAATGAATGCAGGGTCTCCCCCGCATCTCGTTTAGTTCATGAACTTCGTCATTTCCCACAATGCATAACCAGACGTTCCGGCTTTGTGGTGCGTCCATGTCACATCTTTATATCTGATAGAAATATGCTCCAATATCAGACCGGCACCATCATCAATGATATTCGGCATGACGAGGTTGATATCTGATATGAGTCCATCATTGATCTGAATGGAGAAAAATTTCTCTTGCTTGGCATGTTGCGTCGTCCGGTAAAAATCGAGCAACACTTTGACCTTCTCTTGTTCGTTCAGTGCCATTGCCAGTAACGGCGTTGACTTATCGATAGGTTTTACCAGAGTGATAGGATTATGAACGGCATGACCGTCATTGCTCATCATATGGTTAAAAGCCAAAATCATGATTTCATCGGTATGCCCTGCCTGATATCGGTTACCGATAGATTCTAATGTGGAGCAACCCTCAGAAATCAATCCCTGTGATTTACCTTCGATAGTCATGTATGCATAATTAGCCATATAAATTTCCTTTTCAATGGTTCTGCGCTTTGCATATTATCGTTAATGAACACTCAAGATCATTGATGCAAATGCAATAATTATGGTGATATGGATATCAAGGAACTCAGTGATATGACATTACGAAATATACAGGAAGAATCTAAGCTAAAAGAAAATGAAGAGACTATCAAAGAAAAACCGAAATAAATAGAAAGATAAACAAGCCAAGTATAAATCTAATTAACAATTAAAGATAATTGGGGGAGCAACATCCCCCAGAATTCTTTTAATATATTTAACTTCTTAATAAAGTTGAATTACTCCCTTGCGCTAAATTTCTCTAGGAATGCTGTCTTTGATATTTTCTTTCCAGTTTCAACTGCATCTGAAATCACACCTAAAAAGGCATGTTCATCAGCAGGAGTATTAGCATCTAACAGACCATTAGCTAAAGTAAGAATTGTCTCTTTGTTTTCCTGAGAAGTGCCCCCATAGTTTGCATATTTATATGCAAATCTTAATAAACCGCATTTTTCTATTGTTTTTCTACCCTTATCTGTTCGTGGTATATAATAACCCGCAATCTCAATTACTTTAATATGCTCTTCATAATCGTCAATATGTGGGTGGACAATAATGTAGTCTTCACTTCTAATAGGCAGTCTTCTCCTGTTGTTATTCTCTAATACAGGTTTATTTCTTTTTTCATTATTACAATCCTTGCATGAGACACATAAATTTAAAGGTTCAAAAACAAAACCTGGATGGCTGCTTTTAGGGATTATATGTTCGGCATCCCAAGCTCCATTATGATCAACCTCAATCCTTTGCTTACAATAAGGACATGTATAGTCCTGAGCAATAATATAATAGTCTTTAATTGATTTTTTAATTCTACAGATGCTACGTTCTTCCGAATCCCATATACTTCCATTTTTATTATCGTCAGGTAGTGCATTATAATATTGATATGTTTCAAGATCCTCTCCTTCATACACAATGCAATTCAGAGGCATTATTGTATCTCCGTAATTACTTTACGAGCCAATTCAATCAACTTAAATACGGGGTCATCTTTATCAAGATTATCTCTCAAAGAGATGATTTTCATTATTTCTGCGTCACCTTTATCGGCATAGTATTCTTGTGGGGACGTGAGAAATGTTATTAGCTCCCTTGTTAAATATTCGTTCTTATAACCTGGGGCTAGAAATAGATTGGCTAATTGGAAGTCTGACGATCTTTTAACATACTCAGAAGCACTTACTAGTTCATCATTTTTAATAGTGTAAATATATGATCTATAGGCATCAAGCTTCGAAACTATTTGTGGAGAATGAGTAGCAATGATAAAAAGACATGAGTTATATCTCTCAAAAACCCTAATCAGGAGTGATATATACCTCTCTTGCCACTCAGGATGGAGACTGATCTCAGGCTCATCTATAAGTATTAAAGAGTTGTCAGTGATGTTTGTGGCAATACCTAGCATCGACAATAGAATACATTGCTCCCCCGAACTCGCAAGCCTCAACGACATCCAACCAAACTCTTTTTTTTCTATTCTAAAGTCAATTAACCTTATGAGATCATTATCCAGTAATGTTAAAAGCTTACTATTAAGATTATCAATGTAAAAATCTTTAGTTTTTATGTAGCCTTCACTACCAATCTTCAATCGAACCTTGAAGTTTTTGTTGCTATCAACTAAATACATTAATAAATCTATAGCTTTGTTAATATTATAAAGTTCATCGTCGGAAAAGTGAAAATCCTTTCCGAAAAATACATTCTGATGATAATCATGAATATCTTGACCATTTTTATCATCTGAGTAATTTTGCTTTTGAAATATTTTCTGATTAACTTTGAATACATATTCAACTTCAGATGAAGCGCCTAAAAACGACAGAATTCGTTCTACATAAGCACTATTGAATTTATTTTGATTCAATAATCCCAATGATGCTGAACCGATCAAAGACAATATAGAGTTACCTGTCGTGCCTCCTTTCACACCGACGTAACTGTAATCTATACCATTAAACTTTTTCCTTATAGGAAATTTATCAAAAGGGCTCGTAGATACAGCTATAACATTGGTATAATTGTTATCTTTTGCATATCCTATTATGTCAACGAGTAACCTACTTTTTCCTTCTCCATTTTGACCAAGAATTACAACGGAAGTGTTATAATGAGCTTGTTTAACCCTTCCCAGAAAATACTTTGCATTAATTTCTTTTTCAAAAATCATTAAAAGTCCTTACCTATAACATAGTCGCTATAATATTGCATCATATGTCGCCTTTTCTCTAATTATTGGGCATGATTGTAGGTCCCACGTATACTATTTCTATCAACATGAGCCAATTGAATTTCTATAAATGATGAATCAAAACCTTCTTCATGTAAAATCGTTGATAACATATGTCTAAACCCGTGCCCTGTAACTTCCCCGCCAAATCCAATGCGCTTAATTACCTGATTGATACTTGCTTCGCCCATCGGTTTATTTGGGTTATTCCGTCCCGGAAAAACATAACGATAGTTCCCTGTCATGATCTTGAGTTCATTGAGTTCATTGAGTTCATTGAGTTCATTGAGTTCATTGAGTTCATTGAGTTCATTGAGTTCATTGAG
>NZ_JAPQKX010000017.1:0-62696 GCF_026800125.1 Pectobacterium jejuense | reverse complement strand
GCGTAGCGATACGTTGAGCTAACCAGTACTAATGACCCGAGAGGCTTAACCTTACAACACCGAAGGTGTTTTGTGGGCGACTCAGAGAAACGTGTTTTGATTTTAGCTTGTTCAGAGATTGGTTCTGATGGTTGTGTGCACTAAAAAAGTGAAACATAACGGTTGGAATGAAACAGAATTTGCCTGGCGGCGATAGCGCGGTGGTCCCACCTGACCCCATGCCGAACTCAGAAGTGAAACGCCGTAGCGCCGATGGTAGTGTGGGGCTTCCCCATGTGAGAGTAGGGAACTGCCAGGCATCAAATTAAGCAGTAAGCCGGAGCAATCCGGTGGTTGTAGAGAAATTCGGTGGAGCGGTAGTTCAGTTGGTTAGAATACCTGCCTGTCACGCAGGGGGTCGCGGGTTCGAGCCCCGTCCGTTCCGCCACTTATTATGCAAAAAGCCCTAAGTTAACGCTTAGGGCTTTTTGCATATTTGAATATTAGAATTTTTTAGATGAATCCGTCTCTTCCTTTTGTTTTTGCCGATCATTTCATTTTTCCTACCTTATCACCGAGCGCGCATTGTAAGTCTGCGATAAAATTCTATAACAGAAGAGTGCTCTTTTTTGGTAGGGTATTTAGAGTATTGAAACTGATAGTGGATTAGGCGTGCGGAAAAGAACCTATGCAATGAGGTATGTTGCCGGCCAACCAGCTGAACGTATCTTCCCTCCCGGGGAAATGCATTATCCGGGACAAGCGCTACCGACAGGCTCATTGTTGCTGGAGGGCGATGTTTTACGCGTAATGGTGTGGAACATTTTTAAGCAACAACGAATGAACTGGCTTTCCGTGTTGCAGAATTTCGGTAAAGGTACCCAGCTAGTCCTGCTGCAGGAAGCGCAAAGCACGCCAGAGCTCATCCGTTTTGCAACCACTAACTACCTTTCTGCCGATCAGGTTCCTGCCATTATTCTCCCGCAGCATCCATCTGGTGTGATGACGCTATCAGCAGCTCAGCCAGTATATTGCTGTCCTTTACGTGAAAGGGAACCCCTGTTGCGTTTGGCTAAGTCCTCTTTGGTGACGGTCTACGCGCTTCAGAATGGCCAAAGACTGATGGTTATCAATATCCATGCGGTTAACTTTAGCTTTGGTGTTGAAGTTTATACCAAGCAGTTGGCTGCGATTGGGGAACAGCTCTTACACCATCAGGGGCCAGCTATTATGGCTGGAGATTTTAATGCGTGGAGTCAGCAGCGTATTAACGCACTTAACCGGTTTGCGACAAGGATGGGGTTGCTGGAGGTACATTTCGTTGATGACCAGCGGCGTAAGGCGTTTGGTCGCCCGCTCGATTTCGTCTTTTACCGCGAGCTGACCGTTAACCAGTCTTCTGTATTGGTGACTCAGGCCTCAGATCATAACCCACTGCTCGTTGAATTTAGCCTGAGTTAATCGCTATAAAAAAACAGCCCTCCACAGATGTAGAGGGCTGTTTCTCGTTACCGATTCTGATATGACGTTAAGAATCAGGTTTTATATTGCTGCTAACATAAAGCGTCAGACGATCGCCTGGCTGGATGTTGGCATTCTTGTTGATAACCGTATTCCAGCGCATCACATCAGCGATATTTACGCCGTGACGTTTAGCAATGCTTGCCAGTGAATCACCCTTCCTAACTTGGTAGGTGATAGAACTGCTATTGCCTGACGCTTTGGCAACTTGCAACGTCTGACCAACCTTGAGCGCACCAGCGCTACGCAGATTGTTCCAGCTCTGCAAATCTTTCGTGCTGACATTAAGCCGTGCCGCAATGGCTGATAAGGTATCACCTGAGCGTACCTTATACTGCTGTGATGCTGGCGTTGACTGTGTTTGCGCTAAGCGTGTTGGTTGAATCGCTGCGATGTCACCATCAGCCAGTGAATCTTTCAACTGCTCAACGTGAGCTTTAGGTACCATAATGTAATGTGGCCCATTTGGCGCAGTAACATTACGTTTATAGCCCGAGTTATAGCTCTTCAGCTTATTCAACGACAAACCAGCCATCTCAGCGGCTTGTGTCAATTCTATCTGCTGCCCCAGCTCAACCTTTGCTAATGCGCGGCTTTCATTGGGTTGCGGCAGACTCACGCCATACTTCTTGCTGTTTTTAAGAATATCGCTCAAAGCCAGCATCTTAGGAACATAGATTGACGTTTCCCGCGGTAACGCCAGTGCCCAGAAGCTGGTTGATTTTCCTTTTGCTTTATTCGCTTTCATCGCCTGCATGACGCGGCCTTCACCACTGTTGTATGCAGCAACGGTCAATAACCAGTCGCCATCAAACATCGTGTTGAGTCGTTGCATCATATCCAGCGCAACCGTCGTAGACGCAATCACGTCGCGACGTCCGTCGTACCACTGGTTTTGTTTCAAACCATAATTGCGTCCTGTACCAGGGATAATCTGCCATAGCCCAGCGGCATTGGCGGATGATGTGGCACTTGGATCAAAAGCGCTCTCCACTATGGGTAGCAGTACCAGTTCCATCGGCATTTTACGTTGCTTAATCTGCTCGACTATCCAGTACATGTACGGCTCTGCCCGTAATGTTACATCGTGGAGATAGCTCTTATTTTTCAAATAACGCATTTTTTGCTCGCGGATCCGGGCGTTTTCCGGAACCTCCATCTTCAGCTCGTCGCCAATGAAGTTCCACAGATCTCGTTGCGCGAGGCTATCGTCATCTAACCATCGCGCGGAGGCCTCTCGACCATCTGTGTACTTTCCTGCTTCACTTTGACTTGCCGAAGACAAACTCTGTGCATGCTGTTTAGGTTGCGAGGTGTCATGTGGTGAGACCTGACAACCCGCCAGCAAGACTGAGGCGATAATCATCGCTTTAGCCTTCATATGTTGGTCAATAGTTGCTTAAAAGACGAGCAAGGATACTTTGATTAGATGAATAGCACAACCTAAACCTTCAGAAGCAGTCTTTCTTGCTACGTAGCATCTCAAAAACTTGCCAATTCTCTATATTTTCAGGTTCGCTTACTAATTTTCTTTTTAAATCAATTTCATGGCATCGGAGAAATAGGTTGATTCTTCTCTCTAGCCCTAGTATTGTTGGTAAACTAGACTGCGATTTTTCTCGTATCTGACTGATTTCATGGAGATAAGCTTCAATAATAGGATCTTCTGGCAATATCATATTAGAAAATCTTAAGTTTGATAGCGTGTATTCATGAGCACAGCACACTACCGTATCATCGGGGAAACCTGCTATTTTTTGAATGGATTCATGCATTTGTCTCGCTTCGCCTTCAAGAATACGACCGCATCCCGCTGAAAATAGGGTGTCGCCACAGAACAAAAATGGCGCACTGTAGTAGGCAATATGACCAGATGTGTGCCCTGGAACCTCAATTACAGAAAATTCCGAATTCAACAAAGAGACGGTATTTCCTTCTTCCACCAGGTAGGTCGCGCCGCATTTAGCCGTTTCTTTTGGACCAAAGACAGGCAGATTAGGGTAATGCTTGAGGAGCTCGCTGACGCCTCCTACATGGTCGTTATGATGGTGAGTGAGCAAGATTGCTTCGGGGGAAAGTGCGTGTTGATCGAGAGCATTAAGCACTGGGGACGCCTCACCAGGATCGACGATCACACAGCGATTTTCTTTATTGCTCAATAGCCAAATGTAGTTGTCCTGAAGTGCGGGGATACTGATAAGATTCATTCATCACCTCTTTTTTCTAGCAGCCTGAGGACGAGAACAGAAGATGAAATCGGCACAAATCCCTCAGACCATTGTTGCACCTGATTCATGGGATGATATCACCTGTGGGCAGTTTTATCGCGAGTCGCTTGAGTTGGCGTTGTTGCCGTGGTGGCCAAAACTCTTTGGTTTTCATCTTATCAAGGTAGGGGCGCTCAGTGCGGAAATCCATGTAACAGAGTGCGCGATTGCGCATCAGGTTAATGTTGCTCCACACGGCGACAATCTTCAGGTTATCGCAGATGCTCATCAATTACCGTTCTCTGAAAAGTCGATCGACGCCTGCTTGCTTGCTCAAACGCTATCTTATTCATCGGACCCGCATCGTATTCTGCGCGAGGTTGATCGCGTCTTGATCGATGATGGCTGGTTAATCCTGAGCACGTTTAATCCGATCAGTTTGGTTGGCTTGGGTAAAATGATCCCCAGACTCAATAAAAAACACCCTTATTGCAGCCGCATGTTTACTCAAATGCGTATTACGGACTGGCTGGGACTATTGAACTATGAGGTTATCCATCAGACCCATTTTCACGTTACGCCATGGCGAAGAAACAAGGGGAAGTTGAATAAACATATTCCGATGCTGGGGTGCCTGACGCTGATTATTGCCCGGAAGCGCACAATTCCGCTGACGTTCACGCCGATGAGGGCGAGGTTGCGCAAAGCATCAGTGCGCCGCACGGTGGGCGCAACAAAGATATATCGAAGATGAGGCGGACGCCTACGGTGATTTACTCAGCCTGATAACCGGTGTCATCAAGCGTTGGTGCACTTGCGGCAGCGCGAGCGAGCTCATCACAGCGCTCGTTTTCTGGATGCCCAGCGTGCCCTTTTACCCATTCCCAGCGTACGGAATGGTGTTGAATCGCAGCATCCAGCCTTTGCCAGAGATCGACGTTTTTGACCGGTTTTTTATCGGCGGTTTTCCAACCACGCTTTTTCCAGTTATGAATCCAGCTGGTTATCCCCTGACGAACATATTGGCTGTCAGTGCAGAGCACCACATCGCACGCGGTAGTCAGCGTTTCAAGTGCTGCAATGGCAGCCATCAGCTCCATTCTGTTGTTCGTCGTAAGACGATAGCCTGCACTTAACGCTTTTTCGTGCTGTTTGTAGCGCAGCAGAGCGCCATAGCCGCCGGGGCCGGGATTACCGAGGCAAGATCCGTCGGTGAAAATTTCTACCTGTTTGCGCATCTCTGGTAGACTCTCCCTTATGGTAAAAACGGCAAGTCTGACATAAAACGAAAATGATGAGCACTGAAATTACGCGACAAATTGTCCTGGATACAGAAACCACCGGTATGAATAAGCTGGGGGTTCACTATGAAGGGCATAAAATTATCGAGATCGGTGCGGTCGAAGTGATTAACCGCCGCCTGACTGGCCGTCATTTTCACGTCTATATCAAACCCGATCGTTTAGTCGATCCCGAAGCGTATAACGTACACGGTATTAGCGATGAGTTTCTGGCTGACAAACCGACGTATGCGGACATCGTGGATGATTTTCTCGATTTTATCCGTGGCGCGGAGCTGGTCATTCATAACGCGACGTTTGATATCGGCTTTATGGATTACGAATTTCGGTTACTGAACCGGGATATTCCGAAGACGGAGACGTTCTGTAAGATCACTGATAGCCTGTTTATGGCACGGAAGATCTTTCCCGGTAAGCGTAACAGTTTGGATGCGCTCTGCGATCGCTACCAGATAGATAACAGCAAGCGTACGCTGCACGGCGCATTGCTCGATGCCGAGATTTTGGCAGAAGTTTATCTGGCGATGACCGGCGGTCAAACGTCTCTGACTTTTTCGATGGAAGGTGAAACGCAGCAGAAGAGCGAGAATACTGAAACGATCCAGAGAATCGTCCGCCCTCAGTCGGCGTTAAAGGTACTTTACGCTGATGAGGCAGAGCTATTGGCGCATGAACAGCGTCTGGATCTGATTGCTAAAAAAGGCGGTAGTTGCCTGTGGCGTGCAGAATAGCACCGCTGCGATATTTGCCCTTTGCGCAGTAAAAAAGATCGGTTTACCGCACCTTGGGTGAGGGAATAGCCAGTAAGATGAAATTATAAGCAAACAGAAACGGTTAGTTATAAAAAGCATTGACGTAATAGTGTCGTCATCTTAGTATTCATCCCGCTCAGTGAGCACGAGTGGAGCGGTAGTTCAGTTGGTTAGAATACCTGCCTGTCACGCAGGGGGTCGCGGGTTCGAGCCCCGTCCGTTCCGCCACTTATATGAAGGCCCTGAATCAGCAATGATTCAGGGTTTTTTCATTTCTGGGTTATAAAAAAGTACGATGTAAAAGGGCTGTAGAAAAAGGCGGCCACCCAGAGAGCGATGGCCGTTTTTTTAGAAGTCCCAGTCTTCGTCTTCAGTGTTGACGGCTTTACCGATCACATAAGATGAACCGGAGCCAGAGAAGAAGTCGTGGTTCTCATCCGCGTTTGGCGATAGTGCCGAGAGAATCGCGGGATTCACATCCGTCATGCTGGCAGGGAACAGCGCTTCATAACCCAGATTCATCAGCGCTTTGTTCGCGTTGTAGTGGAGGAATTTCTTCACATCTTCCGTCCAGCCGACACCGTCATAGAGTTCCTGCGTATACAACACCTCATTGTCATACAAATCCTGTAGCAAATCGTAGGCGAAATTTTTCACCTGCTGCTGACGAGCAGGATCGGCCTTCGCTAACCCGCGCTGGAATTTGTAGCCAATATAGTAGCCGTGTACCGCTTCGTCGCGGATGATAAGCCGGATCAAATCCGCCGTGTTGGTCAGTTTGGCGCGGCTTGACCAGTACATCGGCAGATAGAATCCCGAATAGAACAGGAATGACTCCAGAAAAACGCTGGCGACTTTCTTCATTAGCGGATCGTCACTGCGGTAGTGCGACAGAATAATGTCGGACTTCTTCTGTAGCGCCGTATTCTCTTCGCTCCAGCGATACGCATCATCGACTTCGCTGGTTAGACACAGCGTCGAGAAAATAGAGCTGTACGAACGAGCGTGCACCGCTTCCATAAAGCTGATGTTAGACAACACGGCTTCTTCATGTGGCGTCACTGCATCAGGCATGAGCGTCGGCGCACCTAGTGTATTTTGGATGGTGTCCAGCAGCGTCAGACCGGTGAACACACGGATCGTCAACTGACGCTCGCGGGCATTCAACGTACTCCACGACGGAATATCGTTAGAGAGCGGCACCTTTTCCGGCAGCCAGAAGTTAGACGTCAGCCGGTTCCAGACTTCCAAATCTTTGTCGTCTTCAATTTTGTTCCAGTTAATCGCCTGGACGCGAGTGAGTGCGGTCATGCTTCGATTTCCTTCCGCGATGGCTTAGAGCGCACAGGACACACAGCCCTGAACTTCGGTGCCTTCCAGCGCCATCTGCCGTATGCGAATGTAATAAATAGTTTTAATGCCTTTGGTCCAGGCGTAGATCTGCGCTTTATTGATGTCGCGCGTGGTGGCGGTATCGCGGAAAAACAGCGTCAGCGACAGCCCCTGATCGACGTGCTGCGTGGCGGCGGCATAGGTGTCGATGATCTTCTGCGGCCCGATTTCGTAGGCATCCTGGTAATACTCGAGGTTGTCATTGTTCATGTAAGGGGCAGGGTAGTAGACGCGACCGATCTTGCCCTCTTTACGAATTTCGATACGCGATACAATCGGGTGGATGCTGGACGTCGAGTGGTTGATATATGAAATAGAGCCGGTCGGTGGAACGGCCTGCAAGTTCTGGTTATAAATGCCGTGCGCAATCACGGATTCGCGCAGTGCTGCCCAGTCCTGCTGAGTAGGAATGTGGATGCCAGCCTGTTCAAACAGCTCACGTGCGCGTGTTGTTGTGGGTTCCCAGATTTGCTCGATGTACTTATCAAAATACTCACCCGTAGCGTATTTTGAGAGTTCGAAGCCTGAGAAGCGCTGGTTCCGCTCTATCGCTAACGCATTCGATGCCCGAATTGCATGGAAAGCGACGGTGTAGAAATAGATATTGGTGAAATCGACGGCTTCTTCCGTACCGTAGAAAATACGCTCTTTCGCCAGATAGCCGTGCAGGTTCATCTGACCTAAACCAATCGCATGTGATTGGTCGTTGCCTTTTTCGATGGATGGCACGGAACTGATGTGGCTCATATCGGAAACGGCGGTCAGCGCGCGGATCGCCATTTCAACCGTCTGGCCGAAATCGGGCGAGGCCATTGCGTTGGCGATATTCATCGATCCGAGGTTACAGGAGATGTCCTTGCCAACGTGGCTGTAGCCAAGATCGTCGTCGTACAGGCTGGCCTCGTTGACCTGCAAAATCTCAGAGCACAGGTTACTCATATTGATACGGCCGTGAATCGGGTTCGCGCGATTCACCGTATCCTCAAACATCATGTAGGGATAACCGGACTCGAACTGGATTTCAGCGAGGATCTGGAAGAATTCGCGCGCCTTAATTTGGGATTTACGGATGCGCTTGTCGTTTACCATCTCATGGTATTTTTCGGTGACGCTAATTTCTGACAGCGGCACGCCATAAACCTGCTCGACATCATAGGGCGAGAACAGGTACATCACCTGATTGTTTTTCGCCAATTGGAACGTGATATCGGGGATGACCACGCCTAAAGACAGCGTCTTGATGCGGATTTTCTCATCGGCATTTTCCCGCTTGGTATCCAGAAAACGCAAAATATCTGGGTGGTGTGCATTGAGGTACACCGCCCCCGCGCCCTGACGCGCGCCAAGCTGGTTGGCATAGGAGAACGCATCTTCCAGCATTTTCATGATAGGGATAATGCCGGACGACTGGTTTTCGATACGTTTGATCGGCGCACCGGTTTCGCGGATGTTGCTGAGCATGAAAGCCACGCCGCCGCCGCGTTTTGAGAGCTGAAGCGCGGAGTTAATCGCGCGGCCAATCGACTCCATATTGTCTTCAATGCGCAGCAGGAAGCAGGAGACCAGTTCGCCACGCTGCTTTTTACCGCAGTTGAGGAACGTGGGGGTGGCGGGCTGGAAGCGTCCGCTGATGATCTCATCGACCAGCGCGCTAGCAAGTGTGGTATCCCCTTTGGCGAGGGTCAGCGCCACAAGGCAGACGCGATCTTCGTAGCGCTCCAGATAGCGTTTGCCGTCAAAGGTTTTCAGCGTATAGCCGGTGTAGTATTTGAACGCACCCAGAAAGGTTTGAAAGCGGAACTTGTGAGCGTAGGCCTGCTGGAAAAGGCTTTTGATGAAATCGAATTGATATTGATCCAGCACGTCTGCTTCGTAGTAGCCTTCTTCCACCAGATAACGCAGCTTTTCTTCCAGATTGTGGAAGAACACGGTGTTCTGGTTTACATGCTGTAGGAAATAACGGCGTGCCGCGAGCTTATCCATGTCGAACTGAATATTTCCCTCTGCGTCGTAGAGGTTAAGCATCGCGTTCAGCGCATGGTAGTCGAGTGTATGGTAATCGAGCGAGTGGGCATCCGCGTCGGCCTTGGTTGCCTTTGCACTCACGTGGTCTGTTGTTGCCAAAATTCAGTTACTCCCTTACGCACGTTTGCAACGTCTTCTGCCGTGCCGAGCAATTCAAAGCGGTACAGGTAAGGCACCTGACATTTCTGCGCAATGATGTCGCCAGCGATGCAGTACGCTGCACCGAAATTGGTATTGCCTGCGGCAATCACGCCGCGCAGATAAGCGCGATTATGCGGATCGTTGAGAAAGATGATGACCTGACGCGGCACAGCCCCTTTCGTGCTGCCTCCGCCGTAGCTGGGGACAACCAGAATATAGGGGCTATCAACTTTCAATGCAGGCTGTTCTGTCGCTATCGGGATTCTCAGGGCTGGCAAGCCAACCCTGGAAATGAAGCGATGCGTGTTTTCCGACTGGCTGGAGAAATAGACCAGCGGGTTCATATCGCCCCCCTTACTGCAATTGCAGGGCGGCGTTCAGAGTACTGATCTTATCCGGGCGGAAGCCGCTCCAATGATCGTCGGCCGTCATCACGACGGGTACCTGTTGATAGCCCAACGCTCTTACCTGCTGCAACGCCTGTTCATCTTCAGTTAAGTCCACCAGTTGATAGTTAATTCCTTGCTTGTCCAGCGCACGGCATGTGGCGTTGCATTGAACACAATCTGGCTTAGTGAAAATAGTAATACGCATGATTCGTATTTACCCTTTGGCGTGAAAGAAGTATGTCGGAGCGGCTATCTTCAGGGCATGTGCACCCGAACCGATCCACTGGGTAGCAACCCGTTACGCGAGTGCCACACAAGGAATACTAGATGTGGGTGTTTTAAATTTCAACCACACAAGATATATGATTTTTAGTTGACCTTATACCAATTGACGCAAACCCAGATGCAGCAAGGCTGGGAGAGAATGCAAGTAAAAAATGCAGAAAGAAATAAATGTGACGCGCATCATTTTTGACGAAATAGTGTGCGACGAAATGAAGGATATATGAACTCGCTACACCTCAACCCTCTTCAGGCGCTGTACCTTAATACATTAATACAGGGAGTCATCATGGGCCTTGTCCTTATCCGGCATAAAAATTATGCAGCGGTGGGCATGAACACCGAGTGAGCGGCATGGATGCCGCGAAAGCCAGTGCCGCGTAGGGAACGCGTCACTGGCGGCTCGAAGGGTGATCATGAACGCCGATGGCACCGCGTAGCGGCATGATTTAGCCGGAAGCCTGGGTTCGCAGGGCGGCGGCGACTGAGCGCCCCTGCGTCGGGCGCGTGCTACGGGGGAGCATGAAAATGGTGACATCATCGCGCCCGAAACCGTCTCTTAGCCTGCATAAAAATGTAACTAAGAGACCGCCTTGTAAAGGGATATGTATTGATTACAGGACGGGTAGGTTTCTGCCGTAATAGATTTCCTGCATTTCGTGATATAGCAGATCGGTGATTCTTTTCCGTTCGGTAGCGCTGAGCTCTTCAGGGCTGACGTTGAACAGATAGTGTTTCAGGTCGAAGTCTTTCAATAGCATCTTGGTATGGAAGATATTTTCCTGATACACGTTCACGTCCATCATGTGATAGAGCGCTTTCATATCCTCGGACATGAAGTTCTGAACCGAATTGATCTGGTGATCGATGAAATGCTTTATGCCGTTGACATCACGGGTAAATCCTCGCACGCGATAGTCGATGGTCACAATATCGGATTCAAGCTGGTGGATGAGGTAATTCAGTGCTTTCAGCGGCGAAATTACGCCACAGGTAGACACTTCGATATCTGCGCGGAAGGTACAAAGCCCACCTTCTGGGTGGCTTTCTGGGTAGGTATGAACACAGATATGGCTTTTATCCAGATGCGCAACAACGGAATGAGGCAACGGCCCCGGATGTTCCGAGGTATCCACGTCGCGTGGATCGATGGGTTCTTCGCTGACCAGAATGGTCACGCTGGCACCTTGTGGATCGTAATCCTGACGCGCGATGTTAAGAACGTTGGCACCGATAATTGAGCAGGTTTCAGTGAGGATTTCTGTTAAACGGTTAGCGTTATATTGTTCGTCGATATAGGCGATATAACCATCGCGATCGTCGGCCGTTTTGGTGTAACAGATATCGTAGATACAAAAACTCAGGCTTTTCGTCAGGTTGTTAAAGCCGTGTAGTTTCAGCTTGTGCAATTTAAGTCACCCCCTTGTGGTTATGTGATTACCCTAAGTGATGGATTATTGCGCATTCTGTAGCGCGTTCAGCAGATACTGCGGCAGGGCAAAGCTGCCGATGTGAACATCAGGCGTGTAATAGCGACAGGCGATAGCGGATTGCGCAAAACGCTGGCGCAGCGTGGTGGCGTCTATCTGGCGCAGCGCAGGGTTATTGCTGGCCCAGGCGAACGTCATAATGCCGCCGTAATAAGTCGGGATCGCCGCCTGATAAAAGCTGACATCCTTGAAATAGTGGCTGAGCTTTTTATGGCTGCCGACGGCTTCATCCTGTTGCAGGAAACACACGCCATTCTGCGCGACGAAAATCCCACCTTCGTTCAGGCAACGGGCGCAGCCCTGATAAAAATCGGAGGTGAACAGGCTTTCACCGGGGCCGATGGGGTCGGTGCAATCGGAAATAATGACATCAAATTTTTCGCTGCACTGTCTGACGAAGTTAACGCCGTCATCAATCACCAGATTAAAACGCGGGTCGTCATAGCTACCGGCGCTGTGATTGGGCAAGTACTGGCGACAAAATTCCACCACGCCTGCATCGATTTCTACCATCGTGATATGTTCGACGCCGCGGTGTCGGCTGACTTCCCGTAGCATACCGCCATCACCGCCACCGATAATCAGTACGCGTTTGGCGCTGCCGTGTGACAGAAGGGGAACGTGGGTGAGCATTTCGTGATAGATGAATTCATCGCGCTCGGTGGTTTGCACCACGCCGTCAAGCGCCATCACGCGACCTAATGCGTCGTTTTCAAAGATGATGAGATCTTGATGATCGGTCTTCTCGTGGTACAGCACGCGATCAACCGAAAAGTACTGGCCAAAGTTGGCATGCAGGGTTTCATACCAAATTTCTTTCTGGGACATGTTAGGGCTTCCTCCGCGATAACAGCCATGAAAATTGGCGCGCCATCATAGCCGACTCTTTTGCCGCTTGCACGGTCAAATTTCAGTCAGCGCGGAGGAGGGAGGAAACTACTGTGCGTAGGAGAGCAGACCGAGTGAGTTACGCGCCAGAGACTGGCATTTCTTCGGTGTCGGGATAGCGATTTTACTCAGATCGCGATAGCTGTCTTCGCCCATCGCCGTCATGTCGTAAGCGCTGTAATTGCTGAGATCCCAGCGGTTTTGCTGAGCAAAGGCGACCAGCGTCCGACGAATCTGTTCATTCGGTAGATCTTGATAGCCACAGTGGTTTTTCAGATAAACAAAGATTGCGGTCAGATCGGCAAGATCTTCCGCTTCAAATTCATTCAGCGCCTTGCTGGCGGAAGAGAAGCTCATCAGGCTTAGCAGGAGCAGAGCCAGCGCAGAGTTTTTCATGGTTGAACCTGTTCCAAATGTTGTCAGATGACGTTATCACAGATATCCCATGCGGTTCCAAGTTTTCTTACGGGAAACATCTGATATCCCCGTCATTCTTCAAGCTGCATGTGCGTTGGCTTTCCTCGCTCCCCCCAGTCACTTACTTATGTAAGCTCCTGGGGATTCGCTGTGTCGCCGCCTGCCTGCAACTCGAATTATTTAGGGGCTGTGATAAAAAACGAATGGCGAAAAGGTGGAAAACCAATAATCTCAATCTATTGAAATGGTTGGTTTTTATTTTATTGACGGTCGGCGATGGAAATCGCCTCGGGTTAATCGCAGGATTAAAGCCCATTTATCGCTGTTTGATACGATGACGCCACCGTCAGCCTCTGTTATTAATAACAGCGATCTCACCTAATACAGTTTTTATTCTATGATCTCCGGTGTCTGGCGCGTCAGTAGTTGGTTGTTGGCGGGACTGTTGCTGCTTCCTTTAGCAACGGTTTTTTATCAGGCTTTTTTTGCCGATGGGATGGGGTTTAGCCAACTGTGGCAAATCGGGTTACCTACCTACCTGATACATTCAGCAGTCATCGTGATTGGCACGCTTTTCTTCAGTTTACTGTTTGGGTTGCCTTCCGCCTGGTTTATCGCCATGTACCGCTTTCCCGGTCATCGTGTGTTGCAATGGGCGCTTTGCCTGCCGTTCGCGATGCCCGCATTTCTGCTCGCCTACCTTTATACCGATGTGTTACGGCACCTATCCCGGCTGTTGCAGGAAGGCGGGCTGCAGATAGCCTCGTCGTGGGGGGAATTCCATGTTGCTGGGCTACCCGTTTCGCTGGGCTGCATAAGTCTGGTGCTGGCACTGGTGCTCTATCCCTATATTTACCTGTTAGTGCGTGAAGCGCTGGTGAAACAGCCCGCCAGCTTGATTCATTCGGCACGTTTACTGAATCAGACACGCGCTCAGGTATTCCGCCGTTTATGTTTGCCTATTGCACTGCCTGCGATTGCCTGCGGTGGTGCGCTGGTGGTGGTTGAGACGCTGGGCGATTACGGCGCGGCGTCTTATCTTGATACCCCAACCATGACAACACAGGTGCTGGATATCTGGCAGAAGCAGGGCGATCTCGGCGCGGCAGCACGCGTTGGTGTGTTGATTTTGCCCGCGATCTTCCTCTTGATGTTTCTGGTTAATTTCTGGCGTCGCAAGCAGAAAATTTATCAGGCTCAAGCGAATGCTTCTCAGGTGGTTCCGCCTGTGTTGAGCGGGTGGCGCAGCAAGGCGGTTCGCACTTACTGTTGGGGAATTGTTTGTCTGTCGTTTCTGTTCCCGGTGCTATATCTACTCTTTCTGGCGCTCCGACACATGATGTCGGTGTGGGATATGGCGTTCCTCCATGCGGTAACGAATAGCCTGTTAGCATCTGCCATCGCGACCATCATCATTACGCTAATGGCGTTGTCGTTTATCTTTTACACGCGCACGGCGGGGATATTTGCCAACCAGACGCCGGTTCGGCTAGTCAGCCTGAGTTTTGCCTTGCCCGGCGCGGTACTGGCTGTCGGACTGTTTACCTTGCTGTCGCTGGTGGACAGCGGAATTAATCTATTTGCCAACGCGGCGGGGTTACCTCCCGCGGAGGCTTTGTTGGCGGGATCGCTGTTTATTCTCATCCTCGCCTATAGCGTTAAATTTGGGCGCCTGATGCTGGATAGCCTTGAGCGCAGCATGGAAGGCATTCCGCGATCGCTGGACAGTGCGAGTCTTGTTCTGGGCGCTTCTCCCCTCAGCCGCTGGTCGCGCGTGCATATCCCGCTGTTACGCCGCAGCCTGTTCATCGGGGCGCTGCTGATTTTTACGGAAAGTATGAAAGAGCTGAATGTCTCGCTACTGCTACGCCCTTTCGGGATAGATACGTTGGCAACGTATGTTTTCCGCTTTACGGCGGATGAGCAGATTGCGTCATTTGCCTTTCCTGCGCTGGTGCTGGTAGCGGTAGGGCTAATCCCTGTTTTCTGGCTGAATCGCGCACTGAATATAAAAGGATAATGACATGGCCGCGCCGATAGATATTCTGAGCGTTCAGGCGGTAAGTTGTACGTTGCAGCAGTCTCCCGTGCTGGAGAACATCTCATTTGCCGTGCGTGATGATGAGACAATTTGCCTGTTGGGGCGAAACGGCTGTGGTAAAACGGCGCTATTACAGGTGATTGCTGGCCTGCTGCCGATTACTCAGGGCAAGATCTTTCTGGAAGGTGAACCTGTCAGCTCGCCGCAAGAGTACGTTCTGCCCGAACTGCGTCAGGTTGGCCTGATTTTTCAGGACTACGCGCTCTTTCCGCATCTGACGGTGGAAGGCAACATTGCGTTTGGTTTATATGGCCGCCCGGAAAGTGAGGTGAAGCCAATCTGTGCGGAGATGCTGACGCTCTTGCAACTGGATGATGTCGCTGCGCGGTATCCACACGAGCTATCCAATGAACAGCAGCAGCGTTTGGCGATTGCCCGTGCGCTGGCCTGTGAGCCAAAACTGCTGTTGCTGGATGAGCCTTTCCCTGGTCTGGATAGCCAGACCCGTTATCGCCTGATCACCGAATTACGGCAGGTTCTCAAACAGCGTCATGTCGCGGCAGTTTTCGCTACGCACAGCCGAGAGGAAGCCTTTGCCTGCGCCGACCACCTGATTCTGTTGGATGAAGGGAAAATTATGCAACAGGGCTACCCATCCGAGCTGTATCATCGCCCGAATAGCCGCTTTGTCGCTGATTTTATGGGGAATACGAACTATTTGCCCGTGAAAATTATGAGCGACCATCAATGGCAAAGCCCATTGGGCGATCATCAGGCGACGCATCCACTCAATCAGCCGATGGATTCACAATGCGACTGGATGGTGCGCCCGGCAGACGTAGCATTGGCACTCGATCCCGATGGCCCGGCGTCGATCGAAGATCGGCTGTTTATGGGCACATCAAATTTGTATCGGGTGAAGATGGGAGAACTGCTGCTGCTGGTGCAGACCGGCAACTGGTTTGAACCGGGACAGCAGGTGCGTTTAAGCATTAAGACGGATCCGCCGGTCCTGTATCCTGCTTTACCCGCCGTCAGCAGTCCGGCTGACGGCCCTGAAAAGCAATGATTACGCCTCGTGCAGGTCTGCTGCTGGCATGAGCCACGTGCTATTGTGCTTTTCAAACCCTAATTTCGGGTAGTAATCCACCGCCAGCGGCGCGGCCAGCAAAATAATTTTGCAGCCTTTTTCAAGCTGCTGAGCGGTTTGTTGAATCAGCTTCTTACCTATTCCTGCATGCTGACAGTCCTCTGACACCGCCAGATCGGACAGATAACAGCAAAAATGAAAATCCGTCACGCTGCGTGCGATCCCAACCAGCGTCTCCCCTTGCCAGGCGGAAACCAGCAGGTTGGCGTGCTTAAGCATACCTGCAATCGCCACCTCATTATCCAGCGGGCGGCGCGGCCCCAATGAGGTTTTCGCCAACAGTTCAACGAACTGCTGGCTGGAAAGCGGGGCGTTCACTTTGTAGCAAACATCCACTGGTGGTGTGCTCATGGTGTCTCCTTCATGGTGTGGTTTCTGATATACTTCGCGCGCTTGGGCATCGCCCAGACTGATTTACACATCAGCATTGGCGCATCATCGATAATGAGTCTGTCATTCTGCCGATGGTGCTGAATACCTTACTTCAAAGAGTTATCAGTATGATGAAACATACCGTGGAAGTCATGATTTCTGAGCAGGAAGTGATGGCGCGGGTTACCGAACTGGGGCAACAGATCAGCGAACACTACCGTGATAGCGGCAGCGATATGGTGCTGGTGGGGCTATTGCGCGGATCGTTTATCTTTATGGCCGATTTATGTCGGGCGATTGATGTCCCTCACGAAGTGGATTTCATGACGGCATCCAGCTATGGCAGCGGTATGAACAGTACGCGCGACGTTAAAATCCTGAAAGATCTGGATGAAGACATTCGCGGCAAAGACGTGTTGATCGTTGAAGATATTATCGACTCGGGCAACACGCTGAGCAAAGTGCGGGAAATTCTGCAACTGCGTGAGCCAAAATCGCTGGCTATCTGTACGCTGCTGGACAAACCAGAGCGCCGTGAAGTAGCGGTGAAAGTCGAGTGGGTTGGGTTCTCGATCCCTGATGAGTTCGTTGTGGGTTACGGCATCGACTATGCCCAGCACTATCGCCATTTACCTTACGTCGGCAAGGTTGTTCCACAGGAATAGCGTATCAGATAAGGCCGATGCCGTGAGCGACGCCCAGCGAGTGGGCGTCAGACAGCGTATCAAGGCAGAGAGGAAATCGCGCGGCGATAACGCTGTTCCAGCGTCTCCCGGTTGGTTGCGGTCACTTCCAGATCGCGCAGACGGCCATCCTGAATACCGTAAACCCAACCGTGGATAGTGACTTTCTGCCCACGCTTCCAGGCGGACTGCATGATGGTGGAGTGGCCGAGGTTATAAACCTGCTCAACAACGTTGATTTCACAGAGCGTATTCAGCCGCTGTTCGGGAGGCAATTCCCCCAGCAGCGAACTATGCTTGTACCACAAATCACGGATATGCAGCAGCCAGTTGTTAATCAAACCCAACTCTGGGTTTTCCACCGCAGCCTGAACACCGCCGCAGCCGTAGTGGCCGCAGATAATGATATGTTCGACTTCGAGAACTTCGACGGCATATTGCACGACAGACAGGCAATTGAGGTCGGTGTGAATAACCAGATTGGCAACGTTGCGGTGAACAAACAGTTCACCAGGCTCAAGGCTGGTCAGACTTTCCGCAGGTACGCGACTGTCCGAGCATCCAATCCATAGAAAACGGGGACGTTGTGCCTGCGCCAGACGTTCAAAATAGCCAGGATCCTCTTCCACCATCGTTTTAGACCAAAGCTGGTTATTGGCGATGAGCGTTTCAATTTCTTTCATGAAAGTAAATGACCTGTAACAAACAAGGGGCAGTGAGGAGTAATATAAGGCAACATGCGTCGTTTGAAAAACGATAGTTTATCTCCGTCATACTTCAAATCTGTAGAATTCACTGATAATAAGGCAATCCATTTCTTATGACATATGCACTGGAACTGGCGCAACTAACCAAAACCTATTCGGGAGGCGTCCAAGCGCTACGGGGGATCGACCTGAACGTGGAAGCGGGGGATTTTTATGCGCTTCTGGGGCCAAATGGCGCGGGAAAATCGACCACGATTGGGATTATCAGTTCGCTGGTGAATAAAACGGCCGGTAAAGTCCGCGTCTTTGGCTATGACCTTGAGCTGGACAAAGTGAATGCGAAACGCCAACTGGGGTTGGTCCCGCAGGAATTTAACTTCAATCCTTTCGAAACGGTATTACAGATTGTGGTGAATCAGGCCGGCTATTATGGCGTGAAACGTCAGGATGCATTGCAGCGTGCCGAAAAATACCTGAAACAGCTCGATCTATGGGAGAAACGCAACGAAAAAGCGATGATGTTGTCCGGCGGGATGAAGCGTCGCCTGATGATTGCGCGTGCGTTAATGCATGAGCCTAAGCTGCTGATTCTTGATGAACCGACCGCAGGTGTGGATATCGAATTACGTCGTTCCATGTGGGGCTTTTTGAAGGAGCTGAACGCGCAGGGCACCACAATTATCCTGACGACTCACTATCTGGAAGAAGCGGAAATGCTGTGCCGCAACATCGGGATCATCCAGCGGGGAGAGCTGGTGGAGAACACCTCGATGAAGCAGCTGCTTGCTCAGTTGAAGTCCGAAACGTTTATTTTCGATCTGGCGGCGAAAAGCCCGCTGCCACAGCTTGAAGGTTATGCGTTCCGCCTGATGGATACGTCAACGCTGGAAGTGGATGTGATGCGTGAGCAAGGCCTGAATGCGTTATTCAGCCAGCTAAGCGCGCAGGGGATAACGATATTAAGTATGCGTAATAAAGCGAACCGGTTGGAGGAGCTGTTTGTCACCTTGGTTAATGGGGATGGGGCGAACGGTAAGGGAGAAAAGGCATGATGCATTTGTATTGGGTAGCGCTACAGAGTATCTGGGTGAAAGAAGTCACTCGATTTGGGCGTATCTGGATTCAGACGCTGGTGCCGCCAGTGATCACCATGACGCTGTATTTCATTATTTTCGGCAACCTGATCGGCTCACGTATTGGTGATATGCACGGTTTCACCTACATGCAATTTATCGTGCCGGGCTTGATCATGATGGCGGTGATTACCAACGCCTATGCCAACGTTGCTTCTTCCTTTTTCAGCGCCAAGTTTCAACGCAATATTGAAGAACTGCTGGTCGCGCCTGTGCCGACTCACGTGATCATTGCGGGCTATGTTGGTGGGGGGATTGCGCGTGGTCTGTGCGTAGGCGTTCTGGTGACGGCCGTATCACTGTTCTTCGTCCCGCTGCATGTTCATGCCTGGTGGATCATTGTTCTGACGCTCTTGCTGACAGCGACGCTGTTCTCGCTGGCGGGCTTATTGAATGCGGTCTTTGCAAAAACCTTTGATGATATCAGCCTGATTCCGACGTTTGTGTTAACGCCGCTGACCTATCTGGGTGGGGTGTTTTACTCGCTGACGCTGCTGCCCCCGTTCTGGCAGGCCGTTTCCAAGCTGAACCCGGTGGTGTACATGATTAGCGGCTTCCGCTACGGCTTCCTCGGGATTCAGGATGTACCGCTGCTGTTCACGATGTCGGTGCTGATTGCCTTTATTGTGGCGTTTTATCTGCTGGTCTGGTGGCTGATTGAACGTGGTCGCGGGCTGCGGACGTAGTGTGTGAATGAGAAGGCGGTGGTAACACCATGTTAGCCTTTTTGCAGACTGATCTAAGAAGTGAAAACGGTAGTAATGGAATAGAAGAGTAAAGCGTCCGCGCCAGGGATGGCGCGGCTCGAGCTTACAAGGACGTACTTGCAGCGTCTTTACGATCTATCCATTACTACCGCTCGATTCCGTCAGAAACTTGGCGATCAAGCAACCTGAACCGGAATCGCTTTTGCCTGACGTTGCAGCTCGTTATCGCCAGAGAAATAGGCAACCTTCGGGCTGTGGCTTCTGGCCTGTTCGTCGGACATCTGTACATAGGAGCAGATAATCAGTTTGTCGCCCACGCTAGCACGGCGAGCGGCAGCGCCGTTCACAGAGATAATGCGTGAGCCTCTTTCGCCCGCAATGGCGTAGGTAGAGAAACGCTGACCGTTATCAACGTTGTAGATATCAATCGCTTCGTATTCCAGAATGCCTGCGGCATCCATAAAATCCTGATCGATGGCGCAAGAGCCCTCATAATGCAAGTCAGCCTGAGTTACTTTGACCCGGTGCAGCTTGCCTTGCAGCATGGTACGTATCATCGCTTTGTTACCTCGGTTCATACAGTCAAATCGACCTGGTGGTTATCAATCAATCTGGCCTTGCCTAACCAGGCAGCCATCAAAATCACTGCACACGTGCTGGCCGCGCTCAGCGGTTGCAGCGTATCTGCATCGCGGATAAACAGTTCATCAGGCGTAAAACCCGCTTCACGCAGCTTGTCTGCCGCCTGTTCCAGTAAGGTGTCTATCTGGCGATCGCCGTTGTTCAACTGTGTCGCCATGTCCATCATCACCTGATGAACATACGGTGCCTGCTGGCGTTCTTCCGCACTGAGATAGCCATTGCGTGAACTCAATGCCAAACCGTCTTTGGCACGCACGGTAGGGACACCAATAATATCAATGTCATAGCCCATATCGCGGACAAGTTGCCGAATCAGCGCTAACTGCTGGTAATCTTTCTCACCGAAGCAGGCGACATCCGGCTGTACCATATTGAACAACTTACTGACGATGGTCGCAACGCCCCGAAAATGGCCGGGACGGCTGGCACCTTCCAACATGGAAGACAGACCGGGCACATCGACAAACGTTTGCGACGCCAGTCCATTGGGGTATATCACATCCGGGCTCGGTGCGAAAACCAGATCGGCACCGCGGCGATTTAATTTCTCGCAGTCTTCCTGCAACGTCCGGGGGTAGCGCGCTAAATCATCTGGCCGCTCAAACTGCATAGGATTGACAAAAACGCTGACAATAACGATATCGGCACGCGCTCTGGCTTCATCGACCAGAGTCATGTGCCCGTCATGCAAATTACCCATGGTGGGAACTAAAGCAATGCGTTTCCCTTCCTGACGCCAGCGACGAACCTCGCGGCGCAGCAGCAGAGGGGTTTCGATAATTAACACGCTCGTACTCCTAAAAAATATCCCCGTCATACTTCAAGCTGCATGTGCGTTGGCTACGTTCACTCACCCGAATCACTTACTCAAGTAAGCTCATCGGGATTCTTTCTCTTGCCGCCTTCCTGCAACTCGAATTATTTAGGGCATAGCCCGACTAACGGAATGCTCGTTTTTTAATGAAATGAATGTTCTTCGGCCGGGTAAATACCCTGTTCGACTTCTTGTGCATACAAACGCACTGCCGCGCGGATATCACCACCGCTTGGCGCCAGAAAATTCTTGGCAAACTTAGGCGTGTTGTTACCAGTAATGCCGAAAGCATCATGCATGACCAGAATCTGCCCGTCGGTCACGTTGCCTGCGCCAATACCGATTACCGGAATCGACAGGGCGTCTGTTACGCGCTTGGCCAGCGCAACAGGCACGCATTCCAGCACGAGCAGCTGCGCACCCGCTTCTTCAAGCGCGAGGGCATCGGCCAACAGCTGATTGGCATCGCTTTCGCTCCGGCCCTGAATTTTATAGCCGCCGAAGATATTAACGGACTGCGGCGTCAGACCCAGATGACCACAAACCGGCACGGCGCGTTCGGTCAGCATTTTTACCGTCGGAGCAAGCCAACTTCCGCCTTCCAGCTTCACCATATTTGCGCCTGCGCGCATCAGTTCTGCTGCCTGGCTGAACGTTTGTTCCGGCGTGGCATAGGTCATAAAAGGCATATCGGAGAGAACCAGCGCCAGCGGTGCGCCACGGCGGACACACTGCGTGTGGTAAACGATATCGTGTGTGGTCACGGGCAATGTGGAATCGTGACCCTGCACGGTCATTCCCAGTGAGTCACCCACCAGCATCACGCGGATGCCTTGCTCGAAAAATAAGCGAGAGAAACTGGCGTCGTAAGCGGTAATCGTAGCGAATTTTCGCTGATCTTGTTTCCATTGGCGCAAGTGGGAGATAGTCGTCGGTTTCATGACGGTCTTCCTATGTCAATAGGGCGAAGAATTGAGGGGGACATTCTAATGTAAGCCGACGTGTAGCGATATACCCGTCGCGCTTCAAGTTACAGATGGGGGGGATTATTAGTGACCGAATGTTCCGGTCGGCTTCTCGTCATCCCACTGCGTATTATCCCATAGGGCCAGACCGTTGCGGTCGACGTGGGTTAACCGCTGGGCGAGAGTTTCGCCGTCGGGGAATGTCAGTTCAGGAGCGATTTCCGCGAGTGGGTAGAGCATGAATTCACGATTCTTCATGTCGTAATGCGGCACGGTCAGACGTTCAGTCTGGATAATTACATCGCCAAACAGCAGAATGTCCAGATCCAGCGTGCGCGGGCCCCAGCGATGCTCCTTGCGCTCGCGACCTTGTTCCAGTTCGATAGCCTGTGTGTGATCCAGCAGCGATTCGGCCGCTAATGCGGTTTCCAATTCAACGACGGCGTTGAGGTAGTCTGGCTGATCCTGCGGGCCAAGCGGGCGGCTACGATAAAATGAGGAGCAGCAAACGACGCGAGTGTGTGGAATCGCGTCCAGCGCAGACAAGGCCGCGCGCACCTGTTGCAAAGGCTGGGCAAGATTGCTGCCCAGCGCCAGATACACACGGATCGTCATGCTTGATCTCTGCGTGCCGTTGTCGGTTTACGCGGTCGACGAGGGCGGGAACGGCGGTGTGGTGTCGGGCCGTCATCAAGCGATTTCAGCATGTTTTGCTGACGCGGCGGTGCGGCAACCTGGAATTCTCCCCACCACTGAGCCAGACGCAGCAGCTCCTGATGATTTTCGATTTCGGCACGCAGGCAAAGCAGGTCATACGCGGCGCGGAATTTAGGGTGTTCCATCAGTTTATAAGCGCGTTTACCCTGACGACGAGACAGACGCGTTTGCAACTGCCAAATATCACGAACTAAAGACGTAATGCGCTTAGGAATTGCCAGAGAACGGCACTGTTCATCCAGTACATCGTTCATCGCCAGCGAGAAGGCATCGAAGTAAGCCAGACCGCTTTCCTGAGCCAGCTTTTGTGCATGCTCAACCAGCGGATACCAAAGCATGGCGGAAAACAAAAATGCCGGATTGACCCGCATGTCATTTTGCAGACGCTGATCGGTATTTTTCAGCACCTGTGCAACCATGCGCTCCAATGTGGAATCGCCGTTTGGTGTGAAGTAGCGACTCAGCAGCGGGAAAAGCGGCTGGAATAGCTGGTATTCACACAGCATTTTATAGGTTGGGTAGCCATAACCTGACTGAAGCAGCTTCAGTGACTCTTCGAACATACGCGCCGCAGGAATATCGTGCAGCAATGAGGCCAGACGAGGAATCGGCTCAGCGGTTTCCGGGCTTACCGTCATGTTCAACTTGGCGGCGAAACGGACGGCGCGCAGCATACGTACCGGGTCTTCACGGTAGCGTGTTTCGGGATCGCCAATCATACGGATGACGCCCTGACGCAGATCGTTCAGGCCATTGGTATAGTCACGTACGCTGAAATCAGAAATGCTGTAGTAGAGACTGTTGATCGAGAAATCGCGGCGTTGAGCGTCTTCTTCAACGGAACCAAAAATATTGTCGCGTAACAGCATGCCGCTTTGGGCCTGCTGAGAGGAGTTTTTGACTTCTTGCTGTTCCTGATGCTGTTCGTGGTGACCACGGAACGTGGCAACTTCAATCACCTCTGGCCCGAACATGATGTGGGCGAGACGGAAACGACGCCCGACCAAACGACAGTTGCGGAATAACTTGCGCACCTGATCGGGTGTGGCGTTAGTGGTGATATCAAAATCTTTCGGCTTTTTGCCCAGCAGCAGGTCGCGTACGCCGCCGCCAACCAGATAAGCCTCGTAGCCCGCTTTGTTCAGGCGATAAAGTACTTTCAGCGCGTTATCGCTGATATCGCTGCGTGAAATAGTATGTTGGTCACGCGGAATCACCGTCAGATGCTGGCGCGGTTCCTCTGATTCGACCATTTCGTTCTCACGATTCAGTACCTTACGACAAAAATTAGCAACTCGGGAAAAGATAATACACCTCGATAGTGATGGATAAATCAACGGCACAGCAAAAAATTTCTGGGAAACGTTTTTGACGTCGACCCAGCGACGGCCTGCAAATGTGACGGCCAAAGAGAGTGCGTCACTAAAAATAGCGGCTAATCATAGCTCACCAATGCCCCTTTGAGAATGCCGATGTGATCGCGGACGGGTTTATTGCCGCCTGTAACGGAACAACATCAAGTGACCAGTGCGCGACAGACCAGGCCAGAAGCGCGGCAAGCGTCATCTCCTGACTGTTCTCCGGCAGCGGTTGGTTCAAGAATTGCAATGCAGCCAGCAGTACGGGGCGCGGATCGCTATTCGGCAGTGCTGGTGCATGATTCTGCTTGGAAAGCTTATTTCCTTCGGTATTCAGCACCAGCGGCAGATGAACATAGGTAGGGATCGCGTAGCCCAACTGCTGATAGAGCGAAATTTGCCGCACTGTCGGCTCGATCAGATCGGCACCGCGCACGATCTCCGTAATCCCCTGATCGTTATCGTCGATCACGACGGCCAGATTATAGGCAAACAGCCCATCGCGGCGGTGGATAATAAAATCTTCCTGCGCGAGTGCCGTGTCGGCATACAGCTCGCCACGCAATTTATCGTGAAAGTGAAATACCGGCGTTGTCTGGCGCAGGCGTAGCGCGGCGTTATCGGAGGGCAGGTTACGCGTCCGGCAAAAACCGTCATAGTGCCCGCCTAGCTGCTGAATACGGCTACGCGTACAGGTGCAGTAGTAGCTCATGCCCTGCTGGTGAAGCTGCTGAAGGGTCTCGCGGTAACGCGCATGCCGCTGTGACTGGTACATCACCTCGCCGTCCCAATACAGACCGTAATGTTCTAATTGTGCAAGGATGCGGGAGGCTGCGCCGGGAATTTCCCGTGGCGGGTCGATGTCTTCAATGCGTACCAGCCAGCGCCCTTGTTGGGAACGGGCTTGCAGATAACTACCGAGTGCGGCGATCAGTGAGCCAAAATGCAGGTCACCAGAAGGAGAGGGGGCAAAACGCCCGACATAACGATGCGTTTCGGTGAAGCCAGTTGTTCCAGACATAAGAGGTTGATGCTATCTCGTCAGCGTTTTATCCAGACAGAAGATAGAGTGATGAACATCATTCATCAGCGATAGCGTTCCTGGAGTCGGCCCCCGCGACGGGCAGGAGCCGATTCTGGACAGGAAAATTAGCCTGCCATTTGCTTTTCGCGTATCTCTGCCAACGTTTTGCAGTCGATACACAGATCGGCGGTCGGGCGTGCTTCCAGACGGCGGATGCCAATCTCTACGCCACAGGATTCACAGAATCCGAAATCCTCATCTTCGATTTTCACCAGCGTTTTGGCGATTTTCTTGATCAGCTTGCGCTCACGGTCACGGTTACGCAGTTCGAGACTGAACTCTTCTTCCTGCGCTGCGCGATCCACGGGATCGGGGAAATTAGCGGCTTCATCGCGCATGTGCGATACCGTACGATCCACTTCATCCATGAGTTGGTTGCGCCATGCTTCAAGAATACGCTTGAAATGAGCCAGCTGAGCGTCGTTCATATACTCTTCGCCCGGCTTCTCCTGGTACGGCTCTACTCCGGCAATTGCGAGAATGCTCAGAGAAGATGTCTTACGGTTTTGCCCTTCTTGCATGTTGCTTCTCCTACATAACACGACACGCATAATACCCTTTTATGCAGTGAAATTGCGGCGTTGTTGGCCGTAACTTCAGCTATCTGGGTATATCGGCCCCCAAAGGGGGGAAAAAACAGGCCGCTATAAATAGCAGATGAAGATGGGGTTGGCAATGCTTCCTGACACCGGCCTGATAAAGTGTGAGGAACAACCTGCTTACATTAAATAATAAACAACGTGTTACGCCTTTAGTAGTACGTTCGGCGTGTTATGCAATGCTTTTACGTCATCCCAACAACGGTAGCTTATGCGTCAATGTAATACCGTCAGGGCATAATGTGGAGCCGTAACATAAAATTTCAACCCCAGCCTGCTGTGCTTCGATAAATAATTCCGCATAGCGTGAATCAATATGCCGGGCGGGAGAAACCTGCTGGATCCCTGAATGGAGCACGGCGAAAAAAAGGACTGCGCGTTTTCCATTGGAAACCATTTGTTGCAGTTCACGCAGATGCTTTTGCCCTCTGAGTGTAACCGCATCGGGAAAGTAACCACATTCATGTTGCAATAATGTGACGGATTTCACCTCAATATAGCAGTCAATCTTGTCCGGCGCCTGTAAAAGCAGGTCGACTCGGCTATTTTCCGTACCGTATTTTACTTCCGTTTTTACGTCCGGGTAGCCTGCCAGCTCTTCTATGCGATTCTCCAATAAGGCTTCGTACAATAATGTGTTGGCACGCAGAGTATTGACACAAATCCAGTGATTTTGTTGTGTTTCAGTCAGTTCCCAGCTCTGGGCATACTTGCGCTTAGGGTTATCCGATGTGGAGTACCAGACGGTATCGCCGGGCGTTGCACAGCCCGTCATCGCACCGGTATTGGCACAGTGCAGCGTAAGCGTTTCGCCTTCCGGGGTCACGACATCGGCCAAAAAGCGTTTGTAACGTTTAATCAACCGGGCAGGTTGTAAACGTGGGGTATAGTTCATGCGTATCCTGTTTTATCGTTCATCCGCTTGGTCATTCATTTAATAAATGACCAGCTTTCTAACTGCTGATAGCGGGTTTTGCCATTGTCGAAAAGTGACTCGTAAAGCGAAAAGTGCGTCATGTCGACCTGCCAGCTAAAGGTGGCGGGGGGAATCGCAACGGGGCGAGTCGCGCCACGCAATAACGTAATGTGTGGGTGAAACGGCAATGCCGTTTGATAGCAGCCGTTGCGCGCGGCCTGAGATCGCAGCAGTTCCGCCAACTGTAACAGCCCGCGTGGCGCACGACGGCAGCCCAACCAGACCACGCCGGGGCGCGGCCAGTGCCCGGCGTCATCCAGCGTAAGGGAAAAAGTGGGCTGACGGATGCGGCCTGCCAATATCTGTAAGGCCTGCGCTTTTTGCTCGCTGACATCGCCTAAAAACGCCAGCGTCAGATGAAAATTGGCCGCCGCGACCGGACGCCCGGCTTCCGGAGGGAAGTGCTCGGCACGCCAGCGGAGAATCTCTTGCTGTGTGGTTTCCGGCAGTGATAAGGCAAAAAACAGGCGGCGTGTGGCTGACATGGCGATCTCTCTGTTCTGATTCCATCAGATGCTACATTCATCCAGATGCTACAATGCTCGCCGCTGAAAGTTAACTTTATACGGAGATGTCTGTGATTTTACCGCCCGTCAGCGCCGTGCTGGATGATGTGATAACGGCGCTACATACCGCGCCTCAGGTGCTGCTTAATGCGCCAACAGGGGCGGGGAAATCGACCTGGCTGCCGTTGCAATTGCTGCAACAGGGCAATGTGAACGGGCGTATCATCATGCTGGAGCCGCGTCGTCTGGCGGCGAAGAGCGTGGCCTGGCGGCTGGCGCAGCAACTCGGTGAGGAACCGGGGCAGACGATAGGTTATCGCATGCGGTCGGAAAGCCGTGTGAGTGATGCAACGAAGCTGGAAGTCGTCACCGAAGGCATGCTGACTCGTCTGCTGCAACAGGATGCGGAACTGCAAGGCGTGGCGCTGATTATCCTTGATGAATTTCACGAGCGCAGCGTGCAGGCTGATTTGGCATTGGCGATGCTGCTTGATGTCCAACAAGGGCTGCGTGATGATTTAAAGCTGCTGATTATGTCCGCGACGCTCGACAATACGCGGCTGGCGGCGCTGCTGCCGGGAGCCGTCTGTGTGGTGTCCGAAGGTCGCAGCTATCCGGTTGAGCGGTGTTATGCGCCGTTGAACAGTCAGGAGCGTTTGGAAGAGGGCGTTGCGCGGCAGGTGCGGCGTTTGCTCAGTGAAGAAGACGGTTCGCTGCTGCTGTTTTTGCCCGGTGTCGCGGAGATTCGCCGCGTGCAGGCGCTGCTGGAAAATAGCGTATCGAGCGAGACGGATCTCTGCCCTTTATATGGTGCGTTGACGCTGGCGGAGCAGCAAAAGGCGATTCTGCCCGCGGAGCCGGGTCGTCGTAAGGTGGTGTTAGCCACCAATATTGCTGAAACCAGCCTGACGATTGAAGGGATCCGGCTGGTGATGGATAGCGGCCTTGAGCGCGTAGCCAGCTTTGATGTGAAAAGCGGCATCACCCGACTGATGACACAGCGAATCAGTCAGGCGTCGATGGTCCAGCGCGCCGGACGTGCCGGACGTTTGAGCCCCGGCATGTGCTGGCATCTGTGCTCGCGTGAACAGGCAGAACGCGCGGCGGCGCAAAGCGAAGCCGAGATATTGAACAGTGATTTAAGTAGCGTCTGGCTGGATTTATTACAGTGGGGCTGTACCGATGTGGCGCAGTTAACCTGGCTGGATACGCCACCCGCTCCTGCACTTTATGCCGCGCGTCAGCTGCTGCGCCAGCTTGGTATTACTGATGAACAGGATCGGTTGACCGCCGAGGGGCGGAAGATCGCCGCGTTAGGCTGCGATGCCCGACTGGCGACGATGCTGTATGCCGCGTCACAGCAATGTTCAGATGCATTGGCGACCGCGGGATGTCTGGCGGCGATCCTCGAAGAGCCGCCGCGTAGCGGGTCGATTAATCTGGCTGATTGGCTGCATCGCCCATTGCCACACTGGCTGCGGCGGGCAAAACAGCTGACACGCCGTTTATCGACGGCTTCGGGGCGCATTGACGGCGGGGAAGCCGACTGGCTGCTGGCACAGGCTTTTCCCGACCGCATCGCCCGGCGGCGCAGTCAGGATGGACGCTACCAGCTTGCTAACGGCAGCGGTGCGATGATGTCGGCTGATGAGGCGTTATCAGGCACTGAGTGGCTGCTGGCTCCCGCACTGCTGCAAAACAATCGATCAGCGCAAAACAATCGATCAGCACAAAACAAGCAGAACGCAGAGGCACGGATCTTGCTGGCGTTGCCGCTGGATATTGAGCGGCTGGAACGGCGGCTACCCGGACTAATAAATGAACATAACGTGGTGCACTGGGACGAAGAAAAGGGTACTCTGCGCGCCAGCCAGCGTGACCAGATAGGTAGTCTGACTCTGCGAACGCGCCCGCTGAACAAGCCTTCCGATGAAGCGCTGCAGCAGGCGCTGTTATCCTGGATTCGGGAACAGGGGATTGATGCATTAAACTGGGATGCTGCGGCGTTGCAGCTACGCGCCCGGCTACAGTGTGCTCATCAGTGGTTGCCTGAGCTTGACTGGCCGCGAGTGGATGAGGAAGCGCTGCTGGCGACGCTGGAAATCTGGCTACAGCCGTCACTTGCCGGCGTGCGTGATTTACGGGCGCTGCACCAGATAAATTTGAGCGATGCGCTGTTGCGGCTGCTGGATTGGTCGCTGCGCCAGCGGCTGGATAGCGCACTGCCTACACACTACACGGCACCCGGCGGCAGTCGCTTGCCTATCGCCTATTATGACGATAAGCCTCCGGTGCTGTCGGTGCGGATGCAGGAAATGTTCGGTGAGCAGCAGAGCCCGCTGCTGGCGGAAGGTCGCGTGGCGCTGGTATTGGAACTTTTATCACCCGCACAGCGTCCACTACAAATTACGCGGGATCTCGCCGCATTCTGGCAAGGCACGTACCGCGAGGTGCAAAAAGAGATGAAGGGGCGTTACCCCAAGCATGTCTGGCCGGACGATCCGGCGAATACGGCTCCGACGAGACGTACCAAGAAATATCAGAATCACTAATTTCAGACGTTTCCGCTTTCCGAAAAAAGGGGCTGGAAACAGAGTAGGCGGCTTGAGCGCAGAGCAGATAGCCGTGAACAACCTGATGGAGAAGTTATTGTAATGTCTCGGGATGACCGCGAACCTATCGGACGCAAAGGGAAAGCGCCAAAACGAAAGCCTGAGCGCAAGCAGGCCATACGACGTCGCAGGGATGACGACTATGATGATGAAGATTATGACGATTATCAGGACGACTATGACGACGATGATGATTACGACGGCGATGACACCATGACGCGTAAATCGCAAAGAAGACGGCGCTGGCTGGGACTGGCGATCAAGCTGTTCCTGATCTTTGCCGTGGCGATGGCGATCTATGGCGTGTACCTCGACAGCCAGATCCGCAGCCGTATTGAAGGCAAAGTCTGGCAGTTGCCGGCCGCTGTCTATGGCCGCATGGTCAACCTTGAGCCGGGCATGGCCTATAGCCAGAAAGAGATGATCAGTCTGCTGGAAGGCATGCAATACCGTCAGGTGAGCCGCATTACCCGTCCGGGTGAATTCAGCGTGCGTGGCAACAGCATTGATATGCTGCGCCGTCCGTTTGATTTTCCCGATGGGAAAGAAGGGCAGATTCAGGCGCGCTTAACGTTTGCCAACGATCGCCTGTCGCAGATCCAGAATCTGGACAACCAGCGTAACTTCGGCTTTTTCCGTCTCGATCCGAAGCTGATCACCATGATGCAGTCGCCGAATGGCGAACAGCGTTTGTTCGTACCGCGTGCTGGTTTCCCCGATCTGCTGGTGGATACGCTGGTCGCGACCGAAGATCGTCACTTTTATGAACACGATGGCATCAGCCTGTACTCCATTGGTCGTGCGTTCTTGGCGAACATCACGGCGGGGCGCGCGGTTCAGGGCGGCAGTACGCTGACGCAGCAGTTGGTTAAGAACCTGTTTCTGACTAACGAGCGTTCGCTGTGGCGTAAAGCTAACGAAGCCTATATGGCGCTGATCATGGATTATCGCTACAGCAAGGATCGTATTCTTGAGCTGTATCTGAACGAAGTGTATCTCGGTCAGAGCGGTAACGATCAGATCCGCGGCTTCCCGCTTGCCAGCCTGTATTACTTTGGCCGTCCGGTGAATGAACTGAGCCTCGATCAGCAGGCGCTGCTGGTCGGGATGGTGAAAGGGGCATCGCTGTATAACCCGTGGCGTAACCCACAGATTACGTTAGAACGACGCAATTTGGTGCTGCGTCTGTTGCAGAATCAGCAGGTTATTGATGCCGATCTGTACAACATGCTGAGTGCGCGTCCGCTGGGCGTACAGCCGAAAGGTGGCGTCATCAGCCCGCAGCCGGCGTTTATGCAACTGGTGCGTCAGGAACTGCAACAGCGGCTTGGCGACAAGGTTAACGATCTCTCGGGCGTGAAGATCTTTACCACGCTCGATCCGGTCTCGCAGGATGCGGCGGAAAAAGCGGTAGAAGTCGGGGTTCCGGCACTGCGCGCAGGCCGTAACGTCAGCGATCTGGAAGCGGCGATGGTGATTGTCGATCGTTTCAGCGGCGAAGTCCGCGCGATGGTTGGCGGCGCTCAAACGCAGTACGCCGGGTTTAACCGAGCGCTACAGGCGCGTCGTCCTGTCGGGTCGCTGGCTAAGCCGCCGACCTACCTGACCGCGCTGAGCCAACCGGACACCTATCGTCTGAATACCCTGCTGGCGGATGAACCGCTGTCAATCAAACAGCCTAACGGGCAACTGTGGCAGCCGAAGAACTACGATCGCCAGTTCCGTGGGCGCGTCATGCTGGTCGATGCGCTGGCGAACTCGCTGAACGTGCCGACCGTCAATCTGGGTATGGCCGTGGGGCTGAATCAGATTACGGAAACGCTGAAGCGTTTAGGGATTCCGGAAAACGTGATTGAGCCTGTACCAGCGATGCTGCTGGGTGCGATCAGTCTGACGCCGATGGAAGTGGCGCAGGAATATCAGACGATCGCCAGCGGTGGCAACCGCGCACCGCTTTCCTCGCTGCGTTCGGTGATTGCGGAAGACGGTACGGTGCTGTATCAGAGCTTCCCGCAGGCGGAACGCGCGGTTCCGGCGCAGGCGGCTTATCTGACGCTGTATGGCATGCAACAGGTTGTCGAACGTGGTACGTCGCGCTCGCTGGCGGTGAAATTCCCGAATTATCATCTGGCCGCGAAAACCGGTACCACCAATGACCTGCGTGACAGCTGGTTTGCCGGAATCGACGGTAAAGAAGTGGCGATTAGCTGGGTAGGGCGCGATAACAACGGCCCGGCCAAGTTGACTGGGGCGAACGGTGCGCTGACGATTTATCGTCGCTATCTGGAAAACCAAACGCCGCTGCCGTTAATGCTGACGCCGCCGGAAGGCATTACGACCATGGCGGTGGATGCCAGCGGTAACTTTATCTGCAACGGCAGCAGCGCCGGACGCGTACTGCCGGTCTGGACGGATAATCCGCAGGCGTTGTGTCAGGCTGGCCAGCCACAGCCTTCAGCACAGCAGGACCAGCAAAACGGAGAAGGCGTCGCTGACTGGATCAAAGAAATGTTTGGTCAATAAGCTCTTCTCACTGCCCCCGGTTAATCTATTGTCTCTTATAGACAAAGACAGGGGTATCACGTGTTTTGTCGTTATCCGGCGTAAAAAATTATGCTGAGGAGATAGCAGGCTTAGGATGAGCCGCATGGACGCGGCGAAAGCTTGCGCCACGTCAGGAACGTGTCGCAAGCGGTCCTCTAAGCCTGATACCGACGAAGGCACCGCTTTAGCGGCATAATTCCCGCCAAAAGCCGGGGTTCATAGGGGGCTGGCGTAGCCCCCTATGTCGGGCGCGTGCTACAAGGTAGCATGAAAATAACGGTATTATCGCGCACGAAACCGCCTTAATAGTGGCGTAAAATGTACCTAATAGGCTGAGTCTGTGGGCATTTTTTTTCTCTACTATTTTGGGCTAAGCACCACATCCTACCTGATACCACTTTTCCGGCCACGCCGCTCTGGTGCTGACGGGTAAAAGTCTTGCGATTGGTATTCCGTTGCGCCTATCATGCTGCCTTTATCGTAATCATTATCGTTCTCTTTTAGATCGACGATTACGGGAATAGTGAATTCTGCTCACCCCTTTCCTTCGGTGACATTACAAACCAAAAACGTTATGCAAAATCAAACTGTACTGCCTGATACCACTTTCAGACTGGACGATGTCAGTTTTTCCGTTGCTGGACGCACGTTGTTACACCCTTTATCTATTACGTTCCCTGTGGGGAAAGTGTGCGGTCTGATTGGACACAACGGCTCGGGCAAATCGACCTTGCTGAAAATTCTTGGCCGTCACCAGCCTGCCAGCGGCGGTACTGCATTGCTGGGCGAACAGGCGACCGGAAGCTGGGATAGCAAATTGTTCGCCCGTCAGGTCGCTTATTTACCGCAGCAGCTTCCCGCTGCCGAAGGGATGACCGTGCGTGAGCTGGTTGCCGTAGGACGCTACCCGTGGCATGGCGCATTAGGCCGCTTCGGCAGCGCCGATCGGGAAAAGGTCGAAGAAGCCATCACGCTGGTGGGGTTGAAACCGTTCGCTAACCGTCTGGTGGATAGCCTGTCCGGCGGTGAACGGCAGCGAGCCTGGCTGGCGATGACGGTGGCGCAAGATAGCCGCTGCCTGTTACTGGATGAACCGACCTCCGCACTGGATATTGCGCATCAGGTTGAGGTGCTGGCGCTGATTCAGCGTATGAGCCGCGAGCGCGGCATCACCGTTATTGCAGTGTTGCATGATATCAACATGGCGGCGCGCTACTGCGATCATCTGGTGGCGTTGCGCGGTGGCAAAATGATTGCACAGGGTGAGCCTGTCGCGCTGATGCAAGGGGACGTGCTGGAAAATATCTACGGCATTCCCATGGGCATTCTGCCTCATCCGGCCGGTGGTGCGCCGGTCAGCTTTGTGTGTTAACTTGGTTTTCCTGCTCATGATGCCTGAACGTTTTTCTTCTCCATATTCTCCCGATCCGCTACGCCGTCGTTTGCTGACGGCGCTGCTGCTGTCACCGCTGGTTTATTCGGCGGCGAGCAAGGGAGCACCTGCTACATTTCCCGATTTAAACCGCATTGTGGCGCTGGAGTGGTTGCCTGTTGAACTGCTTCTGGCGTTGGGCATCACGCCCTTCGCGATTGCAGATAAGCATAACTACAATCTGTGGGTGAAAGAGCCCGCGTTGCCTGAATCGGTGATTGATGTGGGGCTGCGTACCGAGCCTAATCTGGAATTGCTGACGCAGATTCGTCCGTCGCTGATTCTTTACTCTGAAGGCTACGGCCCTTCGGTCGAAAAAATGTCCCGTATTTCTCCGCTGCTGGGCTTTGGCTTCAGCAACGAACAGGGAAAACCGCTGACGTCGGCACAGGCTTCGGTCATGAAGCTGGCCGATGCGCTCAATATGAAAGCGACCGGTGAACGGCATCTGACGGAGTTGGCGCAGTTTCTCCAGCAGGAAAAAATCACACTCCAGCCTTATACCCAGCGGCCTCTGTTGCTCATCACGCTGGTCGACAGCCGCCATGTGCTGGTGATTGGCAAGAACAGCCTTTTTCAGGAAGTGATGGATCATGTTGGGATAGAAAATGCCTGGCGTGGTGAAACCAGCTTCTGGGGCAGTACGATTGTGGGCATTGAAAGTCTGGCAGACGTCGGTGATGCTAACGTGCTTTGCTTCGAGCATGGCGATAGCGCCATCAGCGCACAGCTTGATAAGAACCCGCTCTGGCAGGCCATGCCGTTTGTGCGTAACCAGCGTTTGCAACGTGTGCCTGCCGTTTGGTTATACGGCGGAACGCTCTCGGCGATGCGCTTCTGCCGCGTATTAAATCAGGCTCTGGAGGCGAGAAAACATGCCTAATCCTCTGTCTGTCGGTGCCTCGCACGCGCACAAGCACGTTGCTCATCCGCTGGTGCTTCCAGTGGTACTGATTGGTTTTCTGCTGATCGTGATTCTGGGGATGGGCAGCTACAATTTGCAGCAGCAATTACCGGTATCACAGTGGCTTGAAGGGCTGACTCAGCCTGCCTTGAATAATATGCAGCAGTTGCTGTTTCACTACAGCCTGTTGCCTCGCATGGTGCTGGCGCTGCTGATTGGCGCGGGGCTGGGGCTGTGCGGCGTACTGTTCCAGCAGGTCTTGCGTAACCCGCTGGCCGAGCCGTCAACGCTGGGGATCGCCACGGGCGCACAACTCGGGATCACCGTGGTCACGCTGTGGGCGCTGCCCGGTGGCGCATGGCTCCAGCAGATCGCGGCTATGGCTGGGGCGCTTGTGGTTGGCGCGTTGGTCTTTGGCGTCGCCTGGGGCAAACGTTTATCACCCGTGACGCTGATACTGGCGGGGCTGGTGCTGAGTTTCTACTGTAGCGCGGTCAACCAATTGCTGGCGCTCTTCCATCATGAGCAGCTACAGGGCCTGTTCCTGTGGAGCAGCGGCGTATTGAACCAGCAGGACTGGAGCAATGTGCAGTTTGTTCTCCCGCGTCTTCTGGTGTGTTTCTGTCTGGCGCTGCTGTTGATTCGTCCGCTAACGCTGTTGGGGCTGGATGATGGCGTCGCGCGTAACCTGGGGCTTGGGCTATCGCTGGCACGCCTGAGCGCGCTTGGGCTGGGGATTTTCCTGTGTGCTCAACTGGTGAATGCGGCGGGAATTATCGGTTTCATCGGCCTGTTTGCACCGCTGCTGGCGAAAATGCTGGGCGCACGGCGGTTACTTCACCGCCTTTTATTAGCACCGCTGCTGGGGGCGCTGCTGCTTGGCGTTACCGATCAGGGCGTTATCTGGCTGAGCCACGTATGGCTTGACGTCCCAACGGGCGCCGCGACGGCGCTGATTGGCGCGCCGCTGCTACTGTGGCTGCTGCCGCGCCTGCGTAATAGCGGTCAACCTGCGATGGTCGACAGCAGCAGTACGCCGACGGCTGAACGTCGCCTGTGGGGAACGTGGCTGGTACTCGGCATCATGCTGCTGGGAATGGTGGTGATGACTGCGCTGATGTTAGGGAAAGATGCCGACGGCTGGCAGTGGGGCGGCGGCGATGTGTTAACGCAGTTGCTTTCATGGCGCTGGCCTCGGGTGCTGGCGGCGCTAACCGCTGGGGTGATGCTGGCGGTGGCGGGGACGCTAATACAGAAACTGACGGGTAACCCGATGGGGAGCCCGGAAGTGCTGGGGATTAGCTCCGGCGCATCGTTTGGCGTCATTATTTTGCTGTTTTTCATTCCCGGCAATGCGTTCGTGTGGCTGCTTCCGGCTGGTAGTGCGGGCGCGGCATTGACGCTGCTGGTCATGGTGATTATCGCTGGTCGCGGTGGGTTCTCCACGCAGCGTATGCTGCTGGCGGGGATCGCACTGAGTATGGCGTTCACCACCGTCATTGCGCTGCTGCTGGCCAGTGGCGATCCGCGTATGGGTACCGTGTTGACCTGGCTGTCGGGATCAACCTATGCGGTCGAACCGACTGACGCGATACGTACGGCGGTGATTGCCGTTCTGCTGCTGTTGATTGTCCCGCTATGCCAGCGCTGGCTGCGTATTCTGCCGCTTGGCACCACTACGGCCAGAGCGCTTGGCGTGGCCGTTACGCCGGTTCGCCTGCTGGTTTTGCTGCTGGCATCAGTACTGACCGCGATGGCAACCCTGATGGTCGGCCCGATGAGCTTTGTGGGGTTAATGGCACCCCACATGGCGCGGATGCTGGGCTTTAGCCGCGTGTTGCCGCAAATCGCCTGTTCGGCATTGATTGGCGGCGCGCTGATGGTCATTGCGGACTGGTTTGGCCGGATGATTCTCTTTCCAGCGCAGATTCCGGCAGGGCTGCTCGCGACGTTTATCGGTGCGCCTTACTTTGTTTATCTATTGCGTAAACAGGTGAAATAGCGCGAGCCTCGGCGGGGAGGGAAGCCCGCCGAGATCGTGTGATTAGCTAGGGACGTTAATAGCTTCGACCAGCATCCAGAACGTGGTGAGCACCAGAGAAAGCGCCATGATGCCGTTGAAGGCTTTCAGTTTCCACGGTTCCTGAAGATGTTTGCCGATGCGATCGCCGAGCACGGCCCAAACTAAAATGCAGGGCAGATTGAGTGCCATGAAAGCGATCATTGTGGTGAAAATACCATTGCTGGCGGTATAAAGCAGCGCGATGTTGCTGGACATCAGCCAGGCCTTCGGGTTCACCGCCTGAAATAACGTCCCTTGCAGTACGGTCATCGGCTGTACTCGCCCGTGTAATTCTGGTGCCGATGAGCGCACGATTTTCCACGATAGCCACAGCAGATAGACACACCCCAGCACGGTAAGGGGAAGGCGGATCGCGCTCAGCCAGCTCAGCAAAAGCTCCAATGCCACCCCCATCAGCGCCGTTTGTAGCGCACAGCCAATTAAAATACCCATCAGCATCGGTAACGTTCGGCGCAGGCCAAAATTGACACCTGACGTTGCCAGCAGCAGATTATTGGGCCCCGGCGTGATAGACATGACGGTGACGTAGCTGAAAAAAGAAGGGTCGAGCATGGTGTGATCCTGATGATGGGGGAGAACACTATGGTAGGCAGAAAAAAGAAATGGTTACAGATACACAAAATGATTATTGTTATGGGTACAAAATGCATTAATCGTTAACTGTACTCATCGGCTGGCGGGGGAACTGTGTCCATTATCGACTCACAAGAAAGTACGCTCTATCAACAGCTCGCGGAAACCTTCGCCACGGCGATTCATCAAGGGACGCTAGCGCCGGGAAGTCGCCTGCCTTCTATTCGTCGCGTCGCGGGATCGCATCAGGTCAGTGTGAATACGGTGCTGAATGCCTGGCGTATTCTCGAAGATCGTGGGTTGATCGAAGCACGGCCGCAATCTGGCTACTTTGTGCGAGGACGTCTGCCGTCGCTGACGGAGAGCAAGCCCCACCGTGCGCAGGTGATTGTGCCGGGCAGTGAGCAACTGGATCTGATCGATACCGTATTCGCTGCCCAGACGCATCCGGATTACACCAACATTTCTCTGGCGTGCCCGCAGCATGCCGATTTCTATCCGACCGAAAAAATCAGCCGTATTGCCGCTTCCTTGCTGCGGCGACAGCCCGACCTGATTGGCCGCTATGCACTGCCGCCGGGCAGTGAACGGCTGCGGCGCGAAGTGGCGCGGCGGGCGATGGATTTGGGTATGACATTGACCCGTGAAGACATCACGATCACCCACGGCTGTATGGAGGCGCTACAGCTGGCGCTACGCACGGTCACGCAGCCGGGCGACTGTGTGGGGCTGGAAACGCCAACCTATTTTTATCTCTTTCCTCTGCTTGCCAGTCTGGGATTGAAAACGGTGGAAATTCCCACCGATCCGCAACGCGGCCTTGCGCTGGATGCGTTGGAACTGCTGCTGTCAGAGGGGCGGCTACAGGCGATTATTGCCATGCCGAACGCCCAGAATCCGCTGGGATGCAGTATGACGCTAGCGGATAAAAAACGGCTGGCAAAGCTGGTGAACGATTATCAGGTTCCGCTGATCGAGGATGGGTTATACAGCGAACTTCAGTTTACCTGGCCGCTGTCGCCGACGGTGAAAGCTTTCGACCGCGACGGCTGGGTGATTTACTGCTCCAGCTTCACGAAAACGCTGGCACCTGATTTCCGCATCGGCTGGATGGCGTCGGGCCGTTTCCGTGCCAAAGTGGCGCGGCTGAAAGCGGTATCGTCAATGGCGGAATCGGCGCTGCTATCGGAAACGCTGGCGCAGTTTCTGGAGTCCGGCGGTTACGATCACCATCTACGCACGCTGCGCCGCCGCTATGCCGCGCAGATGGATGAGGCGCGTGGGCTGATTGCCCGGCATTTTCCGCAGGGGACACGCGCGACGCAGCCGCAGGGCGGTTTTGTCTTCTGGCTGGAGTTACCGGGCGGCGTGGATGGCGTTGAGCTATTTCATCGTCTGCTGCAAGAGAAAATTTGCGTCACGCCCGGAGAGCTCTACACGCTGAGCGGCCGCTGTAAGCACGCGCTTCGGCTATCGTGCTGCTACCCGTTTGATGAACGCTACACGTATGCGCTTAAGCGTGCGGGGGCGCTGGCGTGTGAGATGAGCGGTATCGATCCGGGTAGCGCAGAGTAGTTTTATGAGTCGCTATTATGAATAGTTTTATGGCGTGCCGTTGCGTCCCCAGGTCAGGTAACCTACGCGTTCGCTTAAGCGCCCATAGTAGGCGCGGACGGCGGGATAGTCAGTGTGTTCCAGCGGCGTTTCATACCAGCGGTTCACCGATAGCCCGATGGGAATATCTGCCAGCGTAAACGCCAGTCCTGTAACGTAGTGACCGGTTCTCTCTAATTGCTGATTCAAAATGCCCATCGTGCGCGACCAAAGATTGCAGGATGCTGTCAGGAGCTGGGGATCTTGATGCGCGGGAGACTGGCGCACCAGCGACATAAAGGCGTAACGCCATGAGGGATTGAGCTCGTTGGCTTGCCAGTCGATCCATTGATCGATAGAGGCTCGGCTACGCGGCTCTTGCGGGTAGAGCCAGGCTCCGTCCTTCGCGTTGGCGAGGTAACGTATAATGGCGTTCGATTCCCACATGACAAAATCGTCGTCCTGAATAACCGGTATCATGGCATTGGGATTGAGCGCCAGAAACGCCGGTGATTGCGGTGACTGATAACCTTCGCCCCAGTCTTCGCGGTCGAAGGGAATCGCCAACTCATCACACAGCCATAGCACTTTCCGAACGTTGATCGACGACGTGCGTCCCAGAATCTTTAACATGACCTCTCCGCTATTTTCAGGAAAATAGACTTACTCATAACCAATTTAAGAGGGCTTGTCATTCTCGAATGATAGTCGCCGTGAAAAAAGTAGGGAGCGGGGGAGAAGGGGGAATGCGACGGCGTCAGTGTCAGGGAATGACGCCGTCGAGATACGCTTTTACAGACGTGAGAAGCAGAGCTGTGCGGCTTCGATGGTGCGATCGATGTCCTGTGGCGTATGCGCCAGCGACATAAAGCCCGCTTCAAACGCGGACGGCGCGAGGTAAATTCCTTCTTCCAGCATCATGTGGAAGAACAGCTTAAAGCGCTCGACGTCGCACTTCATCACATCCTGATAGCAGGTGACGCTCTCGGCATCCGTGAAGAACAGGCCGAACATGCCGCCCGCCTGATTCACCACCAGCGGAATGTTTTCGGCTTTCGCGGCAGCCAGCAGGCCATCAGCCAGCTGATTGGTCAACGCGGTGAGTTTTTCATGTACGCCGGGTTTCGCCACTTCGGTTAAACAGGCAAAGCCTGCGGCCATGGCGATCGGGTTACCGGACAGCGTTCCCGCCTGATAAACCGGACCGGTTGGTGCCAGCGCCTGCATGACTTCACGCTTGCCGCCGAATGCGCCGACTGGCATGCCGCCGCCGATGATTTTCCCCAGACAGGTCAGATCCGGCACCACGCCGTAGTGCGACTGTGCACCCGCCAGTGCGACACGGAAGCCGGTCATCACTTCATCGATAATGAACAGGGCACCAAACTCGTCACACAGGGCACGCAGGCCGGGAAGGAAATCCGGCAGCGGTGGAACGCAGTTCATGTTGCCCGCAACCGGTTCGACAATAATCGCAGCGATCTCGTCAGGATATTGTTCAAATGCGGCGCGAACGGATGACAGATCGTTATAGACGCAGGTCAGCGTGTGGCGAGCAAAGTCGGCGGGAACGCCGGGGGAATTAGGCTGGCCCAGCGTCAGCGCGCCGGAACCGGCTTTCACCAGCAGGCAGTCGGCGTGTCCGTGGTAGCAGCCTTCAAATTTGATGATTTTATCGCGGCCGGTGTAACCACGCGCCAGACGGATCGCGCTCATGGTGGCCTCCGTACCGGAGTTGACCATCCGCACCATATCCATACTCGGCACCAGCGAGGTGACCAGACGTGCCATCTGCACTTCCATTTCTGTCGGTGCGCCAAAGCTCAGGCCGCGTTCTGCTGCCGCGATTACCGCATCACGGATAGCCGGATGATTGTGACCCAGCACCATCGGGCCCCACGATCCCACGTAATCAATATACGCTTGTTCGTCAGCGTCATAGAGATAAGCGCCATCAGCCCGTTCGATGAACAGCGGAGTACCGCCAACGCCGTTAAAAGCACGAACGGGTGAGTTCACACCGCCGGGAATAAGTTGCTGTGCCGCAGCATACAGGCTTTCAGATTTGTTCATTACGCGGTCCTGACTGGTCTTGATCGTAAAATGTAGGGGTATTCTAATGAACTGACCGCCGTTATGAAATCGCTGTGCGGGTTTTCACTTGAAAACACACCGCACCATACCCACAGAGAGTACTGGCTGTGTGGTGGATGAGGCGGCATAATGCGGCGATTATTTCAACAACAGCTGTCAAATCTTGAACGTTTTCGCATACTGCCGGATAATAAGCGTATGAATATGGGTCTATCACCTGATAAGCCCTGAGTTGGGAGTAAAAATATGAGCGATGATATAGCAGCACTGCCTCTGCAATTTACCGATGCGGCGGCAAGCAAGGTGAAAAACCTGATTGCTGATGAAGAAAACCCAGAGCTGAAACTGCGTGTGTACATCACGGGCGGCGGCTGTAGCGGTTTCCAGTATGGTTTTACCTTTGATGATCAAATCAACGACGGCGATATGACCATTGAGAAACAAGGTGTGGCGCTTGTGGTTGATCCGATGAGCCTGCAATATCTGGTTGGCGGTGCGGTGGATTATACCGAAGGTCTGGAAGGTTCTCGCTTTATCGTGACGAATCCGAATGCGAAATCCACCTGCGGCTGTGGTTCCTCTTTCAGCGTCTGATCCTGCATTGCGGTTATTCACCGACTGAAAAATAAAAACCGTGTCTTGTTGCCGAGACACGGTTTTTTTATATGCCCGTCATACTTCAAGCTGCTTGTGCGTTGGCTGCTCTTACTCACCCCAGTCACTTACCTGAGTAAGCTCCTGGGGATTCGCTCGGTTGCCGCTTTACGAGGCGCATAAATGAGCCTCGCCCTGAAGGGCCAACGCTTTGCGTTGTTCAAAACGCTAACGTTTTGTCATGCAACTCGAATTATTTAGGGCATAGTAAACAAGCAACCTGTCACAAGAAGCGTTAATTAAAAGAATACGCTTCGTGTTTTTACTGTGATTACCATTCGACCGTAATCAAACGCATTTCCGTACCCTGTGCGGTTTTTGCCGCAGAAGTCGAAAATTTTGCCTGATCGACCTGAATGCGTGACTCAGTAATTTTAGGTTGTGGTACAGAGGCTACGTTACAATTCATTTGATATTGACCGGATTGAGGCGTTACGCCGCACGCCGGTTGTATAGTCAGTTGAGCGTTAATTTGCCCGCCCTGACTCCCTGCATATGCCGTGCTACAGGCCGCCATAAGTAAGCCCGCGTAAAGCAACGCATTTTTCATAGTTAAAGCTACCTGGTGTCAAAGGAACCGATATCGGTTCAAAGTTTTCTCATTTCGTCTTGCTTTGGCTTTATCGCCATCGCCGGGCGGTAATCAACACCTTTTATTGATGTCTATGATTCCACCGTTACGTTCAGATTATCGGCAACTATTGGCGAAATAAAAGTCTGTTAGTGTTACAACTTGTATACTAATGAATCTATTGTTATCGGAATGATTTCACAGTGTTAATTAACAATCACTTCGCTGACGAAAGCGTGGGTCTTAACTCTGCTAATTGAGAACAAATTTGCCGGGCCGCCAATAATAAACGTGGGCCGCTGCGGCTAAACCAGTCCTCATTGACGGTAATCACCGGAACCGCTAATTGCGGCTGCCAAAACGTTTGTACGCTGGAAGCCCTATCTGGCGTACCGACGACAATAATGGCCTGCGGCTGGCGTCTTAACACCTGTTCACGACTGACCTGCGGCCAAGGCACCGGGCTGTTGCTAAAGACATTTTCAGCACCGCACAGTGAAACGATCTGGCTTTGCAGCGTCGCTTTCGACGAGGTAAACAGCGGCTGAGTGCCAAATTGAAGGAATACCCGCAATGGCGCGGCGTTCGGTTTCTCGCCAGCGTGCTGGAGTTCACCTATTCCCTGCTGAAAATCTTTTGCTGCGCGTTCAGCTTGCTCAGGATGGCGGCTATAGGTCGCCAACTGTCGTAGTGACGCCGGGATATCGTCTAACGTCTTCGCATCCAGATAAACGATAGGAATCGAGAAATTGGCGAGCTGTTCCAGCGGACGCTGCGGATTACCCTCGCGCCACGCCAGAATCAGATCGGGCTTGAGGGCGAGGATCCGCTCCAGGTTGATTCCCTGCCAGGAAGCCACCTGTTCCAGCTTTTTCGCTTCTGGCGGGTAATCTGACCAGGCGCTGACCGCAATCAGCTGTTCGCCCATGCCAGCCGCATAGGCCATTTCCGTCGCGTGCGGTGCGAGACTGATCACGCGTTGCGGAATGGCATAAGCGGCGGTGCAGAGCAGTAGCCCGGTCAGCCAGCAGAGGAACCTGAAAGTCACTATTAGCGTGCGGCCAGCTTGGCCAGAATCGCTTCTACCATCCGCGTTGACTGCTGTGCCGCAACGCTCAGGAACTCATCGAAACTCAGGTGTGAGGCTTTATCGGCCACATCAGAAATCGCGCGCACCACTACAAACGGGACGGCGAACTGGTGGCAGACATGGGCGATCGCTGTCGCTTCCATTTCTACGGCAATTGCTTTCGGGAAGGTGGTGCGGATACGGGCTAACGGCTCTGCGCCGTTAATGAAGGCATCACCGCTGACAACCAGACCGCGCACAGCGTTCAGCTGTAACTCGGCAATGACTTCCTGCGCCAGTGTGATGAGTTTTTCATCGGCAAGGAAAGCGGCAGGGCAGCCAGCCATCTGGCCGGGCTCATAGCCAAAAGCCGTGACGTCGGCATCGTGGTAGCGCACTTCATCGGAAACGACGATATCACCGACGTTCAATGTAGGTGCGAGTCCGCCAGCGGAACCGGTGTTAATGACCACGTCTGGCTTGCTGTGCTCCAGCAGCAGCGTGGTGCCCAACGCGGCGGAGACTTTGCCGATACCGGATTTCAGCAGGGCGACATCCACGCCGTTGATTTGTCCTGTGTAGATTTCGCAACCTGCACGCTGGAAGGTCTGACGGTTTTCAATCCGATCGCGCAGCAGAGTTACTTCTTGTTCCATCGCGCCGATAATACCGACTTTCATAAGGTTCCCCGCAAATTCTGTTATAAATGGAAGGCGTGTAGCTGGGGTTAGTCTATCATGGCTAGCGGGATGAGATGGAGTGTCCATCATTGTGCTGTAGCGGGATGACATGGAGAACCGTATGTCTGGTATCGATTTCGCCAAAAAAATGAGCTTTCAGCGCCATTTCAGCCGGCCTAAAACGGCTGAGGATGAATATACGATTGTGCGCCAGTTTGAGAGCGATCGGGGTCGTATTATTAACTCCGCTGCCATCCGCCGCTTACAGCAAAAAACCCAGGTCTTTCCGCTAGAACGCAATGCAGCCGTCCGCTCCCGCCTGACCCACTCGATGGAAGTTCAGCAGGTGGGACGCTATATCGCCAAAGAGATTTTGCACCGCCTGAAAGTCGATGGGCGGCTGGCGTCGCTGGGTCTGGACGACAGAGAAACACCGTTTGAAAGTCTGGTCGAAATGGCGTGCCTGATGCATGACATCGGCAATCCGCCGTTTGGACATTTTGGCGAATCTGCAATTAATCAATGGTTCAGAAAATTACTGGATAGCCACTATCTGGACAGTGCATCCACAGAACGCGTCGATGACTGCAAAGTGCCTACACTGCGGATGCAGCAGGATGGGCTGGACGATCTGCGCGGGCAAATCCGGCAGGATCTAAGCCATTTTGAAGGCAACGCACAGGCGATCCGTCTGGTGCATACGTTGCTGAAGCTCAACCTGACCTACGGGCAGGTGGCCTGCATTCTGAAATACACCCGTCCCGCGTATTGGCACGGCGAGCTTCCGGCGGATTACCATTATTTGATGAAGAAACCGGGCTACTATCTGTCAGAGGAAGCGTTTGTCGCCACACTGCGTGAAGAGCTGGATATGGGCGAATTTCATCGTCATCCGCTGAGCTACATTATGGAAGCGGCCGATGATGTGTCCTACTGCATCGCGGATCTTGAGGATGCCGTCGAGAAAGATATTCTCACGATCGACGAACTTTACGATCGTCTGCGCGAAAATTGGGGCGCAGGAGCAGAAAAAGACATCTTCGCTAAAACGATTGAACGTGCATACAAAGATCGCGAACGCTTTCAATGGCGTAGCCACGACGATCAGTTCTTCATGAATCTCCGTGTGCATACCGTGGGGCAGATGGTGCCGCATGCCGCGCAGCGTTTTATCGACAACCTGCCGGAAGTGTATGCCGGGTCGTTCAATCAGGCGTTGCTTGAGGACGACAGCCCGCAGAATCGGCTGTTAGGCATTTTCAAACGCGTCGCCTTAAAGCACGTTTTTAACCATCATGAAGTTGAACAGTTGGAGCTACAGGGGGATCGCGTGATTCGCGGCCTGCTGGATATTTATAGCCCGCTGCTCGAGATGCCCTATCAGGATTTCAGGCAGCTTGTGAGCGACGATACGCACAAGCGCTATCCGATTGAAACGCGGCTTTATCACAAGCTATCCAGCAAGCACTGTCTGGCCTATTGTGAAGCGGTTGCTGAGTTGGAAGGGTTACCTGAAACTGAGCGTGCAATCCGTGAATATTATTATCGGGCGCGCCTGATTCAGGATTACATCAGCGGTATGACCGATCTGTACGCCTACGACGAATACCGCAAGCTGATGGCCGCGGATTAGCGATGAACAGGCCGCAACGGAAATCGCGACTTTTGTAAAGCCGTTCAATATTTCCTTACGCTTCACGATCTTCCCCTTGGGAACCTTGTTGGTCCATATTTATCTCATACAGCACGACCACTGAGTGTACCCGGTGTCGGGTACACGGGCCGTAAGACTTGCGTGTTGATTACTATGAGATAACCTCCTATGAAAAGAAAATCACTGGTTCTGAGTGCGCTGGCGTTAAGTCTGGCGATGGCGATGGGCTCCACCACGGCGACTGCCGCTGAGTCAGCGGCGTCTGCCGCGTCATCGGGTCAATTACCCAGCCTGGCCCCTATGCTGGAAAACGTCATGCCTTCCGTGGTGAGCATCTATGTGGAAGGGCATACCACCCATGCGGGCAATGCGGGAAAAGAAGATATCCCGCCGCAACTTCAGCCGTTTTTTGGTGAAAACTCGCCTTTCTGTCAGGAGGGATCACCGTTCCAGTCATCGCCAATGTGTCAGGGAGAAGGTGACGACGACGGTCAGCCGCCACAGCAGGAAAATTTCCAGGCGCTGGGCGCGGGCGTCGTGATTAATGCAGAAAAAGGCTATGTGGTGACCAACAGCCATGTGGTGGATAACGCCGATAAGATTCAGGTTCGACTCAGCGATGGCCGCAAGTATGACGGCAAAGTGTTAGGCAAAGACCCGCGTTCAGATATCGCGCTGGTGCAGTTGAAAGATTTTAAAAATCTGACGGCGATTAAGGTCGCGGATTCCGACCAACTGCGGGTCGGTGATTACACGGTAGCGATTGGTAACCCGTATGGTCTGGGTGAAACGGCGACATCGGGCATTGTGTCTGCGCTGGGGCGTAGCGGGTTGAATATTGAAAACTACGAGAACTTTATTCAGACCGATGCGGCGATCAACCGGGGGAATTCCGGTGGTGCGCTGGTTAATCTGAATGGGGAGCTGGTTGGGCTGAATACCGCGATTCTTGCTCCAGATGGCGGCAATATCGGGATCGGTTTCGCTATCCCCAGCAATATGGTGAAAAGCGTCGTGGCACAGATTGTCGAATTTGGCGAAGTGAAGCGCGGCGAGCTGGGTATCACCGGGACGGAGCTGAACTCCGAACTGGCGCAGGCGATGAAAGTTGATGCACAGCGCGGTGCGTTTGTGAGTCAAGTGCGACCTAAATCAGCAGCAGATGAGGCGGGCATCAAGGCGGGCGATGTGATCGTCACGCTGAATGGTAAGGCGGTCAGCAGCTTCTCTGCGCTGCGTGCGCAGGTTGGATCGCTGCCGGTGGGCAGCAAAGTGGCGCTGGGACTGCTGCGTGAGGGTAAACCGCTAACGGTTGAGGTGACGTTGCAACAGAGCAATCAGGCTCAGGTGGCTTCCGGTAATCTCTACTCTGGCATTGAAGGTGCCGAGCTGAGCAATACTCAGGTGGACGATAAAAAAGGCGTCAAGGTGGATAACGTTAAACCCGGTTCCGCGGCGGCTAAAATTGGCCTGAAGAAAGACGACATTATTCTGGGCGTTAATCAACAGACGATACAGAATATTGGCGAGTTGCGTAAAATTCTGGACAGCAAACCGGCCGTTCTGGCGTTGAACGTTCGTCGTGGCGAGAACACGATTTATCTGCTGGCTCCGTAATCGAACCTTTCAGCGTCTACGTTAATAATTACCTTTTAAGACAATTTGTTACGTTACTTATCTGGCCGGGTACTCTGGTACTCGGCCACTTCTCGCTTCTCTATGAAAGTGCTTTTGTGAGTTCTTCCACAGATTTAATCTAATTCCCGTTTCTTTGTTAATTTGCACAATGTGTGGCGCACCGTGTGGCGGTATGCTGGTGCAATTGTCAATGTTCCTCTCAGAGGTAAAAATGGCGTCGTATCATCTCAATGCCAAGATGGCACAGGATATTGTCGCGCGGACCATGCAGATCATTGATAGCAATATCAACGTGATGGATGCTCGCGGTAAGATTATCGGCAGTGGCGATCAGGAACGATTGGGGGAACTGCACGAAGGAGCGCTGCTGGCGCTTTCGCAGGGGCGAGTCGTCGATATTGATGATGCCGTGGCGCGTCACCTGCACGGCGTGCGTCCGGGCATCAATTTACCCCTGCGCATCGACGGTGAAATCGTTGGCGTCATCGGCCTGACGGGGAATCCCAGCCAGCTACGGCAATACGGTGAGCTTGTCTGCATGACGGCGGAAATGATGCTGGAGCAGGCGAGGCTGCTGCATATGCTGGCGCAGGATAGCCGCCTGCGTGAAGAGCTGGTGCTGAACCTGATTCGCACCGACGACCTGTCTCCCGCCCTCATGGAATGGGCGCAGCGTTTAGGCATCGATCTGAATAAGCCCCGCGTCGCCGCGGTGATCGAAGTGGACAGCGGGCAGCTCGGTGTTGACTCCGCCATGGCAGAGCTACAGCAGTTGCAGACGCTGTTGACCACGCCGGAACGCGACAACCTGATCGCTATCGTTTCTCTGACGGAAATGGTGGTGCTAAAACCGGCGCTGAACAGCCACGGACGCTGGGATGCAGAGGAACACCGGCGTCGCGTAGATACGCTGATGTCGCGTATGGCGGAAAGTAGTCGGCTGCGAGTGCGGCTGGCGCTGGGGAACTATTTTGCTGGCCCCGGCAGTATCGCGCGCTCCTACCGAACGGCACGAACGACCATGAGCGTAGGCAAACAGCGTATGCCCGCCCAGCGCTGTTATTACTATCAGGATTTGATGTTGCCCGTGCTGCTGGATAGCCTGCGTGGTGGCTGGCAGGCAAATGAGCTGGTGCGCCCGCTTTCGAAGCTTAAAGCAATGGATGGCAATGGTCTGCTGCGTCGGACGTTGGGGGCCTGGTTCCGTAACAATGTCCAGCCCGGCGCGACGGCGAAAGCGCTCTTTATCCACCGCAATACGTTGGAATATCGCCTTAACCGCATCTCTGAACTGACGGGGTTAGATCTGGGGAATTTCGACGACCGTCTGCTGCTGTACGTGGCTTTGCAACTGGATGAAGAAGAGTAGGGCAGAAAGACACGTCGTTTTACGCCCCTGTGATTCAAGCTTAGCTTGCACCGTATTGACCTGATGCCGCACGGCATCAGGGTTACCTCATATTCCCGTCGTAAAATATTACTGCTGCAACAAAATTGCTTAGACTGAAAACTATTACATAATCATTAACAATATAACGCGATAGCATAAATTATCGCGAAACAATATTTTTGCCCCTTCCCTATATCCACTATTGTCACTTCCATGTTGTCAGCCTGATATACCCGTCCTATTTCAAGCGGCATGTACGCGGTTCAAAACGATAACGTTTTTTCCTGCAAGTCGAATTATTTAAGTTATTAATCAGTCACATCCGTCATGATTTTATCTGATACTTTCGAGCATTAGGGAGTGATAAGAATGTCAATACGTCGTCTGGGGTTATCTGTTGCTACGGCAGCACTGTTGTTTTCTGGTGTGGCCTCGGCGGCTACCGAATTATTAAACGTGTCTTACGATCCGACGCGTGAGTTATATCAGCAATACAATGCGGCGTTTATTAAGCATTGGAAAGCGACCACGGGTGAAGATATCTCCATCAAAAACTCTCACGGTGGTTCTGGCAAGCAGGCTCGCTCGGTGATTGACGGCTTGCAGGCTGACGTGGTGACGCTGGCGCTGGCTGGTGACATTGATGCCTTAAACCTGAATCAACAGCTGATCGACCCTAAATGGCAGGCACGTTTGCCTGACAACAGCACACCTTACACCTCCACCATCGTTTTTCTGGTACGCAAAGGTAATCCGAAGCAAATCAAAGACTGGAACGATCTGGTGAAACCGGGCGTTGAAGTGATCACGCCAAACCCGAAAACCTCTGGCGGTGCGCGTTGGAACTTCCTGGCAGCGTGGGCTTATGCCAAAGCGCAACCGGGCGGCAATGATGAAACCGCACTGAAATTTGTCACTGAGCTGTATCGCCATGCGCCAGTACTGGATACCGGTGCGCGTGGGGCAACCATCAGCTTTGTGCAACGTCAGCTAGGCGATGTGCTGCTGGCGTGGGAAAACGAAGCCTACCTGTCTCTGCAAGAGCAGGGCGGCGATCAGCTTGAGATCGTGACACCGTCTCTGTCGATTCTGGCTGAACCGCCGGTTGCCGTTGTCGACAAAGTCGTTGAGCGTAAGGGAACACAGAAACAGGCTGAAGCCTATCTGCAATACCTCTACAGCGATGAAGCGCAGCGCATCATCGGTAAAAATTTCTACCGTCCACGTAATGCCAAGATCGCTGAAGAGTTTAAAGATCAGTTTGCACCGGTGAATCTGGTGACGATTGATAAGGATTTCGGCGGCTGGAAAGCGGCACAGGACAAATTCTTTAACGACGGCGGTGTGTTCGACGCCATCTTTAAAGAGATTAATAAGTAAGTTTTTAATGTCTGACGAATTAAGGCCGCTATCACCCTAGCGGCTTTTTTCAGGTTAAGAAGGCAGAGGACCTGCCGCCTTAACCTTTCTGTCAGGTAGCGCGCGTCGGCAAGCAGTTGTTGGCTGGGTAGTGAGTATGAAAATTAAAGGCACGGTATGTCACAACGTTCTTCCTCAGTGATTCCCGGTTTCGGGCTAACGTTAGGGTTTAGCCTGAGCTATTTAGGATTAATTGTCCTCATTCCGTTGGCGGGGATGTTTTTGTATGCCAGCCAACTAACGTTTGGTCAGTTTTGGGATCTGATCACCAGCCGTCAGGTGCTTTTCTCCCTGCGGCTTTCGTTTGGTACGGCGCTGGCTGCGGCGTTTATTAACGGCATTCTCGGGACGCTGCTGGCCTGGGTACTTGTGCGGTATACCTTTCCCGGCCGCAAAGTGATCGATGCCATGATCGATATGCCTTTTGCGCTGCCAACCGCCGTGGCGGGGATTGCGCTGACGGCGTTGTATGCGCCGAATGGCCTGATTGGCTCGCTGTTTCCGTTCAAAATTGCCTACACCGGTATTGGCATCACGCTGGCGCTCATTTTCGTCACGCTGCCTTTCGTGGTCAGAACGCTGCAACCGGTGCTCGCTGATATTCCCAAAGAAGTGGAAGAAGCCGCCGCCTGCCTTGGCGCGCGCCCGCTTCAGGTTTTCCGCCATGTCTTGCTGCCTGCATTGTTACCGGCGTGGCTGACGGGCTTTGCACTGGCCTTTGCCCGTGGCGTTGGAGAATACGGTTCCGTGGTGTTTATCGCGGGGAATATTCCGTTTAAAACCGAAATCCTGCCTCTGCTGATCGTCTCCAAGCTGGATCAGTATGACTACAAGGGAGCAACCGGGATCGGCGTATTCATGCTGCTGGTTTCTTTCATTATGCTGCTGCTGATTAACGTGTTGCAGCGCCGCATTCAACCGAAACTGTAAGGGCCGGTCTTCATGGAACAGGTTATTTCCACTCAGGCCAACGCGGCTAAAAGAAAAAAACAGCCCGCCGCCTATTACATTCTGGTTTCACTCGCGTGGGTCGTCTTTTTCCTGATTCTGGTGCTGCCGCTGATGATGGTTGTCACTCAGGGGCTGGATAAAGGTGTCGGCGCATTTTGGGACGCGATCACCGAGCCGGATGCGATTTCTGCGCTCAAGCTGACGCTGCTTGCGACTGTCATTTCTGTACCGCTAAACGTGGTATTCGGGCTGGCGACGGCGTGGTGCGTGACGAAATTTGAATTTCGTGGCAAGAGCTTTCTGCTGGCGCTGATCGACTTGCCATTTTCCGTTTCCCCTGTGGTTGCGGGGCTGGTGTATGTGCTGCTGTTTGGGGCGCAAAGCAAGATCTATCCCTTCCTGCTTGAACACGATCTGCAAATTGTTTACGCGGTGCCGGGCATCGTGCTGGCTACAATTTTCGTCACGCTGCCTTATGTTGCCCGTGAGCTGATTCCGCTGATGGAAGAGCAGGGCTCGCAGGAAGAAGAAGCGGCGCGGCTACTGGGGGCGAATGGCTGGCAAATGTTCTGGCACATCACGCTGCCGAATGTGAAGTGGGCGCTGATCTACGGCGTGGTGCTGTGTACTGCGCGTGCGATGGGGGAATTTGGTGCCGTTTCCGTCATTTCCGGCCATATCCGCGGCCTGACGAACACGCTGCCGTTGCACATCGAAATTCTTTATAACGAGTACAACATCGTTGCGGCTTTCAGCGTGGCGATCCTGCTGCTAATTATGTCACTGGTCGTGCTGCTGCTGCGCCAGTGGAGTGAAAGCCGATTGACGAAGCAAATAGAGAAACAACAGGAGTTGGCCAAAAATGAGCATTGAGATTCGCAATATTAATAAACAATTTGGCCAGTTCCGGGCGCTGAACGAGATTAATTTGTCGATCCACAGCGGTGAGCTGGTGGCGCTGCTGGGGCCATCGGGCTGTGGTAAGACGACGCTGCTGCGTATTATCGCCGGGCTGGAACAGCCGGATAGCGGTAGCATTATTTTCCACGGCCAGGATGTGTCCGTTCACGATGTGCGTAAACGCAACGTAGGGTTTGTATTCCAGCACTACGCGCTGTTCCGCCACATGACGGTGTTCGATAACGTGGCGTTTGGGTTGCGAATGAAGCCGAAAAATATCCGCCCGTCGAAGAGTGACATTGAAAAGAAAGTACATGAATTACTGAATCTGGTGCAGTTGGACTGGCTGGGAGATCGCTATCCTGAACAGCTTTCCGGCGGCCAGCGCCAGCGTATTGCTTTGGCACGTGCGCTGATTGTCGAGCCAAGCATTCTGTTGCTAGATGAGCCCTTTGGCGCGCTGGATGCCAAGGTTCGTAAAGAGCTGCGCCGCTGGCTGTCTCAGTTGCATGAAGATATCGATCTGACATCGGTGTTTGTGACGCACGATCAGGAAGAAGCGATGGAAGTCGCCGATCGCATCGTGCTGATGAATAAAGGTGTGATTGAGCAAATCGGCACTCCAGCTGAGGTTTATAACAACCCAGCTAGCGAGTTTGTTTACCATTTCCTTGGCGACAGTAACCGGTTGAAAGTGGCACAGACGGAAGAGACGATTCTATTCCGTCCTCATGAAGTGTCGTTATCCGTTCAGGCGCAGGAAGGCTATCAGGCAGTGACAGTGCGAGATATTCGCCCACTCGGTGCCTTGACGCGCCTGTCGTTGAAGCTGGGTGAGCAGTCGGAGCTGATTGAAGCGGAAGTCGCAAAGGATGATGTAAGTCTGCACGGGCTACAGAAAGGCGATGTGATTCAGTTCAAACCTAAACGTTATAGCCACGATTGGGAAATCTGATCGGCAGAGCATCGAAATAAAAAACCCGCGAATCCGCGGGTTTTTTGCTTTTGTCGTTAATACTAGCCGGGTGGCAAGGATTAGCGATAAGCGGGGTTAGAGGCAACAGAATAGCGACCGCTACCGACCAGCATGATGATAATGCCCGCGAAGAAATAGAGTGCTTCTAATTCCAGCGCCCAGGCACCCACGTTAGTCAGCGTGAAGAATTTACCTGTGCCAACCATCAGCGTAGCCACAACCAGCGTCAGCGCGGCAATCAGGCCGGAAACGCGGGTAAATACGCCCAGAATAATCAGAATCGGGGCAACAACTTCGCCGATATAAACGCCATAAGCGATAAAACCTGGCAGGCCTGCGCCTTGCAGCATCTGTACGATCCAACCTACACCGTGCTCAATTTTTGCTACGCCATGAAACAGCAGCAGGATACCCACGGTTAAACGCAGTAAAAGTTTACCTGCATCAGGATGATCGGTTAAACGCGTGAACCACTGATTCAACTGAGCAATCATAATAGACAACCTCATAAGTGAGCAAAAAATGCTTATTGGTAATGTTTGTTGGCAATGCTTTGTATAGGGCGGCAGTGTCGTCGATTTAGGGGTTGAATAGAAAACCAATAAATTTGATATTTTCTGTCAAAAAATTACGTGAACATCGTAAACGCAGATAAGCATAGCACCGCAATTGCGGCGGTCTAATGATGGATGGGCGTTTTAACCCCCATCATGTCGTTGATGTTTGAGAGGAGGGAATGGCAGCGCAGAACATCACGCTGCCGTATCGGCTACCTTGTGCTTCAGTAGTCAATCGAATAAGTCAGAGCAAACGAGCGGCCTTGCGCTGGCAGACTGGAGAGCTTGCCATAGGTGGCTTCGGCCTGTTGGCTGTAGACGGTTTTATAGTCACGATTAGCTAGATTGTAGATGCCAAAGCCGACTTGGCCGCCCAGCAACGGAGCGTGAGCGATGAGGTCGAACACGGTATAGCCTGAAATCTTTGCTGCTGGTGTGGAGCGAATGCTTGAGCTGACAGTAGCGTATTTAGCATCATTATAAGCGCGGTCGGTTCCGCCGACGGTCAGGGATTGCAGACGTACTCCGTATCCATTGGCGAATGTCCAGTCGCTGTATAATGTGGCTTTCAGCGGTGAGACACGGAACGCATTCAGTTCGCGCCATTCGCCAGCGGCGTCTTTATATTCGCCTCGTGTATAGGCAAGCGTGCCGCCAATGTTCCAGCTTTCGGACAGCGGGTATTGCAGGTTGCCTTCCATGCCCCAAATACGTTCGTCGGTATCGGCTACTGACACGCTATAGTCACGGTTGAACTGCACCACCTTATCGGACGTGTTGTAGAACGCGGTAACGCCAGCATTCAGGCCGCGGTTATCCCTCATGCGCCAACCAAGTTCATAGTTGTTGACCTTGATGGAGTCGATACTGTCGCCGTTAATGGTGAAGGTCGCCGGTACGTCGCGCAACATGCGCTGTGTGTCGGGCAGGCTGAAGCCTTGGGAAAAGTTGGTGAATAACTGATGGGTATCGGTCAACTGGAACACCAGCCCCAGGTTATACAACGTTTCCCCATGCTTCACTTGACCACCTTCGAGCTGCCTGGCCTGATAGCCGGCTACCCTGTCCGCAGTGATGGCCTCGCTGTAGGGCGTTGAGGTGGAAATCTTGTTGCGGATGGTCTCGTGGCGCAGACCTGCCTGCAGGTTAAGGCGTTTAGTCAGCGCATAGTCCGATTGCAGGAATAGACCGGTTTTGTCCACCTTAACATCTGGCCCCATGGCGTAACGGTTTTCGGCTTGATAACGCAAGCCGTTACTGGCGATGAAGGTGTTGAGACCGTAGGATTGCCCACTCTGGCTGTCTTTTTCCTGTTCGTAGTCAAGACCATAGGTTAACTGTAGATCGCGTCCTGCCAGGCTCATGTTTTTTTGCAATGCGGTACGCACTCCCCAGACATCAATATCCGTATTGGATTGCATTGCCACATATGTGCTGCCGCCAGGCAGCGCTGAGTGCGTTACTGCGGAGACAGAAGGGAACCAGCGTGATTGTTCTTTGCGATAATAGGCTTCAGCCGTCAACTGCTGGCCGCCCAGTATGTCTCGATTCTGGTATTGGGTATTGAAGCCGTAATGCCGGGTGCGGGGCTGGTCGTCAAGCTGTAACCCTTGGATGCCCTTGAGGCTGGGCTGAAAAGTCGCCGGAGTGAACAGCGCGGCCAGTCCGGGGCCATAATCGGGGCCGTAGTCGCTGTCTTGCTCATCATTGTAATACCTGAATGCGCCGCTCAACTGCTGGTTGTCATCCAGATTCCAGGTCAGCCGGCTATTAAAATCGAGACTGGTTGTGTCCTGGCGATCGGTTTGGGCGATTTCCGGCCCGATCCGATTCCCGTGGGCATCGCGCATGTCCCCTTGCGCGGTATAGTTCAGCCCGGCAAAGCCGCTGATGTTATCGTTATGGAAAGAGGCGGTTTGCGTACCGCTGTAGGCCATACCTGATTTAGACGGCTTATCTGCGCTTTTCAAGCCAAATTGGCTGCTGAAAGCATAAGGTTCATCATCGGCATTACGGGTGATGATATTGATAATACCGCCCGTAGCGCCTGCACCGTAGAGGCTTGTGGCGCCAGATACGACTTCGACACGTTCGATCATTGTCGGTGAGATGCTGTTGAGCTGCCGCGAACCGTCACGCGAGCCAGTCAGTGGTACGCCGTCGATCATGACCTGTACCGTGCGCCCGCGCATGGTCATACCGTAGTTACTGGTGGTGCCGGAGGCGGTAGCCAGGCCAGGCACCAACTGACCGAGAATATCAGCGGTAGACCTGCCTGCTGAGGATTGTCTGGCGATATCTTCGCGTTCGATGCTGTAAACCGTTCCGGCGATGTCGGCAATGTTTTTCACCGAGCGGGCCGCCGTTACCGTCATGATATCGGTGTCCTGCGTCTGGCTGCGAGTTTGCTGCACGGGGGGCTCGGTCTGTGCATACACCTGAGCGCTGATGGCCAGACTCAAGAAGGTTACCCGCGCGGGGGGCGCAAGATATCGCATAATGTCTCCTGAATAACTGAATGATAAGGGTTAAATGGTTTTGGTCAGATGTTGTCTGATGAGCGGTTGGCACAGCAGAACGCTAAGCAGCGACAGCACGCCGAGCAGCAGATAATAAGCGCCATAGCCGAGCCCTGCGGCGAGAAAGCCGGAAAGTGAACCGCCAAGGAAAAACACCAGAAGTTCAAAGCACACCAGTACAGTGAAGTCGGTGCCTGCCTGTCGACGGGAGCACAGGCGCATGAACAGCGCATAAAGACTGGTCATCGCCATGTAGCGGATCGCTAGCATGACGATGACTAGCGTGCCGAGCCAAAATCCTGAAGTCATGGCTGAGCCGCTGTAGATCAGCACGGCGAGCAGCAGGTAGACGCCACTGCGCAACCAGCCAGCACGAACCAGCAGTATGTCGGACGAGTAACGTTTGAGCGCCCACGCGGTGATGATGGCGCTCAGCAACCCGACCCCCGCCCCAGCCACTGACATCAAAAGGCCGATTTCCACCAGTGTCCATTGCTGATCGACCAGCAGCGGATTAAGCATTGCCATGGCGGGGGCTTCAACCAGTCGGTAAAGCAGAATGAGCAGTAAAGCCCAACGTATTTCACGACGCTTGAACGTATTAGCGAAACTCGGGCGTTCGGATGCTGGGGATACTTGAGGACGTTCATTAATCCAGGTGACGGCGATCATGGTCAGCGCCGTCAATACCGCCAGAGACAGCAAGGCGCTGCGCCAGCTGTACCACTGATACAGCAACAGGATGCCTGCTCCGCCGATCATGCTGCCCAGCGCCACGCCGATGCTTTGCGCCATGCTGCCAAGGCGATGATCTGACTCTGCCAGTGACTCCACCGTATAGCCGTCGATGGCGATATCCTGCGTTGCAGCCCAAGTTGAGATCCATAACCCAATCAGTACGAATGGGAGCAAGCCGTAATCCAATTCGGTGAACGCCAGAACCAATACACCGCCTGCCAGTGCGATTTGCGTCAGCCATAGCCAGGTGCGACGACGCCCCAGCACGGGCAGATAATAACGGTCAATTAACGGTGCCCAGATAAATTTGCAGGCCCAAGGCAGATAAAGCAGTGAAAGCATGCCTATCCAGCGCAGATCCACCCCCTGGCTACGCAGAATGCTCGGCAGAGCGACGTTGTAGAAATACAACGGCAGGGCATGCGCTAAATAGAGAATCACGATCGCCGTTAGTCCTAATCGGCTGATCGGTGCGAACTCACTCGTTCGTTTCATCATTCACCCATGCCCATCATGCGTTCAGCAATCCAGTGATAGCCACTGGACTTCTCAATAGTGACGAAGTACGGCACGCCCCAGGTTCGGTGCAGTGCGGGGGCATCCAGACGAGCTTGTTCGGATGTGTCACGGGCAATGCGCACCAGACCACGGCAGTAGCGCTGAAACGCGGGTTTGTGCTGGCGATACCAGAATGCCTGAATGGATCGGTAATCGGGGGCGAACTCGGTGTGCGCGAGTGTTCTGGCGATGAAGAAAAAGGGTTGTTTCGATTCGAGAAGATGCTCTATGCACGCCAGCCATTCGCGTATTTCCTCAGTGCTGACGTTTTCCTGAAACACCGCGTCGACCAGCGCGGTTTGCGTGACACGTAAAACCATGTGTTGTTACCCTTGAAATGAAAAACGTCACAGACCTTAGACAGTCGATTGCCGTCATGTTACAAATGAGAATACTTCTAATTCAAATCGTTCGCTTAGGCTAAAAAAAGAAAAAGTTAGGCGCGACGATATTTATTCAGGTACGTTTCATGCGTGTATTCACCTGCGATCAATTAAGTCAGGCAGCCAGTGAACAGGGAGGAAAACTGCATTTCGGCCAGGAGTTGCCGAGCGACCAGCCGGTGTTGGCTGGCTGGCAGCGGATTCAGTCCTTGGGTAATGGTCTGGTGCTGTATCTGAGTCAGAGTGAAGACCTGATCGACGCTTTTAGTCAGAATTTGCTGTCACCGGGTATTACTGCCGCGTTTCTGCTTCAGGGACAAGCGGATGTGAGTCTGGCAGGTCAGCGTCTGCGTTTCGACGCCCATTCCGCCCGCCAGCGCGCAATGCTGGTTAATCTGACGGATAGCGATCAGTTTCAGCGTCATTGGCAGGCAGGCCGACGGGAAACCAAGATCTGCCTGAGTTTCAGCCCAATTTGGTTCGAACGGTTTGCCAACGATAGTGGTCTGTGCAGCAGTAGCTTGCTGCAGTTCAGGCGTGCGCACTGGCAAAGCCTGTCCTGGCAACCCGCTCCGGATGTCCTGCAACGTGCTTGCCGATTGGCTTTCGACGATCGGTCTCCGGTTTCGCTTATCCAGCGTTTGCAATGCGAGAGTTTCGCACTGGATCTAGCGACGGACATTTTACGAAGTATTGATGCATCGCCCCAGCAAAAGCGTTTTGGTGCTCATCTTGAATGCTGTTTGGTACGCTTGAAGGACTGGTTGGATAGCGGCGAAGCCGATCGCCTGAGTATCGGCCAGATGGCTAAGGCGTTGGGGACTAATCCGGTTGATTTGCAGAATGGTTTTCGCACCCGTAACGGTATCACTATTGCTGCCTACCTGCGTAAGCATCGGCTGGAACGCGCCTATCAGGCGCTCCACCGACATGCCGTGTCTGTGGATGAAGCTGCTGTGTTGGCGTGCTATGAACATGTCAGTAGTTTCAGCGCCGCGTTTAAGAAGCAGTATGGATTCCCGCCTTCACAGGTCAGATAGGGTAGGGGGCAACCATCATCAGGTTGGGCAGCTCTCTATCTTCAATTTTTTTCATTTTTATTTCGATAATAAATAAAAACAGGCGAGTCTTGCAGACTGACGTTACGTGCGTCTTGCATATTCGGGTTAGCGCAGACGATATAGTCTCGTTTGCAAAACAGATGCAACAGATAATATTGGGTTGATTTACTTCAGAGAGAATTCACTTTGCGGAAGTGGTGGGTCGTGCAGGATGACTCGGCCTTTGGCCTCGCCCCTTCGGGGTCAACGCTGGCGCGTTGCTGTCTCGCTTCGCTCGGCTCGAGCCTGAACGCAGGTTCTCACCTACACGACACGTGCAACATATAGCATTTTTGGGATTTACTTCAGATGGGGAATCACTTTGCGGAAGTGGTGGGTCGTGCAGGATTCGAACCTGCGACCAATTGATTAAAAGTCAACTGCTCTACCGACTGAGCTAACGACCCGCAGAAGTGGTGGGTGATGACGGGATCGAACCGCCGACCCCCTCCTTGTAAGGGAGGTGCTCTCCCAGCTGAGCTAATCACCCACTTCTGAACTACATTTACTTCAACTTCTAATAAGAAGACCAGCTGGTATGAGATTGGTGGGTGATGACGGGATCGAACCGCCGACCCCCTCCTTGTAAGGGAGGTGCTCTCCCAGCTGAGCTAATCACCCAATCTCAAATCTTCTTACTCTACACAGCGAGACACTTTTCACTAAAACGTCGTAAAGAGTGGTGGGTGATGACGGGATCGAACCGCCGACCCCCTCCTTGTAAGGGAGGTGCTCTCCCAGCTGAGCTAATCACCCCCGCTGTGTGGAGTCGCATTATAGGGATCCTTGAATGTGAGTCAACGCTTTTTAAAACTAAAATGATTGTTCGTTGCAAAATTAGTCAAGACGTCGTATTTATCGCCGTTGGTGCTGCATCCTTGCGCAATTCAGCCTGTTATCTTGCTATCGCTAGCAGAATAAAAGCATGTGCGGCATGTTACGGCGTTGAGGAATCGAAGCAGAGTGATAGAATGTTGCCCACTTTTGTTCTCTGAGCTTATGTCGGTCTATGCCGACAGCCGTTGCGTAATAAGGCTGTAATCCCAAATGAAAATCAAAACCCGTTTCGCCCCTAGTCCTACTGGCTATCTCCACGTCGGCGGCGCTCGTACCGCACTGTATTCTTGGCTGTTCGCCCGTCATCATGACGGCGAGTTCGTGCTGCGTATTGAAGATACCGATCTGGAGCGTTCAACTCAGGACGCGATTGATGCCATTATGGATGGTATGAACTGGCTGAGCCTGAACTGGGATGAAGGCCCGTACTACCAGACTAAACGTTTTGACCGTTACAACGCAGTAATCGATCAGATGCTGGAAAACGGTACGGCCTATAAGTGCTACTGTTCAAAAGAGCGTCTGGAAGCGCTGCGTGAGCAGCAGATGGAAAATGGTGATAAGCCACGTTACGACGGCTGTTGCCGTGGCTCTCACGAACATCATGCTGATAATGAGCCACATGTCGTGCGTTTCCTCAACCCGCAGGAAGGCTCAGTCATCTTCAATGACCGCATTCGCGGGCCGATCGAATTCAGCAATCAGGAACTCGATGACCTGATTATCCGTCGTACTGACGGTTCACCGACCTACAATTTCTGTGTCGTTATCGATGACTGGGATATGGAAATCACGCACGTTATCCGTGGTGAAGACCATATCAACAACACGCCGCGCCAGATCAACATCCTGAAAGCGCTGGGCGCACCGGTGCCGGAATATGCGCATGTGTCGATGATTCTGGGCGACGACGGTAAGAAATTGTCCAAGCGTCACGGCGCTGTGGGTGTAATGCAATACCGCGATGACGGCTATCTGCCGGAAGCTCTGCTGAACTATCTGGTGCGTTTAGGCTGGTCGTCTGGCGATCAGGAAATCTTCTCTATAGATGAGATGAAATCGCTGTTCTCGCTGGATGCCGTCAACAAATCGGCGAGCGCTTTCAATACTGAGAAGCTGCAATGGTTGAACCATCACTATATTAACCATTTACCCGCAGAATACGTGGCGACGCATCTGTCATGGCATATCGAGCAGGCTGGAATTGATACCCGCACCGGACCGCAGCTGAGCGAACTGGTTGGCTTGCTGGGCGAGCGTTGTAAGACGCTGAAAGAAATGGCGGACTCTTGCCGTTATTTCTATGAAGATTTTGCTGAGTTTGACGTTGATGCAGCGAAGAAACACCTGCGTCCGGTTGCTCGTCAGCCGCTTGAGCTGGTACGTGAGAAGCTGGCAGCGATTACCGATTGGACGCCGGAGAATATCCATCACGCCATTCAGGGCACGGCGGACGAGTTGGGTCAAGGCATGGGTAAAGTCGGTATGCCGCTGCGCGTTGCGGTAACCGGCGCGGGTCAGTCTCCGGGCGTTGACGTGACTGTGCATGCGATTGGTCAACAGCGTTCGCTGGCGCGTATTGATAAAGCGTTGGCGTTCATTGCTGAGCGTGAAGCGCAGCAGTAATCCTTATTGCATGAATACACAAGAAGCCCCGGCCAAATGCTGGGGCTTTTTATTTATGACTTAGGGGATTATTGACCGGCGATAGCAACCGCTTTACCGATGGCATCGGGGATCACGTCGCCGTGCCCTTTACCGGGGAATAGAATAAAGTCGGCTTTTATGCCTTGTTCGTTGAGCTGTGCGACCAGCGCTGTTGCTCTTTCCACCATTTTTCTTTGGCTGAGACGCTCTGCCCGCTTTTCATCAACAGGTTTACCCGGCTGCGTTTTGGCTGGCTCATCCTCATTTGCTCCTGCCGTGACCGTAATTGATGGCGGCGGAGTCGCGAGCAGCGGCGTTCTTGCCGGAATCACAACGCCATTTCCCCACCAGATAGACGGGCTTGCAGCAACATAGCGCTGGAAAGATTCGGTGTGGTTAAAAAGCGTATAGAGCGTAAACAGACCGCCGAAAGAGTGCCCGGCCAGCGTTTGATTTTGCTTATTCACGGCGTAGTTCGCTTCAACCCAGGGTTTTACCTTGGACTGTAGGAATTGGTAAAACGCCTCAGCTTCGCCGCCTGCAGCAAAATCTGGGTCGGTGAGCGTTGTCGGCGGCGTGTAGTCACGTGTTCTGGCGGGAACGTCGTAAGGCTTATCGATCGGATAACCGACGGCAACAATCAGCGGCGCCGCACCATTTTTTGCGTTATAGCGGTTTACGGCAACGGGAAACTGAGCGTTGCCATCCAGCATGTACAGAACCGGATAGCCACCTTCAGGCGCGGGTTGGCGGGGAAGCGCGATGAAAAGCCGATAGGCATGCTGTGCATCGCTTTTCATCTCAACTTGTCTGATCTCAAATTGAGCTTTTGCTTGTTCGGTCATATCAGGAATAGTGGGTTGTGCTCGAACAGGCAACAGGCCAGAAGCAGATACCATCAGAGAAAATACAATCATAGGAACATAGCGCATGTGATGGGGCTTATATAGGAGGCAGAAGTGTAACGTGAAGTGATGATAATAAATCGCGTTATCGTTAGCAGCTTTTTATTGTGCTTATGATGAGATGACATCGAAATTGCCGCCTGTTTTTTCTTACCTTTGGCGTCTTTTTCAGCGGTTGATCGGATAACCGGATTTAGCCGTTGACACTGCGAATCGGGTTTCATATTATGCGACGCGTTCGCACAGTACTTGCCTTTACGGTGATGCTGTAAGATACGGGGCTATAGCTCAGCTGGGAGAGCGCTTGCATGGCATGCAAGAGGTCAGCGGTTCGATCCCGCTTAGCTCCACCAAACACTCCCTCTGTTTGGTTGATTATCACGAACATTCCACACGTTGTGGGGCTATAGCTCAGCTGGGAGAGCGCTTGCATGGCATGCAAGAGGTCAGCGGTTCGATCCCGCTTAGCTCCACCAA
>NZ_JAPQKX010000016.1:0-62936 GCF_026800125.1 Pectobacterium jejuense | reverse complement strand
TTGAGTTCATTGAGTTCATTGAGTTCATTGAGTTCATTGAGTTCATTGAGTTCATTGAGTTCATTGAGTTCATTGAGTTCATTGAGTAAATCTAACGCCTGAGTAGACAATGGCACAAGATGTGACCTGCGCATTTTCATCCTTTCAGCAGTAATTTCCCAAATAGCGTTATCTAGATCAAATTCCGACCACAATGCAGCGCGTAACTCAATGGTTCTTACGCCCGCAATAAGCAGCAATTTCGTCGCTATCTGGACAAGCTTACTCCCGGTGTAACCCTCTAAGGCACGCAGAAAATCAGGTATCTAATCAGCTTTGAGGAACGGGAAGTGGTGGGATTGATGTACTTCGAGGGCACTGGAGAGATCCGCCGCAGGATTATACTCTGCCCTACCTGTAGCAATTGCGTAGCGGAATACTTCAGAGCAACGCTGTCGCACTTTACGCATTTTCTCCAACGCACCACGTTTCTCAATTTTACGCAGCACGTTAAGCAGTTCCAGCGGTTTAATCTCCCCTACAGGCCTTGCACCAACGTAAGGGAAAATATCGTTTTCAAACGCTTCGATAATATCTGAGGCATATCCTACCGACCATTTGGCAGACTTAAGTTGATGCCACTCTCTGGCTATCTTTTCGAAGGCGTTCTCTGACTCTGTTTGCAAAGCCAGCTTTTACTCTCTTCGAACTTCGCTAGGGTTCTTTCCTTCTGCCACAAGCTTTCGTGCTTCATAACGACGGGAACGAGCATCTGATAATGTGATCTTTGGGTAACCACCAAGAGAGAGCATTTTGGGTTTGCCGGCATAACGATAGCGGAATCGCCAGCTCTTGCTTCCATTAGGTTCTATAAGCAATGACAGCCCTTGCCATCTCCAAGTGTATAGGGTTTAGCTTCAGGCTTAGCGCGGCGAATCTGCATATCGTTTAAAGGCATGTGTATAGGAATCCAAGACTGAACAGGAACATATACATAATCCTATACACATTCAGTACCAGATTTTACTGGAAGGTTATGGACTAATACGGACTCAAACAGCAATAAAGTTGTTATAAAATAAGTAGTTTATGGATGAATAGGGTCGTTTGAGGAAGTTGAAATGGTGCCGATAATAGGAGTCGAACCTACGACCTTCGCATTACGAATGCGCTGCTCTACCAACTGAGCTATATCGGCTTTGGGATCGTCGTGGCGAGAGCCAGACGTGAACTACGGGGTGACAAATTAGTGATAATGGTACGCCAAGTCAAGCGTTTGGCGATCGTCTGCCGATTTTATCATCACCCTTACGTTGATAAGGCAGTTCTGATAATTTTCCGTACTAATAACGCTATAGGCTATAGCTTTTCGGCTTAACGGACGCACATGCAGAGTATGTTTCCTATAGTCCCCCTCTTCTTCGGGTGAAGTACCAGAAAGAGAGAGTACCTAATCATGTGAAAACACCATTTTATTTACAGATAAATATTCCTGTTTTATAAAGGGTGATATTTACAATAAAAATATCTTTTTACCTTTCCGATATAAATGCAATACATAACAAAACCCAAGTGTACGGTTTAGGATTATTCCCTATTCTTTTTATTTTCTATTTTGCTCTACTTAAATGACCAAGACGACAAGGAGGCGGTCTTAACATGAAGCTTTCAATAATACGTTGTCGACGACAAGGTTATTGTTAGCGTAATCATAGAGCGCTGTAAGAGGAAATAGACCATGAATATGAAACCATTGTTTTTAGGCTTAATTCTGGGAACCAGTTACATTGGCATGGTGGCAGCAAATGATCTGGATTCCGCCCGGGCGTCAGCAGAATCGGCCTTCAGTCACGATCGCACTGAAGCGAGAGAAAAAGCGTCAGAAGCGCGAACCAAGGCGCATGAGCATGAAGTCCAGGCGCGGGAAAAAGCGAATGATTTCAAAGCCGATCTCAAATCAAGGGAACCAGAAGCCAGAGAACGGGCAGACAAAGTCAAAGCTGATGTGAAATCCAGAGAATCCGAAGCCAGAAAAGACGCCGAAAAAGGCTGGGCCGACGTCAAATCGAAAGCGGATAGTTTTAACAGCCGCGCGGAAAAGAATGCTCGTGAAACCGCCGACTCAATCCACTCTGCCGCAGAGAAGCATCAGCGTTAATGTGAAATAACGCGTTATTGTAATAGAGGATAAGTAATTATTACTCTTTATCCTCCGATAGCAAAACAGGTTATGTATTTGTGAAACGCCGCACAAAGCATAGCCTGTTACTATTGGAGGATATTTCTCTTATGCGGTTATTTTATTGCGTTTGTATTGCTATATTAAGTTTTAAGTTAACTACATATAACACAGAAAAAAATCACAGTTGGAATGAGATGTCTTATTTAGAAAATATCTGAAATAAAAAGCGGAATAAAAATAACGCTGCGCATATCTCTCGATATACGCAGCAATGCATTGATTAGGCGCGAATCAAATCGTCGCCATAGCCAATCCACTTATAGGTGGTCAGCGCTTCCAGCCCCATTGGGCCGCGCGCATGCAGTTTCTGGGTACTGACTGCCACTTCCGCCCCCAGACCGAACTGGCCGCCGTCGGTGAAGCGTGTACTGGCGTTGACATACACCGCAGAGGAATCCACTTCACGCACGAAGCGTTCCGCATTGCTCAAAGAGCGCGTCAGAATCGCATCAGAGTGCTGTGTACCATGTTCGCGAATATGGGCAACCGCCGCATCCAGATCGTCCACCAGCGTAACGTTCAGGTCGTTAGAGAGCCATTCATCGTTATAGTTGGCTTCTTCCACGGCAACGACGATTGCCGGGCCACCTGTCAGATAAGGCATCGCTGAAGGGCTAGCGTGGAGCGTAACGCCTGCCGCCGCCATTTTCTTGCTCAGTTCCGGCAGGAAGCGGTCGGCAATACGTTGATTGACCAGCAGCGTTTCCAGGCTGTTGCAGGCGCTAGGGCGCTGCACCTTGGCGCTTTCAATGACCGTCAGCGCTTTGTCGAAATCGATGCTGTCGTCAGCATAGATGTGACAAACGCCGATACCACCAGTGATGACCGGAATCGTCGATTGTTCGCGACACAGCTTGTGCAAGCCTGCACCACCGCGCGGAATCAGCATATCTACGTAGCGATCCAACTTCAGCAGTTGATTGACCAGCTCACGGTCCGGGCTTCCAATCGCCTGCACCGCAGCGGCAGGCAGGCCGCAGTGCGACAGCGCCTGCTGAATCACTTTTACCGTCGCCGCATTGGTGCGGTACGTCTCTTTTCCACCGCGCAGAATCACCGCGTTACCGGTTTTCAGACACAGGGACGCCACATCAATGGTGACGTTCGGGCGCGCTTCATAAATCACACCAACCACGCCCAGCGGCACGCGGCGACGTTCCAGCTTCAGCCCGTTATCCAGCATGCTGCCGTCAATCACCTGCCCTACCGGATCGGTCAGGCGACAGACCTGACGCACATCGCTGGCAATCGCGCTCAGTCGTTCCTGCGTCAACAGCAGACGATCCTGCAACGCATCACTCATGCCATTTTGGCGCGCATCGGCTAAATCCAGCGCGTTAGCCGCCAGAATCGTCGCACTCTCGGCTTCCAGCAAATCCGCAATCGTCAGCAGCGCGCGATCTTTTTGAGCCGTGCTCAAGACCGCCAGCTGATAAGAGGCCGCTTTTGCCGCTTTACCCATTTGTTCAAGCATCGCGAACTCCTTAATTGATAATCATATCGTCGCGATGGATAGCCACCGGACCATATTCGTAGCCAAGAATCTCGGCAATCTGTTGAGAGTGGTGTCCGGCAATCATACGCAGCGCATCGCTATTATAACGCGTCACGGCATGCGCCACATCGCGACCAGCCAGACTACGCACGCGGATCACTTCACCACGAGAGAAGTTCCCTTCTACGGTGCGGATGCCTTTAGGCAGCAGCGAGCTGCCGCGTTCGAGGATCGCCGAGAGCGCGCCGTCATCAACGGTGATCTCCCCCGCTGGCGGTGCACCGAAAATCCAGTGTTTGCGGCTTTCCAGCGGCGCATCAAGCGCATGAAAACGCGTTCCGACGGAGATATCCGCAATCACATCGCCAATCACGCCCGGCTTGCTGCCTGCGGCAATCACCACATCGATACCCGCACGGCAGGCCACATCGGCAGCCTGCAATTTGGTCGACATGCCGCCCGTTCCAAGGCCCGACACGCTGTCACCCGCAATGCTGCGTAGCGCATCGTTGATGCCGGTCACTTCACGGATCAGCTCCGCATCGGGGTTATTGCGCGGATCGGCGGTAAACAGTCCGGCCTGATCGGTCAGCAGCAGCAGCTTATCTGCATCGGCCAGAATCGCCGCTAGCGCAGACAGGTTGTCGTTGTCACCCACCTTGATCTCGGCAGTCGCAACCGCGTCATTTTCATTAATCACCGGAACAATATTGTTATCCAGCAGCGCCCGCATGGTGTCGCGCGCGTTGAGGAAACGCTCACGATCTTCCATATCCGCACGCGTCAGCAGCATCTGCCCGACGTGGATACCGTAGATAGAAAACAGCTGTTCCCACAGTTGAATCAAGCGGCTTTGGCCCACAGCGGCCAGCAGTTGTTTGGTCGCAATCGTGGCCGGGAGTTCGGGGTAACCCAAATGTTCACGCCCGGCGGCAATCGCCCCTGAGGTGACAATAACAATCCGATGCCCTGCCGCATGTTGCTGCGCACACTGGCGCACCAATTCAACAATGTGGGCGCGGTTAAGACGGCGCGAACCGCCGGTTAGCACGCTGGTGCCCAGTTTCACAACCAAAGTCTGGCTGCCGCTCATAATTTTTCTGCCGTTGGATGTCAAAAAATAAGAATAAGGAAAACGTTGTAGCAGGACAGACGCGTTATGCCAACAGGCACAACGCGAAAACCTGTGAATAAATCGGGGATCGTCAGGAAAGCATCACGGTCGTGCGACGAGGGTACAGGCGGGTTCCAGCGAGTGCAGCTGTTTCTCTAGTCGGACATGAAAAGCCTTTCTGGCATTTTCCACCTGTTCCATCACGGCTTTGTCCTTGATTTTTTCTTCACGCCAGTTGCCCTGTTTATCGAACAAACCGTAGTGATAGTCATAGGCAAAGCCTTTGCCAGTATCTTCCACATTCAACCACCAGCCCCAGAACTCACGATTTTCTGGCGCAGGCTTGATATTGACGCAAACCGCCAGGCAATCAAAGAAGAACGCGGTATCCTCGCACTGCGCTTCACGGATATAAGGCCCCAACGACGTAAAATTTTTCATGAGTCGGCTTTTGGGGTGTCCACTCGGTAACATCATTTACGATCTCCTCTGGTTGAACCTTCTTTTTAGCAGAGAATGGCAATTTATCAACCACCTGGCGTCAGGTTACTGCCCGACGCCCGGCTTTTCTGCTTTTACACCGGCGTGCTCCTATGCGATCGGTTGACGCTGCACGGCAAAGCGTGAAAGCCCTGTTTCAGCGTGTGGCGCAGGCAATGCCAGCAGCGTTTGCAGGCGTTCAGCAAAATAAGCATGAACCGGATGTTTGCAGTCCAGCACGCTTCGCAGCTGTTCTTCCGTAAACGGCGTCAGCCTGAGCAGCGCTTCGAAGATCTCTTTCCGCTCGTCCTGCACGCTGAGTGACAGCGGCGTGATTCCATCATCATTGCTTTGGCGGAGATCCGCACCGTAGACATGCAGTATCGCCAGCATGCGGGCAGATACCGATTCAGGGCGCGGCGGGAAATCAATAGAGCGGCGGCTCGTTATCGCACACAGCGCGGGCGTCATTCCGTCTGCGCCACGTGCATTCGGATTTGCGCCATAGCGCAGTAGCACTTCCAGACAATGCTGTGCGCCCTGTTTCGCCGCCAGCATCAGCGGCGTCATCCCGTGTTCGCCCCACGCGATGTCTTTCTCCATCCCCAGTTGTAGCAGTACCTCAAGCGTTGTTTTACGCCTTTCCGACGTCACGCCCACATTATAAATAACGCGATGCAGCGGCGGAGCAAGGCGGCTTGCGGTTTCCGCACTGAGGCTAACGCCTTGTTGAATTAGCCAGTTCAGCACCTGTGGACGACACCCTGCCGCAGCGGCGTAAGCCATGTTCATCCCGTCTGGTGCCGTGCTATGCAGGTTCATTCCACAGAAATGCAGATGCCGGAAAATATCAAGCAGCACGCTTTCATGCGGGCTGGACGGTGAATACAGGAGAAGTGCCATCCCCAGCGGCAGCGCACCGCTTTCTTGCAGTACATGCTGCTGATTGAAATCAGCGCCATACGCTATCAGCAGATCGAGCAAGTCAGCATGATATTGTCCGGTGGAGATCATCGCGTCACAAAGCGTATAAAGCGCTGGCCACGTCGTAGGTGTGTCGTCCTCCTCCTCCCACATCGTATAGCCAATATTGGGAGAAGCGCCCAGTTCCAAAAGATGCTGGAGAGAGGAAGAAAACACGCGATGGACGCGGCTATCCGTTACCGCAGCCTTGACTTGCAGCACAAGATATTGCGCCAGCACCGTACCCTGATTTACATCATTTCCGCGCTCAGCATCGCGTTCGTACTCTGCGTCATCCTCATCATCGTCAGGTTCGTGCTGTTCAAAACGTAGCGGATAACGGCGATCGAGATCGGCAGTCCGTTCCGCAATACGCCGTACCAGCGCAGGAGGAAACGACCTTTCCAGCGCATCCAGCAGGACGCTGTGCGCAGGCACATCGCAGCGCATATCTGGGAATGCTTCTAATAAGAACGCACACAACGGCGCAGGCAAGCCGCAATACAGCGCCATTTCCAGCCAGGTCACCGAGGTTTTCTGTTCCTGATTTTTCAGGGTTTGATTAAACGACAGCGTGAAGCCCGATTCCAACATCCCTTCACGTGCAGCCTGTGCAACGATCGGCTGAAATACCTCCAGCGTCATCCATGATCCGGCGTGCCGAAATACCGTTTCCAGTATCGACGTTCCCGTCAGGCGTACCGGACTATCCACATGGAACAGCCGCATTAACAAAAAGCGATCCTGCTTTTCCAGCAGAATATCGACGGGATGGCGTTTCTCAGTCTCAGAATGGAACAGGACGGGCTGATTGATATCCAATCCGTTTGCCAGCAACACCCCCAACATCGTACTGCGCTGAGAATGGGTATAAACCTGACTTTCAGGCAGATCAAAAAAGCAGTGTAGCCAACCGCGCCCCTGATTATCATAAAAATCCAGCCGGGCACCGTGCTGTAAAAGTAATGCTGCAATCTCAGGAGAGTAAGACGTGATAGCCGCGAAGAGCGCACTTTCGCCCTCAGGCGTTTCGATACTCGCCCCTTTTTCCAGCAGATAGCGGACAAGATCGAGCTCCGTGTCGCGATCTCGACTCAACTGATGCAAAACCGTTTGCCCGTCGCTCAGCGCGTTGATGTCGCCTTTAGCTGTCAGATAGCGATCGATCAGTTTCCGCTTCTTGCTGGTGGGGACATCAGAGAAGCAAATCGTCTCTAACGTATCCGTTTTGGAAGATGAACCAAACATATGCGACGTCCTTATAGCGGCAACGAATGATGGGAAGACAACGACTCGCCAGCGCTGAGTCGCGCAATCTGTTGGCGCAGCTGATCGGAGAAATAGCAGTAGCGGTTGCCCTGCGCCAACCAGTCCAGCAGCCGATGCATGTCATCCAGACTGGGAGACAGTATCTCCAGTAGCGCTTTGAACACCGCTTCGTGTTTATTGCGGATACAGCGAACCAGTAGATCGTTACCCTCTTCGTCCACCCGCGTTATCGTCACGCCATACTGATGAAGCAGGGTCACAATTCGCGCCGCCGCCGCATCTGCGCGGTGTAGCGCACAGAGCAGGGGCGTCATACCATTAGCACTACGGGCATGCGGATTGGCTCCCCGCGCCAGCAATACCTCGGCACACTTCGCTTCGCCATAGTAGGCCGCGCACATTAGCGGCGTGAATTGTTCATCAATCGAGAGCTCATCAATATTCGCGCCGTTATCCAGCAGTACTGCGACGGTTTCAGCACGCCGTTCTGGCGTCAGTGCTTCATCGCTATACAGGCTGATGGTTTTATGCAGAACGGGGGAATTGTCGAATCCGCTCAGGGTGTGAATATCTACACCGTGCGCAATAAGCCACTGTAAAACCTGTGGTCGAGAGCCAATTCCCGCAGCGGCTGCCGTGTTGATCAGGTAAGCATTGGTCGCCTGCAAATCCATACCGTGTTCGTAGAGGTAGTTCATCACCTGAAGCAGCACATCTTCATGTGTCGAATTGTAGCCGCGCTGAAGCAGCGTAATGCAGAGCGGTTCGCTGACCGCACTTTTCTTCACGTTGAAATTCGCGCCGTGTGCCACCAGTAAATCCAGCAGGTCGGGGCGAAAGTTATTCGCCGACACCATTTCAACGCAGACGAGGTAAAGCAATGACCAGTTCCGCATTTCATAGCTGCGCCCTCCACTCATTTTATCGACCAGAGGCGACGCGCCGTATTGCAGCAACAGGCTCATGGCATCGTAAAAATAGGCGTAATAGTCAGGCTCGCTCAGCGCCTTTATCAGACGGTTGTCCACAAACTGCATCATGGCCGAGCTACCGACGTCAGGGTACGCATCAGCCTCCCACCCACTCTGTTTTTTCCGGCCAGAAGAAATGAACAGGGAATAAGGTCGGTCAATATCTGCCGTTTTTTGAATAATTCGCTCCACCAGCGCGGGCGAATAGCGGTTAAGCAAGACATCAAGAACAAAGCTGTAGCTGCTTAAATCGCAGCGGATATCAGGATAGGTATCGAGCAAGCACTCACAGAGCCGTTCGTCCGCAGCGTAAAAAATGGCCATTTCCAATAGCGAGCCATCAGTACGGATCTTCTTGTCTTCGGAAAGAATCACGCCGGGCTCACGATAAGCCGATCCCCCAGCCCGTTTCACGATCTGCTGAAAGAGCGGCAGTGGCAGCCACTCGCTTTTATAGTTAAAGAGGCGTTCAAAAATGCCGGTTTCGGCGAAATGAATCGGGGTATCGAGCTGAAAGATGTGCTCCAGCAGGCTCACATCCTTCTCACACATCACGATCTCGATCGGAAAGCTGGTTTCCAGTGATGTCCAGAAAATGGTTTCACGATTGAGATCCAAGCCGTAGCGTAACAACAGATCCAGCATTTGCTTACGCTGGTCGTCGGTGTAGGTATGTCGATCCTGAGGACAGTACAGGTAATTCAGCCACGAGTTGCTGAAGAAATTGAGGTAGTGCACATCAGCGCCGTACTGAAGATAAAGCTCGGCAAGCTCCAGATGGAAAAACTCGATCGCATTATGCAATGCGCTGAATCCTCCAGGCTGTTCAATAAAAGCCCCTTTATCCAGCAGGTAACGGACCAGTTCAATATCCGGTGCGTCCGTATTGACCGTTAGCAAACCGAGTATATTAGCAGTATGGCGTTGCCTTTCATTGATGCTGCCGCCCTGCGCCAGAAAGCGGTCGATTTGTCGTTTTTTCTTTTCCAGCGGTAGTTCTGAACAGCAGATGTCATGCAGGCTTTGCTGCTGACGAGACAATATTCCCCACATCATTGCATCCCTCAACGATCCCCAAACGGGTAAAAATGATAATTTATCAACCACCTGCGATAATAACGCACATCCATACTCTTGTCCGCGCAGGCTTCCCTAAAAAGCAGTTGCCGAGCGACGCCGGGTACTCAATACTCAGGTCTCTTCGTTTTCGTTCATTGAGAAGTGACACCTTATGCCACATTGTATCGCCGAACATTCCTCAGACATTGATATCAATGCCCTACTTCCTGCGATCTATCGCGGCGCGCTCGAATCCGGTTTATTTTCCAGTGACGGCAGCGACATCAAAGTTAGATCCCTCGCGTACGATAACTACACGACCGGTGGCCAACGGGCTAGCTTCATTCATGTGGCAGTCAAGATACTGTCCGGACGGACGGGGGAGCAGAAAAGCAGTCTCTCCAATCTGGTACTTCAGAAGATTGAAGCGCTGGGATTGAAGAACCTGTCAGTGACGGTTGAAGTGGTTGATATGGACAGGCTTTGCTACGCCAAAAAGCTCCTGTGATCGACGGTGCTCGTCTGGCAGGAACTGCGGCCTGTGTAGCGATAATTCGCCTGCACAGACCGTGCGTTACGCCTGATCTTTTATACTTTATCCTGCAACCATCCACTGATTTGCTGTAGTGCGCGGTGGAAATTCTGGTACACCGGCGAGAAATTAACCGGCAGCAGTTTCCCTTGTGCGGATGAATTCACAATCAGGTTGGCCTCTTCTTTCGGGCAGAGCGGATCGTTATCCCAGTAGCCTGCCAGCATCGGCGTCGGGCAGCGGCGTCCTAGCAGCCCCTGCGTTTTCAGCGAATAGCGCCCCAGCTCGGTTTTCAGTGAGGTATCCGTCGAGAACGGCATACCCAGACGGCTCGCCAGCACATCCATAAACATATCCGGCACCTGCTGCTGGCGATTCGGATCGCTTAACAGGTGGTGCACGACGGGTCCGAGACAGGCCACGCCGCGTAAGCGTTGCGATTCCAGGTACGCCAGCCGAACGGCAATATTGGCACCAAAGCGGAAGCCAAACGCCACAACGCGGGTGTGATCGACCCACGGGACATCCGGCAGCGCGCGCAAGACCTGCTGATGCAGGAAACTGGAATCCTGAGTCAGCTTCCAGCGGGAAGAAAATCCAACGGAGGGAACATCAATCGTCAGCATTGCCATGCCCGCTGGCGCAAAATAGTCCTGAAACAGGCGATGATAATCGCTCTGCAACATTTCCAGGCTGCCGCACATCAGAACAGTTGGGAAAGGCGCTTTCGCCTGCGCTGGCATATGCAGAAAACCGGTCAGCGTACCGCCGCCCGTAATCGGGAAGGTTAATTCTTTGAGTTCATAAGGCAGGTACTTGGCGGCCTCTTCATAGGCACGATTTGCCAGCGTTTGCGCCTGCTCCGCCAGCTCATCGCCTTTAATATGCGGGTAAGCAGCAATGCTGTAGAGGTTGGCAGCATTCAACCAGAGTTGCCCGGTTTGTGCATCCTCTTCACTCTCGAGCGCCCGCTGCTGCCAGTCTGCGCCCTGCTTCGCCCATTCATAAATCCAGTTACCGCCTCGGTAGCCGATCACCGTATCGAGCAGTTGCTCGCTGCTTCTGTCAGCCTTACTGGCAGCAATGCGCGACAGCACGTCTTCGATTTCCCACGGGTCGACACCACGCCAAATCCACATCAGCCGGTTAATCATCCGATACCAACTGCGGGTCTTCTCCCCTTCCAGCGTAGAATGCAGCCCCTGTACATCCTGACTATGCCGCGTACGTCTGACCAACGTCGAGGTTTCTGGATGTTTAAAGGATGGTTTGAATAGCGTTTCAGACAGGTTAGCTTGCGCCACAGCAGCCTCCGTTAATGTAAACCGCTGTTAGCGGACATCAGACGACTTCTTCGTCACCCGTTAAAGTGTAACGAACTCAGGCCAGAGAAGACAAATATCAACGGCAGAAACACACGATCGGATCAAAGCCTGCGCTAGAAATTACAACCGTTCAGAAACAACAATCGTCAAAAACAACAATGCCCGGCTAAACCGGGCATTGGGGGAAATCGATATTCGCTCTGGCGATTAACGGCCAGACAAAGGCGGAACAAACACCACGCCCATATCCCACGGCTGTTCAATCCAGGTGTCCTGGGGGATATCAATCACGTAGTCGTCAACCAGCGGTTTACCAGCAGGTTTCGCGAAAATGGTCACAAAATGCGCTTTCGGGTACATATCACGAATCGCTTTCGCCGTACCGCCCGTGTCAACCAGATCGTCAATCACGATAAACCCTTCGCCATCTCCCTCGGCACGCTTCAGCACTTTCATTTCGCGCTGGTTGTCATGGTCATAACTGGAGATGCAAACGGTATCAACGTGACGAATGCCCAGCTCACGCGCCAGTAGCGCGCTTGGCACCAGACCACCGCGGCTGACGGCAATGATGCCTTTCCATTGATCGGCAGGCAGTAAACGCTGTGCCAGTTTGCGGGCATGAATTTGCAACATATCCCAGGTTACGACGTACTTTTCGCTCATAAAATATATCCCAGCCGAATAAAAAACGGCTTAAGTTGAGTCTGAGGGGGGAAAAAGGTTGCGCGAGATTATAGATAGCCAACAACATAAAAACCAGTTTTTCTCAACGTGAGAATCGAGTTTTTCCTGACAACCTGCGCCCTGCCAAGCCCGTTGATTCATATTGCAGCAGGGAAAACAAGACAGGGCCGACGGTAATTCCCCTGCTTTGATGGAAAATGATATTCTGTTGTGACACGCCATGTTCCGTGGCTAACCGCGATTAACTTTTAACCTGTAGCCCTGCCTGCCAGAACACCAAGGCTGGCCGCTAAAAAGGAGACTGAAATAGTGTCTGAATTGTCTCAACTTTCCCCCCAGCCGCTGTGGGATATTTTCGCCAAGATCTGTTCCATTCCGCACCCGTCTTATCATGAAGAAGCACTGGCCGCGCACATTCTGGAATGGGCTAAAGAGAAAAGCATCTATACCGAGCGCGATCAGGTCGGCAATATTCTGCTGCGCAAAGCGGCAACCGCAGGCATGGAAAATCGCAAACCTGTCGTGTTGCAGGCGCATCTGGACATGGTGCCGCAGAAAAACAACGACACCGTACACGATTTCACTATCGATCCGATCCAGCCTTATGTTGACGGTGAGTGGCTGAAAGCACGCGGTACAACGCTGGGCGCAGATAACGGCATTGGTATGGCGTCTGCGCTGGCGGTGCTGGCCGATCCGAACGTCGAGCACGGTCCGCTGGAAGTGCTGCTGACCATGACGGAAGAAGCCGGTATGGATGGCGCGTTTGGTCTGCAACCTAACTGGCTTCAGGGCGAAATCCTGATCAATACCGATTCGGAAGAAGAAGGCGAGATCTACATGGGTTGCGCTGGCGGTATTGATTTCATTACCCGCCTGCCGCTGGTGCGCGAACTGCCACCTGCCGGTTACCACACGCTGAAGCTGACGATTAAAGGGCTGAAAGGCGGCCACTCCGGCGGCGACATCCATCTGGGACTGGGCAACGCCAACAAGCTGCTGGCACGTTTCCTGTTCGAGCAGGCGAAAGCGCTGGATATCCGCATTCTCGATCTGAACGGCGGGACGTTGCGTAACGCAATTCCGCGTGAAGCCTTCGCCACGCTGTCACTGCCTGCCGCGAACGTCGAGCAATTGAAATCGCTGAGTCAGGACTATCTGGCCGTGCTGAAAAATGAGCTGTCTGCCGTTGAGAAAAACGTAACCGTACTGGTGGAAGCCAGCGACAGCAATGAGCATCCGCTGACGCAGGACAGCCGCGATCGCCTGCTGGCACTGCTCAACGCCACGCCGAACGGCGTGATCCGCATGAGCGACGAAGTCAAAGGCGTGGTGGAAACGTCGCTGAACCTCGGTGTTGTTACGATGGAAGACGACCACGCGGAAATTATCTGCCTGATTCGTTCACTGATCGACAGCGGTAAAGACGCCGTCGTCGGTACGCTGACGTCGCTGGGCCAGTTGGCTGGTGCGAAAACGTCACCGAAAGGCGGCTACCCAGGCTGGCAGCCGGATGCCCATTCGCCGGTCATGGCGCTGGTGCGCGAAACGTATCAGAAGCTGTTCAACAAGACGCCGAACATCATGGTGATTCACGCCGGTCTGGAATGCGGTCTGTTCAAGAAACCTTACCCAGACATGGATATGGTTTCTATCGGGCCGACCATCACCGGGCCACACTCGCCGGATGAGCAAGTGCATATCGGCAGTGTCGATCTGTACTGGAAATTGCTGACAGCGCTGCTGAAAGCGATTCCGCCACGCGCGTAATCACGTAGTCGTAAAAATCAGGGCGGCGCAGAGACGTCGCCCTTTTTTATCCTCAACAGAACACTCTTATCCCCAATCAAACACCAGCTGTCGTTCAATTTGCGGGTCGAGCAGCGTCACATGCAATCCGACCAACCGGACGCCTCTGGATTTACGCCGCTCCTGCCAGGTTTGTTGCGCGATCTTCAACAGATCCTGTTTATTCAGCACCGGCCACACATGCTCCTGCGTCGTTTGCTGAAAATCATCAAACTTGAGTTTGACGCCCTGACGCGCAATATGCAGATCGGGTTTCACCCGTTTCAGGCGGACTTCCAGCTCCTCATAGAGCTGTTCGATCAGGTTTTCACACTGTTCCCAGTCGTGAATATCCTGCGCCAGCGTCTTCTCCACGCCGACCGACTTCCTCAGCCGATCGGGTGAAATCCGCCGCTCATCAATCCCCTGACATCGTTCCCACAGCACGCGGCCAAACTTGCCGAACTCTTTAAGCAGATCCGCCAGCGCATACACCCGCACATCCGCGCAGGTGTACAGGCCACGCTCCTCAAGCCGTTTCGCCGTCACCTTCCCAACGCCGGGGATCTTCTCCAGCGGTAGCGCCAGCAGGAAATCATCCACCTGCTCCGGTGTAATAACATATTGTCCATTCGGCTTATTTAACTCAGAGGCGATCTTCGCCAGAAATTTGATCGGCGCAATCCCCGCCGAGGCGGTCAGATTCAGTTCATCCGCGATGGTTCGACGGATGTCTTCGGCGATGCGCGTCGCCGAACCGTTGCAGTGCGGGCTATCGGTGACATCCAGATAGGCTTCATCCAGAGAAAGGGGTTCAATCAGCGACGTGTAGCGGGAGAAGATCTCGCGGATTTGGCGCGAGGTGGATTTATACACCTCCATGCGCCCCGGTAACAACGTGAGGTGTGGACAGAGACGTAAGGCGGTTGCCGTTGCCATCGCGCTGCGGACGCCGTAGCGTCGGGCAGGATAGTTAGCGGTGCTGATGACGCCGCGGCGATCGGCGCTTCCACCAATTGCCAGAGGAATATCGCGCAGGCGCGGGTTATCACGCATCTCAATTGCTGCGTAGAAGCAGTCCATATCAACATGAATGATTTTGCGCATACTGACCCTCTGATGACACTGTATAAATATACAGATCAAAGTCAGTATAGACAAGCTGCGCGATGTCTGCCGCGTTTACTGGGCGATCAGCATAACCAGCTTAAATTCGCTCTGCACGGCAGGGTGGAAAGTCTGTTGATGATAGGCAATATCGCCGAGCGAAGGATGGTGGAAACGTCGCTCGCCGCCTTCACGCGCGGTTACCGCCTGCTGTGACCACCAGAGGTTGAATTCACGGCTTTCTTCACATAGCGACATCACGATTTGCCGAACGGCGTCAGTCGGTGCGTAATGGCTTGATTCCGCACGGAACTCCGCCACCACCCGCTTCGCTCGCTCCGGCCAATTGACCACCAGCAATCGTGCCAGCGGATTCAGAAACATGAAACGCAGCAGATTCGGCTCGGGATCGTTCCCTAGCCATCCGGCAAACAGCTGTTCCGACGGCGCATTCCACGCCAGCATATTCCAGCTGCCATCCAGAAGATACGCAGGACAAGTAATGTGATGCAGGCTGGCGGCAACCTGCGCATCCGGCGACGTTGCCCTATTCTGTTTCTGAGGATCCTTCACGCCAGCAAGGCTAAAAAGATAATCATGCTCTGCGGGTTCCAGTTTTAACGCCTGCGACACGCGGAGCAGCGCCGATGCCGAAGCGGACACATCACGCCCCTGTTCAAGCCAGGTATACCAGGTGGTGCTGATACGGGCGATTTGCGCCAGCTCTTCGCGACGTAACCCACTGGTGCGCCGCCGTCCAGAGGCTGGCAGGCCGACCATTTCCGGCGTAGTCCGCTCACGCAGCACCCGTAAGAAAGCCCCCAACGCTTTTGGGCCGCTCAGAGAATTGGCAGGTATAAACGAATATGCAGACATAGTCAGATGTCCTTTTCATCCCGCTCGTCAAGGCAAGCTCGAGACGACAACAGCATGAGTGAAAGAGGTGTTAATCAAACAGGGAGTATTTTATACCCGTATAAATGCTCATATTGTACCCGTATTTTTCCCTCACTATAGTGTTCTTAGACCAAGGATAGTGTTCTCAGACCGACGTCTTCTTTAGTGGCTGGCGCGCCGCCGTTTAACCCATGATGAAACGAAAGCAATTCAGATAAAGCGAGAGCAATGATGGAAGAAAAACAGAACCATAATGATCGCGTCGAACACCAGTTCGGCTCACAGGCGCAGAACTACCTGACCAGCGCGGTGCATGCGCAGGGCAAAGATTTAACCCAACTGGCTGCTTTATTAGCGCCTTTCCCGCAGGCGCGCGTGATCGACCTCGGCTGCGGTGCCGGACACGCTAGCTTCGTTGCTGCACAGGCCGTCGCGGAGGTTGTCGCCTACGACCTGTCTTCCCAAATGCTGGACGTGGTGAGTCAGGCTGCCGCAGAAAAAGAACTGAATAACATCCGCGTTCAGCAAGGCGTAGCCGAGTCTTTACCGTTCGAGGATAGCAGCGCAGATATCATCATCAGCCGCTACTCTGCACATCACTGGCATGATGTTGGACAGGCATTACGTGAAATGCGGCGCGTCCTGAAACCGGGTGGGCGCGTGATCATGATGGATGTCGTGTCGCCCGGTCATCCACTGCTGGACAGCTATTTGCAGACGGTAGAGAAGCTGCGCGATACCTCACACGTGCGCAATTACGCGCCGGGTGAATGGCTGAGCCTGTTTACCGACGCTGGGTTTATCGTGCGTAACGTCACCAGCGACAGGCTGACGCTGGAATTCAGCAGTTGGATTGCACGTATGCGTACACCAGAACATTTCGCTATCGCGATTCGCGAACTGCAAAAAACGCTGCCGGACGAGGTGGTACTGCATTTTGACGTACAGGCAGACGGTTCCTTTGTCACCGACATTATGATGATAGAAGCCACCCGCGCCTGACGCACTTTCCCCGCAATTAACGGCCTCAAAACGATCTCACATTGGACGGCCCGCATCCTTTCGGGTCGTTTTTTGTAAATGTTATTTTTTAGCGCTTTTCAACGCTTGATTAATATGAAACCAATGATAATGTGATTTCGTTTTCGTCGTTACCTATTCGCCGACGAAATATATACCGATAACGGTTGTTCCAACGCCTTCTCGCCAAACGAATGGAGAATGCGATGCGGATGCCGCGTGTAGCACAGCACTCTTATTATCAGGAACCACGATGCAAAAAATCGCGCTGTCGTTTGCGATGTTGTTTTTTTTGCCTTCTCTTGTTGTTACCAGCGCCGCCAGCGAAACCGCACCGCCGCTAGCGCCGATAGCAAAAGAATTAAAACAGCAATTATTAGGCTCTCCGATCTATATTCAGATCTTTAAAGAAGAGCGAATATTCGAACTTTATGCGAAAGTCGGTAACGAATACCGTTTATTGGAACAATACCCCATCTGTAAATATTCAGGCGGATTAGGACCAAAACGCGTTGAAGGCGATTTAAAAAGCCCGGAAGGTTTCTATCAGGTTGACCTGCGCCAGCTCAAGCCAGACAGCCAATATTACCGTGCGATCAATATCGGCTTCCCCAACGACTATGATAAATCACAGGGATATTCTGGTCGCTATTTGATGATCCACGGCGAATGTGTGTCGGTTGGCTGCTATGCTATGACCAACACCTATATGGATGAGATTTATCGCTATGCCGAAGCGGCGTTACACAACGGGCAGGCGAAGATTGATATCGCCATCTACCCGTTCCGTATGACGGAACAGAACATGCAGCGCCACCGTAATTCCACCTACGCCAGCTTCTGGAAACAGCTTCAGCCGGGGTATACCTATTTTAATCAGCACAATCAGCCGCCGGCCGTCACGGTGTTTAACGGGCAATATGTCGTTAACCCACCGTTGATGACTAGCCAGCCGACCTTAAAGTATGCGCTCGCCGAAACAAAATAGAACGAATTCACCTGGCATAATCTGATGCCAGGTTTCGTTGCCCGTTAGCGGCTGCGTCGCCAGTACGGTGACGACATCATTGGGTGTCGTCTGCTGCTGAAAATCAATCTCTACATCCTGATCCAACAGCGTCGCTTTACCAAACGGCGCGCGGCGAGTAATCCAGTAGAGTTTGGTTGAGCAATATCCCATCACAAAGCGCCCGTCCGAGAGCAGCATGTTAAACACGCCTTTTTCCCGCAGGATATCCGCCTGTTTGGCGATATAGCGGAATACCGCTGGCCAGTTGCCCGGCGTACGCGGGTAGCGCTCAGCCAATTGGGACAGCAGCCAGCAGAAAGCAAATTCGCTGTCCGTCTGGCCGACAGGGCGAAACATTCCCGTTTTCAGGGTGTTGTAGCCTTTCAGCTGCCCGTTGTGGGCGTACGTCCAGTTCCGCCCCCACAGCTCGCGCGTAAAGGGATGGGTATTTTCCAGCGACACCGCGCCGCGATTCGCCTGTCGAATATGTGAAACCACCGCACACGATTTGATAGGGTAATCCTGTACCAATCGCGCAATCGGCGAGTTATAGCTTGGCAGCGGATCTTTGAACGTACGACAGCCGTTCCCTTCATAAAAGGTAATGCCCCAGCCATCCCTATGCGGTCCGGTTTTCCCACCGCGCTGTATCAGCCCGGTAAAGCTAAAGCAGATATCCGTCGGCACATTCGCGCTCATCCCCAGCAATTCACACATCTGACTTTCTACCCTTCCCTTCTTGCCCTTTTAGAGCGTATTAAGCGGCTTACTGATCCGCCATCTCTTTTTCAATCAGTTGAATCAGGATGTGAATCGCTTTGATATGGATTTCCTGAATACGGTCGGCATAGCCAAAGTGCGGAACACGAATTTCCACGTCGGCTGAACCGGCCATTTTACCGCCGTCTTTCCCGGTCAGCGTAATGACCTTCATGCCTTTCGCTTTTGCTGCGGCAATGGCTTTAATAATGTTGCCGGAGTTGCCCGAAGTAGAAATCCCCAGCAGCACATCGCCTTCACACCCCAGCGATTCGACATAGCGAGAGAAGACAAAGTCATAGCCAAAATCGTTGCTGACGCAGGACAGATGGCTCGGATCGGAAATCGCGATGGCCGGATAGCCCGGACGGTTCTCGCGGTAGCGGCCCGTCAGCTCTTCGGCAAAGTGCATGGCATCACAGTGTGAACCACCGTTACCGCAGGAGATCACTTTACCGCCCGCTTTAAACGCGTTAGCCAGCAGTACCGCAGCATTTTGAATCGATTGAATGTTCGCATCATCACTCAAGAAATTATTCAGTGTTTCTGCTGCTTCTTTCAGTTCACTACGGATTAAATCCTGATACATGGAATCCTCTCATTTTGTCTGGTGACAACATTCTTTTCTGTTCAGCAGTGTAGCGGATCGTACCAACAGCGAGAAGCGCGTAATCACGGGATTGAGAGGATCGCTGATGCCCGTCAGAAAACGCACGACTGCCGCTCGGTTTGTGAAGTGAGTTGTAATTATGATGTAAACGAATTGATAAAAATAATCAGATAAACTACAACGAATATAAGCAACAGGTCAGACCTCTTACGATATTGACCTACTACGCCTTATTTCACTGATGACACGGTTCTCGCTTTCCACTGCCACGCAACGCTTAGTGGAAAGGTGAAAGTCCTCAATTCGATCACAATGCTGGAGACACGTTATGGTTGCTGTCAGTATCCTCCTTCTACTGATTATCATCGGAGCGATGTTTTACCATCGGCTCAGTCTGCTGCTCGGCAGCGCCATCCTGCTGGCCTACTTCGCAGCCATGTCCGCCATGTTGCTGTGGCCCGCCTGGCTGATGATTCCGCTCGTGATTCTGCTGATTCCGATTACGGTTCCCTCTCTGCGTCAAAAGCTGGTTTCCGCTTCCGCGCTACGCATGTTCCAGAAGGTCATGCCGCCGATGTCGAACACGGAAAAAGAAGCGATTGATGCTGGGACAACCTGGTGGGAAGGCGACCTGTTTCGCGGCGCGCCGGATTGGAAAAAGCTGCATAACTACCCGCGTCCGCAGTTGACTGCTGAAGAGCAGGCATTTATCGACGGGCCGGTTGCTGAAGCCTGCCGAATGGCAAACGACTTTGAAATCACCCACGAACGCGCCGATATCCCGCCAGAACTGTGGGAATATTTAAAAGAACATCGCTTCTTCGCCATGATCATCAAGAAGCAGTACGGCGGGTTGGAATTCTCGGCCTATGCACAGGCGCAGGTACTGCAAAAACTGGCGGGCGTCTCCAGCATTGTGGCGATCACCGTCGGCGTCCCTAACTCACTCGGTCCCGGCGAACTGTTGCAACACTACGGGACAGAAGAGCAAAAAGATCACTACCTGCCACGTCTGGCACGCGGTCAGGAAGTCCCCTGCTTTGCGCTGACCAGCCCGGAAGCGGGTTCCGATGCAGGCTCAATTCCCGATACTGGCATTGTCTGCTACGGCAACTGGCACGGCGAACAGGTTTTGGGCATGCGCCTGACCTGGAATAAACGCTATATCACTCTCGCTCCCGTCGCCACCGTGCTGGGGCTGGCCTTTAAGCTGTACGATCCCGACCATCTGTTAGGCGATCAAGACGACGTAGGTATTACCTGTGCGTTGATTCCGACGGACACTGACGGCGTTAAAATCGGCCGCCGCCATTTCCCACTGAACGTGCCGTTCCAGAACGGCCCGACGCAGGGTGAGAACATTTTTGTTCCGCTGGATTACATCATCGGCGGCGCGAAGATGGCCGGTCAGGGCTGGCGTATGCTGATGGAGTGTCTGTCGGTCGGACGCGGTATTACGCTGCCGTCCAACTCTACCGGTGGGCTGAAATCGATTGCCCTCGGCATCGGTGCTTACGCGCATATTCGCCGCCAGTTCAAAATCTCCATCGGTAAGATGGAAGGCATCGAGGAGCCGCTGGCACGCATCGCGGGTAACGCTTACGTGATGGACGCTGCCGCAACGCTGATTACCAGCGGCATCATGCAGGGTGAAAAACCGGCGGTGCTCTCCGCTATCGTCAAATATCACTGTACCCACCGTGGTCAGCGCAGCGTGATGGATGCGATGGATATCGCCGGCGGTAAAGGCATCTGTCTTGGCCCGTCCAACTTCCTGGCGCGCAGCTATCAAGGCGCACCGATTGCGATTACCGTGGAAGGGGCGAATATCCTGACGCGCAGCATGATTATCTTCGGGCAAGGCGCTATCCGCTGTCACCCTTATGTGCTGGAAGAGATGGCAGCCGCGCAAGAGAACGACGTATCACGCTTTGACCGCTCGCTGGTTGGACACATCGGCCACGTCGGCAGCAACACAGTGCGCAGCTTCTGGCTTGGGTTGACCAACGGCCTTCTAAGCCGTGCGCCAGTGAACGACAAAACACGTCGCTACTATCAGCAGCTCAACCGACTCAGCGCAAACCTGGCACTGCTGGCGGATGTATCGATGGCGGTATTGGGCGGCAGCCTGAAACGTCGCGAGCGTATCTCTGCGCGTCTGGGGGATATTCTCAGCCAGCTCTATTTAGCTTCCGCGACGCTGAAACGCTATGAGGACGAAGGGCGTCAGAAAGCGGATTTGCCGCTGGTGCACTGGGGCGTGCAGGACAGTCTGCATCAGGCCGAGCAGGCACTGGACGATCTGCTGCGCAACTTCCCGAATCGTGCCGTCGCAGGACTGCTGACGTTCATCATCTTCCCGCTGGGTCTGCGCTGCGCTGCGCCGTCTGACCGCCTCGATCATGAGGTCGCGAAGATTCTGCAAACGCCGTCAGAAACGCGCAGCCGTCTGGGACGTGGTCAATATCTGGTTGCCAGCGAGCATAACCCTGTCGGACTGCTGGAAGAGGCGCTGCTGGATATCATAGCCGCCGAGCCGATTTACCAACGCCTGTCGAAGGCCAGCGACAAACCGCTGCCGTTCATGCGATTGGATCAGTTGGCAGAGCAGGCGCTGGTAGAAGGCCAAATTACCGCTGAAGAAGCGGATATTCTGACCAAAGCCGAAGCCAGCCGCTTACGTTCAATCAACGTGGATGACTTTGCATTCGACGCACTGGCTGCCAACAAGCCTGCGCCCGTACCGCAACCGGAAAGAAAAACTGAAGCAGCATAAATAGAATCAGGCCGCCAATATGGCGGCCTGTTATTTCCTTTAAAGGCATATCAGTTGTAAAATCCACATCATCTTTCCTTCTGAATGAAACCCGACACATGGCTTACATCCCCAAGAACTACGCCAGACTTGAAAGCGGCTACCGCGAAAAAGCGCTCAAACTTTTCCCGTGGGTATGTGGTCGCTGTTCACGCGAATTCGTCTATTCCAACCTGCGTGAATTAACCGTTCACCACATCGATCACGATCACAGCAATAATCCGGAAGATGGTAGTAACTGGGAAATGCTGTGCCTCTACTGCCACGACCATGAGCATTCGAAATATACCGATGCGGATATGTACGGTTCGACCGTCGTTGCAGGTGAAGATGCGCAGAAGGATGTCGGGGTTGCCACCCATAATCCTTTCGCGAATTTGCAGGCGATGATGAATAAAGGGAAGAAATAATCGGTTTGCCGCTCCCATCAGATTCGATGACGGGAGCGATTATAAAATAGCGTGGCTAACGACGACTAGGCACCGCTCTGCCGTACTCGCGCCAGCAGCGCATCCACATCCGCAATATGCAGAGCCGCCAGCACCAGCGTTCTGCCCAGCGAAATAGCATGACGCTGGCACGCTAAACGCGCTTCCGTCTCCTGAATGCCGTCCAGATCGGCGACGTGCGCCAGCCCAATCGTGCGGCGAATCAGCTCGGTGCCACAGTAGCCAACGGCATCCCGCCACACCTGCTGTAAAAACAGCGCGGCATAACCCGATTCAGCCAGCGCCGGATCGCGACTTTCGCTTTCGCTCAATGCCAGAAAACGAGCGGAAAAGGTCTGCCACAGTGTACGAATATCTTCCAGACGTCGTTCACGCCCCGCCGCCGCCTCGCGCGGTGCCAGCAGCCCCGGCAGGCCACAATAATTCAGCAGCAGATTGCCAATTGCCGTTCCGACATCAAAACCAATCGGCCCGTAGAAACCGAATTCAGCATCAATCGCTTTTAAACGCCCTTCTGCCACAAAGATCGATCCACTGTGGATGTCGCCGTGCAGCAGCGCCTCGGCTTTGCTCAGGAAGCCATGCTTCAGTCCGGCAACCGCCAGTTTCAGTGCCCGATCGTCACGCAACACCTGCACATCCGGCGTCAACGCAGCGTCAAACTGGTTTCTTTCATGATCGATATAAGGGTCGGTAAAGAAAAGATCTTCGGTAATCTGACACAGCTCGGGGTTAGTGAACTGGCTTACTGCCGCTTTCTTCTCATGCGGATGTTGATGAAAATCAGAAGTGTGGAATAACGTCTGTGCCAGATACTCTCCCAACTGTGCCGCCGCCTGAGGATAATCCGCGCCGTTAACCAGCTCGCTGCGCCAGATGCGATGATCGGAGAGATCTTCCTGCACCATCACCGCCAGTTCGGGATCGTGATGTAGCACGGTCACGGTATGCTGCGGACAAAACCGCGCGTGCGTCAGCAACGTTTCGGCCTCAATACGGGCGCGGTCAAGCGTCAGCGGCCAGGATTCCCCGACGCAGCGCACATAGGGTAGCGCCTGTTTGACGATCACTCGACTAACGCCCGTTTCATCTTTAATTTTAAACACCAGATTCAGATTGCCATCGCCGATCTCTTCTGCGGCTACCAGCGTTTGCGGCTGACTGACACCACCGTATTGGCGGGCATATTCAACAGCGTCATCCGCCGTAAAAGTGCGGTAAAGTGACATTCCAACCCCTCGCTATTCTGCAATCAACACTATTTCCGGAATCAAAACTGTTTCCGCAATCAAAACGATTCTAAAACCAAAGATACGGACATAAAAACGTTCGGACGTCTATACATCTATCAGGCATCTTGGCAGAATAAGAATATCGATGCAACATGGATTTAACGACCTATGCAGACACTTAACACAACCAGCCTGAAAATCGTTGATAACCAATTGTGGATCCTCGACCAGCAGGCGCTACCGCAAGAAAAACGCTGGAGCCCGTGCCCGGATGTCGCCTCACTGGTTGAGCATATCCAGACGCTGCGAGTACGCGGCGCACCGCTGATTGGCCTGTCCGCCAGCCTGCTACTCGCGCTACTGGCGGAGAAAGGGTTATCGCAGGCCGAACTGGCACAGGCGCTGGAAACGCTGAGAGCATCGCGCCCTACCGCCGTGAACCTGATGAACAATTTGGATCGCATGAAGCTGGCGCTGACACAGCCGCAGTTTGTCGATGCGCTGGTGCAGGAAGCCCTGCGTCTGGTAGAAGAAGATCGCGCTCTGTGTGAACGCATTGCCGATCATGGCGCTGCGCTGGTGAAGCCCAATAGCCGCTTGCTGACCCACTGCAACACCGGCGGGCTGGCAACGGCAGGCATCGGCACCGCCATCGGCGTGCTGCTGCGCGCACATCAGCAGGGAAAAGTCGCACAGGTGTGGGTCGATGAAACGCGCCCGCTCTTGCAAGGCGGACGCCTCACGGCCTGGGAGCTGGGTGAGTTAGGCATTCCTTATCAGCTAATCTGTGATTCGATGGCCGCCAGCCTGATGGCGCAGGGTCAGGTCGATGCGATTTGGGTCGGCGCAGACCGTATTGCCGCCAACGGCGACGTCGCCAATAAGATCGGCACTTACAGCCTCGCAGTACTGGCGCACTATCACCAGATTCCGTTTTACGTCGCAGCACCGCACACCACGCACGATCCCGCGTGCCCGGACGGTCGAGCCATCCCTATCGAACAGCGTGCTGCCACCGAAGTCACCGGCGTTTCCGGCAGCTTCGGCCACTGTCAGTGGGCCCCGCAGAACGCCGCGGTCTACAACCCAGCGTTTGACGTCACCCCCGCCGAATTAATCAGCGGCTGGATACTCGACACCGGCGTGGTCACGCCACAGGACGTGAAAGACGGGATATTTCAGGCAGCGTTAAAATAACCAAAGGTAATGTTGATATTTTTGGGTAGAGAATCACCTCGGCACTTCCCTATGAAGAAATCCTTGATACACCAATACAGAGGTATCTCGGATTTTGCCGTTATCCGGCGTAAAAAATTATGCTGAGGAGATAGCGGGCTTCGGATGAGCCGCACGGACGCGGCGAAAGCTTGCGCCACGTATGGAACGTGTCGCAAGCGGTCCGTTAAGCCTGATACCGACGAAGGTACCGCGTCAGCGGCATAATTTCTCGCCAAAAGCCAGGGTTCCCAGGGCGACGGCGACTGAGCCGCCCTGGGTCGGGCGTTTCGTAACATGCAACATAGAGCGGCAAATGTCGAAACGCACGAAACATACTCGTTCATTCACAGAGCGTTCGTTCACAACAACCGAGAGCGCTATCGTTCCAATTTCGGATACGCATCAGCGATCTTATCGCCGGTGAAATGCGCGATCCAGCCTTCCGGATTATCGAACAGGCGGATGGCGGTGAAGTGTGGCTCCGGCCCCATGTCAAACCAGTGTGCCGTGCCTGCGGGTACGGACAGCAGATCGTTCTTCTCACACAGGATCTGGTAAATCTTGCCGTTCAGGTGCAGGCAGAACAGTCCCGCGCCTTCCACGAAAAAGCGCACTTCGTCTTCATGGTGGACATGCTCGGATAAAAATTTGGTGCGTAGCTCCGCACGCTGCGGATTATCGGAACGCATGCTGATGACGTCCCAGCTCTGATAGCCTTTTTCTGCCACCAGCTTATCGATTTCATGCTGATAGGCCGCCAGCACTTCCTCAGACGACGGCGCGTCGCTCAGTTTCTGGCTAGCTTCCCAGCGTTCAAAACGTACGCCAATCTCGTTCAGTTGCTTCTGAATCGCCTCAGCATCCTGACTTTGCCAAATCGGCTGGCTCGCATCGCTGTCGCTAAAAATGGTTAATCCACTCATTGGGCGTACTCCGGTAAGTCGATCTGGTCAAAACGTGCCACCTGACGGTGACGGCTTACGTTATCCGCGTCATCACGAATAAGCTGGCAGGTGTGCCAACCGGCCTCCTGCGCGGCATCCAATTCCTGGCGAATATCTGACAGGAACAACAGTTGCTCAGCAGGCAGCCCGATGGCTTGCGCAATCGTGCGATAAGAATCGGTCTCCCGCTTCGCTCCAACGCGAGTATCAAAATAGTCGCTGAACAGCGGGCGCAGATCGCCGGCGTTGCTATAGCCGAACAGCAGTTGCTGCGCTTCCACCGACCCTGACGAGTACACATACAGGCGTAGGCCCTGCTGCTGCCATGCGGCGAGCTGCGCAGCCACTTCAGGATACAGATGCCCCTGAAAATCACCGTTACGGTAACCCGCACGCCAGATAATGCCTTGCAGCTGTTTCAGCGCGGTGGATTTACGATCTTCATCCATAAACTGGTTCAGCGCGGCAATCAGCGTCTCGCTATCCGCATCTGGCTGACCTAGCTCCTGACGCAGCGCGTCCAGCGCCTGCGCGATCTCAGGATCGCTACCGTGCTGCCGAACGGTGTCGGCCAGACGTTCGCGTGCATAAGGAAACAGCACGCTGTGAACAAAACGGATATCGCTGGTGGTGCCTTCGATATCGGTCACAATTGCCTTAATCATGCTTTCGCCTCCAACAGCCGACGTTGCAATTCGCACTGGAACAGGAACTCTAGCCCTTCCAGATGACGACGCGCTTCTTTCACCGTCGCGCCCCAGCAGTAAAGGCCGTGGCCGCGTACCAGAAAGCCGTAGCGAAGCGGCGTGTGGCTGGCGTACTCGGTTACCCGCTGCGCCAGCGCCGGAATATCCTGATCGTTATCGAAAATCGGGATAGCCACACGATCCAAATGGGTGGTTTGCCCCGCCAGCGACTTTTGCATTTCGTAGCCGTGCAGTACCAGTTCAGCGCCCTTCTCTACCCGAGACAGCACCGTCGCGTTCACCGAATGCGTGTGCAGCACCGCGCCGATAGTCGGCTCGCGGCGATACAGCAGCGTATGCAGCCCCGTTTCCGCCGACGGCGTGCGACCGCTCGGCACATGGTTAGTGGCAATCTCCACCAGCAGGAAATCCTCTGCCTGAAGGCTGCCTTTATCTTTACCTGATTCGGTAATCAGGCACTGCGCTTCATCAAGGCGCACGGACATATTGCCGCCCGTCGCCGGACACCAGCCCTTCTCACCTATCCAGTGGCAGGCCGCAAGCAGCGCCGTCAATTGTTGATTTTCAGTCATGAGGCTTCCCGTTTTTGGTCCATTTTTCTCGCTACTTTTCTGGATGCTTTTTGGCGATTTAGATGCTTTTGTTATGACTTAGTACATAAAAGCATTTAGCCGTTTAAACGTCCAAGCGTCTTGATTGCCAAATACTAACAGCATGTTATATTACCAAGCAATACAGGCTTGCAGGAGTTCCACCCCGCTATGAGCGCCGCTCTGATCCCCGACAGTAAACTGCCTTCGCTGGGCACCACCATTTTTACCCAGATGAGTGCGCTGGCCCAACAGCATCAGGCCATCAATCTATCACAAGGTTTCCCTGATTTTGACGGCCCGGACTATTTACAACAGCGGCTGGCGTATCACGTCAGTCAGGGTGCTAACCAATATGCGCCGATGACCGGTGTCGCGCCGCTGCGTCAGGCGATTGCCGAAAAAACAGAAGAACTGTACGGCTGGAGGCCGGATGCCGACAGCGAAGTGACCGTCACGGCGGGGGCGACCGAAGCCCTGTTTGCCGCCATTGCGGCGCTGGTGCGTCCCGGCGACGAAGTGATTTGTTTCGATCCCAGCTATGACAGCTATGCGCCCGCTGTGACGTTGGCTGGCGGCGTACTTAAGCGCATCGCCTTGCAGCCGCCCGCGTTTCGCGTGGACTGGTCGCATTTTGCCGATGTGCTGAGCGACCGCACTCGTTTGGTCATACTGAATACGCCGCACAACCCGTCCGCCACCGTCTGGCAGAAGGCGGATTTCGAGCAGCTGTGGCAGGCGATTGCCGCGCGTAACATCTTCGTGCTGAGCGATGAAGTCTACGAGCACATCTGTTTCGACAGTGAAGGACACGCCAGCGTGCTGGCCCATCCGTCGCTGCGCCAACGCGCGATTGCCGTTTCATCGTTTGGCAAAACCTTCCACATGACCGGCTGGAAAGTCGGCTACTGCGTCGCACCAGCGGCCTTGAGTGCGGAAGTGCGTAAGGTTCACCAGTATCTGACGTTCTCCGTGAACACGCCCGCGCAGTTCGCCATTGCCGACATGCTGCGTGAACAGCCGCAACACTGGCGCGAACTGCCCGATTTTTACCGCGCACGCCGCGATCGCTTCATCAAGGCGCTGGCAGACAGCCGTTTTGACATTCTGCCCTGCGAAGGCACCTACTTCCTGCTGGCGGACTATCGGGCGATTTCCGATCTGGACGATGTCAGCTTCTGCCGCTGGCTAACCGAACACGTTGGCGTCGCGGCGATTCCGCTGTCCGTCTTTTGCGCCGATCCGTTCCCACATACGTTGATTCGGCTATGCTTTGCTAAACAGGAAGCAACGTTGGATGCCGCTGCGGAGCGTTTATGTCGACTTTAAAGATTTCATTACTGCAACAGCCGCTGGTCTGGCGCGATGGCGAAGCTAATCTGCGCCATTTCGATACCTTATTAGCGGAGATGAGTGGGCGTGATGTGATTGTCCTGCCGGAGATGTTCACGACCGGCTTTGCGATGGAAGCCGCCAAAGGCAGTCTGGATCAGTCGGTTGTAGAGACGTGGCTGCACCAGTGGGCGCAGAAGACGAATGCGCTGATCGGCGGCAGCGTCGCGGTAAATACACCGAAAGGTGCGGTGAATCGGTTCCTGCTGGTCGATCCGCACGGCGAGGTGCACCACTACGATAAACGCCACCTGTTCCGCATGGCGGACGAACACCACCACTATCAGGCAGGCACGGAGCGGGTCACCCTGGAGTGGCGCGGCTGGCGCATCTGCCCAATGATCTGCTACGACCTGCGTTTCCCGGTATGGTCGCGCAATCGACAGGACTACGATCTGGCGCTGTATGTCGCCAACTGGCCAGCGCCACGAGCTGCACACTGGCAAACGCTGCTGGCGGCACGCGCCATTGAGAATCAGGCCTACGTTGCAGGCTGTAACCGCGTCGGTACCGACGGCAACGGCCACAGCTACCGCGGCGACAGCCTGATTATTAATGCGCAAGGGGAAATTCTGGCCTCTGCCGCTCCCAACCAGCCCGCCTGTCTGGACGCCGAGCTGTCGCTGGAAGCGCTGCAAAGCTACCGGGAATCCTTCCCCGCCTGGCGCGATGCCGACCGCTTTACGCTGTAGCTATAATTGCTGTAGTTGTAATGATGTAGCTGTCGTTACTGTGCAGAGGCGTGGTAGAACACCGCCTGATAGAACGCCTGTAGCGCCAGCGCCACATCTGCCGTGGTAACGGACTCATCAGGATGGTGGCTGATGCCGCCGCGGCAGCGGACAAACAACATCGCTACCGGCCAGCGTTCGGCGATGGCAATCGCATCGTGCCCTGCGCCGCTGGGCAGCATCAGCGTTTTCCCCTGCACCTGCGTCACCGCGTCGTTTAATACCGACTGCAACGCGGGATCGCAGCGGGTTGCCGCAATACGATAATACTCTTCGGCGCTGAACTGGCAGCCGCGCTGGTGCGCGATAGCCTGCCCTAGCGTCAGGAGTTTTTGTAGCAGCGCATCCAGCGGCGCATCCTCCGGCCCGCGAATATCCAGCGTCATCTTCACCTCACCGGGAATGACGTTCGCCGCGCCCGGTAAGCACTGCAATGTGCCAAACGTGGCGACCAGATGAGGATCGCTTTCCCGCGTTATCCGTTCTGCCTGCGCCATCCAGTCGGCTGCTGCCGCCAGCGCATCTTGCCGCTGCGTCATCGGCACAGTGCCCGCATGCCCCGCTAACCCGAGGAACGTGCAGTTGAGTCGCCGCGCCCCATTGATCGCGGTGACCACACCCAGCGCCAGATCCTGCTGTTCCAGACACGGTCCCTGTTCGATATGCAACTCCAGATAGGCGGTGATATCGCTGACCGGACGTGCCGCCAGTGCTACCTCAAGCGGATCCAGCCCCGCAATGGTCAACGCCTGCGCCACGCTGGTGCCCTCGGCATCCTGACACTCCAGCCAGTTCTCCGGCCAGGTCCCCGTCAACCCCCGACTGCCCAGCAGCGTAATGCCAAAACGCGTGCCTTCCTCATCGCCGAAGCCGATGATTTCCAGCGCCACGGGCAAACGCATCCCCTGTTGATGGAACGCACGTACCACTTCGATCGCCGTCAATACGCCCAGCATGCCGTCATATCGTCCGGCATTGCGCACCGTATCCAGATGCGAACCGAGCAACAGCGCTGGCGCATCCGGTGTTAATCCTTCATAGCGACCACAAATGTTGCCCACGCTATCCTGCCAGACGTTCATGCCCGCTTCGCGCATCCATTCTCCCACCTGCGCATTGGCACGCAGGTGCTCCAGCGACAGATAAACACGGGTCAGTTGGCCGGGCGTTTCGCTGATTTCCGCCAGCGCATCGCAGCGCGACATAATCTGCTCAGCAGCGGCCTGTGCGGCAGCGGGCAACATCAACATTTCACTCATGCACGTCCCTCATCTGCCGTGTAGCAATTCCAGGCGGCCTGCAAGGCTTCGCCCTGCACAGTGCGGAAGCCAAGTCGATTCAGCACCGCCTCCAGCGCCGTCAGCGTTTGCATCACGCAGTCTTTACGCGCGTTGTAGCCCATCGTCCCGATGCGCCAGATCTTGCCCTGAAGCGGGCCAAAGGACGTGCCGATCTCAATGGCGAAATCTTCCAGCAGCAGCTTACGCACCTGCTCGCCGTGAACGCCGTCAGGAATCACCACGCCCAGTACGTTATTCATTTTGTGAGTCAGTGAACCAAAGGTGTCCAACCCCATTCCCTGAATCCCTGCCACCAACGCACTACCGTGCAGCGCATGACGGGCAATGCTGCGATCCAATCCTTCTTCGAGGATCGTTCGGGCACACTCGCGTGCAGCAAACAGCATGCTCGTTGCCTCGGTATGGTGATTCAAACGCTCCGGCCCCCAGTAATCCATCACCATGCCCAGATCGAAATAGTTGGAATAGATCATCTCGTCGTCGCCGTCCTGATGGGCGTCCGTTCGGATCCCCTGCTCAATACATTTGCGACGGCGGATCACCGCTTCCATCTGCGGGCTGAGCGTGATCGGTGAACTGCCAGACGGCCCGCCCAGACACTTCTGCAATCCGGCGGAAACCGCATCCAGTCCCCATTTATCCGTTTCCAGCGGGTTGCCGCCAAAAGAGGCCGTGGCATCGGTATAGAACAGTACGCCGTGACGTCGGCAAATCTCGCCCAGTTCCTCTAGCGGTTGCAGCATGGTGGTCGACGTATCGCCCTGCACCGTCAACAGTAAACGCGGGCGTACTGCTTTGATCGCATCTTCGATCTGGTCCGGCGAGAACACCTCGCCCCACGGCACTTCAATGGTATGAACATCAGCACGACAGCGGCGGGCAATCTCGCACAGCAGATGACCAAAACGGCCAAACACGGGTACCAGCACCTTATCGCCGGGGCGGATCGCCGACAGCAAAATCGCTTCAATGCCCGCACGCGAGGTACCGTCTACCAGCATCGTCCAACGGTTTTCCGTACGGAAAAGCTGACGATAGAGCTCCATGACCTGATTCATGTAGTTCGTCATCGCGGGGTCATACTGCCCCACCAGTTGGCTGGCCATTGCCCGTAATACGCGCGGATCGGCATTGATCGGCCCCGGCCCCATCAGCAGGCGATGAGGGGGATTGATTTGCGCGTACAGTTCGCTGTTCATGGTTATGTGCTCCAGATTCCTTACATTACTGTTCTGCTAATCGAATGATTTCACATGTATTTCCGTGAGTGATTAGCTCAAAAGAGGGAAGCCTTACGCTTCCGACAGTCCTCGGACCGAGGCGATGAACTGTTTCAGTTCGCGGGTCTGCGGGTTGGCGAACAGCGTTTTGCTGTCGCCCTGCTCCCAGACCGTGCCCTGATGCATAAACACCACGCGGTCGCCCACTTCACGGGCAAAATTCATCTCATGCGTGACCAGAATCAGCGTCATGCCTTCTGCGGCCAGCTGTTCCAACACCTTCAGCACTTCGCCGACTAATTCAGGATCGAGCGCCGAGGTAATTTCATCGCACAGCAGGACTTTCGGGTTCATCGCCAGCGCGCGGGCAATCGCGACACGCTGCTGCTGGCCGCCCGACAGGTTGGCTGGGTAATAGTGAAGGCGCTCGCCCAGCCCCACCTTTTTCAACACCCGCTCGCCCAGTTCACGGCACTCCGCGGCGCTTTTACCCAGCACGCGGCGCGGTGCCAACATCACGTTTTCCAACGCCGTCATGTGCGGAAACAGATTGAAGTTCTGGAACACCATCCCGACCGAGCGACTGATTTCCCGCGCCTGTGAATCCCTGTCGGTGACCGTCATTCCGCCCAGCTTGATGCTGCCGTCCTGATAGCCTTCCAGACCGTTCATGCAGCGCAAGAGCGTGCTCTTACCGGAGCCGCTGCGTCCGATGATCGAAATGACCTCACCCATTTCGATATCCAGATCCACACCTTTCAGGACGTGGTTCTGGCCGTAATATTTTTGAACCTGATTAATGGTGATGAGCGGCATTGAATTTCTTCTCCAGATAGCGGCTGTAGTAAGAGAGCGGATAGCACATCAGGAAATAGCCCAACGCCACCAATCCGAACACTTTAAACGGCTGATAGGTCACGTTATTCAACATGGTTCCCGCCTTGGTCAGTTCGATAAATCCGATGATCGACGCCAGCGCAGTGCCTTTAATCACCTGCACGGAAAACCCCACGGTAGGCGCGATGGCAATACGCATCGCCTGCGGCGCAATCACCCGATAGAGCGTTTGGCCGAAATCCAGCCCGAGGCAGCGCGACGCTTCCCACTGCCCTTTCGGCAAGGCTTCCACGCTACCGCACCAGATATCCACCAGAAAGGCGCTGGTAAAGAGCGTCAGCGCCAGTGCCGCCGCCGTCCACGGGCTCACATCAATGCCGAACAGCGCCAGCCCGAAAAAGGCGAGAAACAGCTGCATCAGCAACGGCGTGCCTTGGAACAGCTCGGAATACAAATGGACAAGGCGCGTCGGCCATGTACGTTTAGTCAGCCGCAGCAGCATCAGCGGAAAGGTCACTATCGCGCCGCCGAGGAAAGCCGTCAGCGACAGCAGTAGCGTCCAACGTGCCGCCAGCAGCAGGTTGCGTACAATATCCCAGTCGGTAAATGTCATCATGACTGATTCCCCAGAAAGCGCCGACCTGCCAGCAGTAAGAGTTGTCGCATCAGAACAGACAGCACCAGGTAACACAGCGTGGTTGCCAGATACACTTCAAAGCTCAAAAACGTACGGGACTGAATCAGGTTAGCGGCAAAAGTCAGTTCCTCGTAAGACACCTGCGACACCACCGACGATCCCAGCATGACGATGATGCACTGGCTAACCAGCGCCGGATAAATCCGCTGGAGCGCGGGCGGCAGAATCACACGTAAAAAGGTTTGCATTCGCGTCAGCCCCAGCACACGGGCGGCTTCCCACTGGCCTTTCGGCGTCACCTGAATTCCCGCGCGGATAATCTCGGTGCTGTACGCCCCCAGATTAATCAGCATCGCCAACAACGCGGCCTGTCCGGCGGTGAGCTTCAAGCCCAGGCTCGGTAAGCCGAAGACGATGAAGAACAGCTGAACCACAAACGGCGTATTGCGGATCAGCTCGACGTAGACACCCCATAGCCGACTCAGCAGGGTGGGCTTGCCGCTGCGCAAGGCCGCACCGAAGATGCCGATAGCAATGCCGCCGAGGGTTGCCATGACCGTCAGTTCAATGGTGACCCACAACCCCTCCAGCAGCTCAGGCCAGAACGGAAACAGCGCGGAAAAATTAAGCTGATAGGTCATGGCGTGCTCCCGTTAAGCCTTGATGCTGGCCGGCAGCGGCGCTTTCAGCCATTTTTCCGACAGGGTATTGAGCGTATTGTCTTTCAGCGCCTGCTCAATCAACGCGTCGACTTTCGCTTTCAGCGCAGGCTCGTCTTTTTTCAGCCCGATGTAGCACGGCGAGTCTTTCAGCATAAACTTCGCGACTGGCGCTTTCGTTGGGTTCTGCTCGGCGATAGCCGCGACAACCAGGTTACCCGTCGCAACATATTCCACCTGCCCGGACAGGTACGCCGACAGCGTGGTATTGTTATCTTCGTAGCGCTTAATCTGTGCGGCTTTCGGCGCGATATCCGTCAGCACCATGTCTTCTACCGCACCGCGCGTAACGCCGATGCTCTTGCCTTCCAGCGCTTCAGACGATGTCAGCGTGCTGTCTTTCGGTCCAAATACGCCGAGGAAAAACGGCGCATAGGCGCGGCTGAAATCGATCACTTTTTCACGCTCGGCATTTTTGCCCAGACTGGAGATCACCAGATCAACTTTATTGGTTTGCAGATACGGCACGCGGTTGGCGCTGGTTACCGGAACCAGCTGCAACTTTAGTTTCATCTCTTTCGCCAGATAGCGAGCGATATCGATGTCATACCCTTGCGGTTGCAGATCCGTTCCCACCGATCCAAACGGCGGGAAATCCTGCGGGACGGCGACACGCAGCACACCGCGCTTCTCGATATCCTGCAACTGATCGGCCATCGCGCTACCAGCTTGAACCAGTAACATTGCCGCGCCCATCACCGCCAGTAACCCTTTTTTGATGCCCAGTTTATTGATCAACATCGTCTCTGCCCCCGGTTAGTATAATTGAAACGAAAGATTCTTTAAAAACAAAAATTGGAACCATCGTTGCAGATATTAAGCAAGGAGCATGCCAGATTAAATTAACGCCTTCTGTGCTATTGGGTACGGTGTGTCAGAAAGTTCGGCTAAAACATGGGATAGGACACTATGGATATGATTATGGATATGCGATACCGGTGAAAAATTTCGTGCGTGATTGCAGAAAGATAATTTATGCAACTCATGCACCACGCCCGACGTAGGGCTGCTCAGTCGCCGCAGCCCTACGAACCCTGGCTTTCGGCGTGAATTATGCCGCTACGCGGTACATTTGAAACGCGTGTCATCCTGTCGAACCGCCTGTGACGCGCTCCTGACGCGGCACAGGCTTTCGCAGCGTCCATGCTGCTCATTCGGGATGCCCCACGTTTCTCATCATAATTTTTTACGCCTATGAACAGATAACAACGAGAAACAATCCACAGCGCGACATCACAAAAATAATCCAGAGCTATCACGCCCGAAACGATCTGCATGGCTATATAACAATCAGCCAAAACGCACCAAAAAAGTGCGCAAGCACCATCCCAACGCACCATTAGCGTTGCTCTAGCTCATCTAATTCACCATAAAGATCCACGATCTGGTGGATGCGTTGGCGTCCGTCACGCAGCATTTCATGCAGCAGCGCATTGCTGATCACGTTCACTAAACTCATGGCAGACGAATAGCTGTCAAATGCCGAGACGCTGTCCAGCGGGACGCACAATGACCAGGTTGCCAGCGACATTAGCGTACTCACCTGTGGTTCACACAGCAGCAGCACAGGCACACCGCGCTTTTGCAGTTGCGCCAATAGCGGCTGAATCAGGCGCGGACGGCGGCGAAAAGCCACCACAATCACGACATCCTGTGCAGTGAGATCCACCAGCTCTTCGGAGAGCGTCTGCCCCGGCTGCGTCAGCAGCGTGACCTGTTGGCGGATCTGGAGCAGCTGTTGGCGCAGGTGCAGCGCCACCGGATAGCTATTGCGCAGCCCAATCAAACACAGGCGCTGCGCCTGCATCAGCGCCTGAATCACCGCGCCAAACTGCACGGGGTCAATCTGGTTTATCCACTGCGTCAGGTTCGCCATTTCCTGCTTGTAATGCCGCGCCAGCAGCGTATTCCCCTGCACGGCATCCCGGTTATCCGCCAGCGGCATCCCGCTTTGGCGCAGCGTTCTGAGTTCATCGCGCATGTCACGGTAGCTGGGGTAGCCCAGCCGTTTGAACAACCGGCTGACGGTCGCTTTGGAAACGCCGCTCAGCCGCGCCAGCTCGGCGCTGTTGTAGCTAATTAAATCGTCAAAGTGATCGAAGATGAAATCCGCGACGCGCTGCTCCTGCGGTGAAAGCTCGCTGTAGCGATCTCGTAATCGTTCATCTATTTGCATCATCGTCTCTCACCCGTTGCGCTTGCTGTAACATTTGTTTCATGTCGCAGAACATAGCACAGGATTGTCAGGATGATATAGATACCTCCTCCTGCACCGCAGACAGACTTTCCACCGCAATAAAAAACTGGAACGCCGTTTGCTTATAGCTAGGGTTAATAACACTCACCCTACATAACATTTAAAAAAGGAATTCCGGCATGATGCAAAGCAACACCGCCCCGCTGGGCATGGCGGTCGCACCTCATCATTTAGCCAGTGCCAGCGCGTTGGCGATTCTGCGTGAAGGCGGCAACGCCATTGAAGCCATGGTCGCAGCGGCGGCAACCATTGCCGTGGTCTACCCGCATATGAACGGGATCGGCGGCGACGGTTTCTGGCTGATTGTGCCGCCACACGGTGAGCCGATTGCTATTGATGCCAGTGGGGCGGCGGGGTCGCTGGCCTGCCGTGAGTACTATCAGGGCGAAAGCCGCATTCCACACCGCGGCCCAAAAGCGGCGTTGACGGTCGCGGGCACTGTCGGCGGCTGGCAAGAAGCGCTGGCCTATTCACAAGAACTTACCTATTTACAAAAAATAGACGGTACGCCAATGCCGCTGGCTCGCCTGTTATCTGATGCGATTCGCTATGCGTCTGACGGCATTCCCGTCACGCAGTCTCAGGAAGATGCACTCACCCAGCGCTATCACGAACTGAACGATTGTCCGGCCTTTAGCCAGCTGTTTATGCCGCAGGGGAATATCCCGCGCGCGGGCAGTCGTTTCACGCAGTCGGATTTAGCCGATACCCTGACAACACTGAGCCTTGAAGGGTTGGACAGTTTTTATCGCGGTTCCGTCGCTGCCAAGCTGTCGTCACAGATGGCGCAGCTCGGTATGCCGCTGACGGCCGACGATTTGGCAAATTACCGCGCCAGGCGGACAACGCCGCTGGTGCTGAAGCACAGTAAAGGCGACATCTATAACCTCGCGCCGCCAACGCAGGGGCTGGTGTCGCTCGCAATTCTCGGTCTGACCGATCATTTAGACATGGAAGATCTGAACGATAGCCAGACGATCCACCGTATTGTCGAATCGACCAAGCTGGCGTTTGGCCTGCGCGACCGCTTCATTACCGATCCCAAGCTGATGACGCAGGACGTTCAGGCGCTGCTGGAAAACGATGCGCTCGGCGTGCTGGCTCGACAGGTCGATACCCGAAAAGCCGCACCGTGGGGAGAAGGGAAAGGCCCCGGCGACACCGTCTGGATGGGCGTATGCGACAACAGCGGACTGTGCGTCTCTTTCATTCAAAGCATTTACCACGAGTTTGGCAGCGGCGTGGTCTTACCGGGAACCGGCGTGCTCTGGCAAAACCGCGGTGCCTCGTTCAGCCTCGATCCAGCACACCTGCTGGCGCTAGAGCCCGGTAAACAGCCTTTTCATACCTTAAACCCTGCCGCCGCACGCCTGTCCGACGGACGAACGATGGTCTACGGCTCAATGGGCGGTGACGGACAACCGCAGACGCAGGCGGCTATCTTTATCCGTCACGTTCAGCAAGGGCTGCCGCTACAACAGGCGATTACCGCCCCGCGCTGGCTGCTGGGCCGTACCTGGGGACAAGTATCCGATACGCTGAAGATCGAAGATCGTTTTAAACCCGCCACCGTAGATGCTCTGCGTCAGCTCGGTCACGACGTCGAACTCTTGAGCAGCTTTAGTGAAACAGTCGGCCACGCGGGGGCCATCGTGCGGCACACCAACGGCATGCTGGAAGGCGCCTTCGATCCGCGCAGCAACGGCAGCGCGGCAGGTTTTTAATCATGACTCAACAGGGAGAACACCGCATGACGACACCATCTATCGATAACGACACGCTAGCCGCTTATCTTCAGCACATGGAAACGCTGCTGGCGCTGCAACTCAGTCAGGAAAGGCGTCAGGAGCTATTAGTGCAGTTCAGCCGCATTCACGCCATGGCACAGCCGCTGATGGATTTTCCTCTTGATGAGCATCAGGAAATTGCCGGGGTTTATACGCTAGGAGCTTGTACGCTATGAGCTTACACGCCAGAAGCGCGTCCTCATCATTATCTATCCGTCAGATTCAGCAAGGTTTACAAGCCGGCACGTTCTCCGCCAGAGAGCTTGCACAGCAATCGCTGGGTGCCATTGAGCAGGCTAACCCCACCATTAATGCCTACACCCATGTCACCGGCGAACGTATGCTGGCAGAGGCCGAGCGTATTGACACCTGCCGCCAACGCGGGGAAACCTTGCCCGCGCTAGCAGGCGTGCCTTACGCCGTCAAAAACCTGTTTGACGTCAGCGGCGAAACCACGCTGGCAGGTGCCGAACTTTTCAGCCAGCGACCGCCCGCGGCACAGGACGCCTTTGCCATCCGCCAGCTTGCTGGTCAGGGCGCACTGCTGTCCGGCATGTTGAATATGGATGCCTATGCCTACGGCTTTACCACCGAAAACAGCCATTACGGCCCCACGCACAACCCGCTCGACACACAGCGCATCGCAGGTGGATCGTCTGGCGGATCGGCCGCCGCCGTCGCAGCAGGCTTGGTTAACTTCTCGCTCGGCAGCGACACCAATGGTTCGATCCGCGTGCCGTCGTCGCTCTGCGGCATTTTCGGGCTAAAGCCGACGTTTGGCCGTTTATCACGTCACGGCAGCCACCCGTTTGTCGCCAGCCTCGACCATATCGGCCCGCTAGCACGTAGCGCAGACGATCTGGCCTTGGTGTTCGATGCCTTACAAGGTCGGGATGAACACGATCGTTTTCAGGCCAAGCAGGAAACGCAGCATACCGCCGCACAGTTGGAAACGGGCAGTGACGGATTGCGCTACGCGGTGCTTGATGGCTATTTCTCCACGTGGGCCAGTGAGGAAGCCAGCGCCGCCGTTCGTCAGATCGCACAGGCGCTGGGCGCGCAGAACAGCCTGACATTAACCGATGCTGCACTGGCACGTAGTGCCGCCTTTATTCTGTCGGCCAGCGAAGGGGGAAATCAGTATCTGCCAGCCTTACGCACGCAGCCTGAGCACTTCGAGCCCCTGTCGCGCGAGCGACTGCTGGCAGGCGCAATGATCCCCGCCGCCTGGTATGTGCAGGCTCAGCGCTTCCGTAATTATTTCCGTCAACAGACGCTGGCGCTGTTTGAACACACCGACCTGCTGATCGCCCCGGCGACGCCCTGTTCCGCCACGCTCATTGGGCAGGAAACCATGCGCATTAATGATACCGACCTGCCCGTCCGCGCCAGTATGGGCATGCTGACACAGCCGATCTCTTTCGTCGGGCTGCCCGTCGTGACGGTACCGGTAGCGACCGCGAGTGGCCTGCCAATCGGAGTGCAGATTATTGCCGCACCGTGGCGCGAGGATCTTTGCCTGCGGACGGCGTGGGCGCTTGAGCAGCAGGGCATCACTTATACAGTAGAGGAAAGAAAATATGTTGCCTGAGGATATTAACCAGCCGGATGTGCTGGCCGACGTGACCGCTGCGTTCTATCGCTATGAGCAAGCCTTAACGGGTAATGACGTTGCGGTGCTGGATGAACTGTTCTGGCACGATGAAAAAACGGTGCGCTATGGTGCGGGAGAAAATCTGTACGGGATCGAGGAGATTCGCGCCTTTCGCCTCGCTCGTCCTTCTGCTGGTCTGGACAGAACCCTGCGTAATACGGTCATCACCACTTATGGTCATGATATGGCCGTCGCCAGCACGGAGTTTACCCGCGCAGGCAGTACGAAGATCGGCCGCCAAATGCAAACCTGGGTAAAAATGCCCGAAGGCTGGCGCGTTGTCGCCGCCCACGTCAGCCTGATGAGCGAATAGTAAAGGGGGACTTTCCCCCTCTTGCCCTGTCTATCGACCCCACATCCTCAAGGCTGGCGGTGATACACCGCTTCAATATTGTAACCATCGGGGTCGTGCACGAATGCAGCGTAGTAATCCTGATGATAATGCGGTCGCAGCTCTGGCGGCCCGTTATCTATGCCTCCTGCCGCAGTAGCGGCGGCAAAGAAAGCCTCAACATGCTCTCGCGAGGCGGCGCTGAACGCAAAATGCACCGCCGGACACGACTCGCCCTTCGACTGATAAATCCAGAACTCGCCGCCGGGATCGCTGGACTGCCCATATCCTTCCATCACTGCAAAGCTGACAGCGAATGACATGTCCTTAATCAGGCGATAACCCAACGGCTTGAGCGCCGCTTCATAGAATTGTCGGCTACGGATAATATCCCTCACCGGAATGCTCAGGTGATCTAACACTATGGCCCCCTTTCGATAATCGCTGTGGGTGATATCCAGCCACTATAACCACATCATCACCATGGATAATATGATCGAGATCGGCAAAAGAGAAACACGCGATGGTTAACGAAACATCCCATCGAATCAGCGCTACCACCCTGCTTTTATTCCTCCTAAATATGACAGATATATTATTCAGAACACTCTCATTTATTGGTGGGAATTAACGCAATCATTTTACCCGCTATATCTTTGCTATACTGTATAAAATACCGACAGATATCATAAGTAAAAAATGTACTTACGTCGGTCTATTTGAGTGTCTATAACCCGAAAAATGTGATTTATTTATCATATTATTCGATTAGTGAAATTCACTATAAATCGCGGTTTATCCACCATCAGAAAAGGTTATATCCCCCGCGAATCCAACGCGTAGAAATCAACAGATAACACACTGTTATAAAAAGAATTACCTTTCCATTCAAAAATCATAAAGATCACGTAAATCATGAAGATAAGACAGTAATAATAACGTTACTGTTATCGTGAATATTCGCCTTCCGGGAAACGCCCTTGAGGCAATCAAGGGTTGTCTCAGAATCTGATTATGGTAGGGTAGATTATGTTTAATCATTATCAGGGCTACGTTATAGAATTATAAACGACATAGGAAAACAATAATTTCATGGCAATTAAACTTGAAGTAAAGAATCTTTATAAGATATTTGGCGAGCATCCTGACAGAGCATTTAAACTGATTGATAAAGGCCTGAGCAAAGATCAGGTATTTGAAAAAACAGGGCTTACTGTCGGCGTGAAAGATGCCAGTCTGGCCATTGAAGAAGGCGAGATATTTGTCATCATGGGATTATCCGGTTCCGGCAAATCAACCATGGTACGCCTTCTCAATCGTCTGATCGAACCCACTCGGGGTCAGGTGCTGATCGACGGTGAGGATATCTCCAAGATATCCGATACCGCGCTGCGTGACGTACGCCGCAAGAAGATCAGTATGGTGTTTCAATCCTTTGCGCTGATGCCGCATCTGAACATCCTCAACAATACCGCGTTTGGTATGGAACTGGCTGGCGTGCCGAAAGCGGAGCGTGAGCAAAAAGCGCTGGATGCCTTGCAGCAGGTTGGTCTTGAAGCCTACGCCTCGTCTTACCCGGATGAGCTGTCTGGCGGAATGCGGCAGCGTGTCGGTCTGGCGCGTGCGTTAGCGAATGACCCCGATATCCTGCTGATGGATGAGGCGTTCTCCGCACTCGATCCCCTGATTCGTACTGAAATGCAGGATGAGTTAGTCAAACTCCAGTCTCGTCATCAACGCACCATCGTCTTTATCTCGCACGATCTGGATGAAGCGATGCGCATCGGCGACCGCATTGCGATTATGCACGGCGGTGAAGTCATTCAGGTCGGTACGCCCGATGAAATCCTGAATAACCCAGCCAATGACTATGTGCGCACCTTTTTCCGCGGCGTCGATATCAGCCACGTGTTTAGCGCCAAAGATATCGCTCGCCGTCGCCCGGTCACCTTAATCCGTAAAACGCCAGGCGTGGGTCCACGTTCCGCGCTGAAAATCCTTCAGGACGAAGACCGTGATTACGGCTACGTACTGGAAGGCGGCAAACGCTTCATTGGCGTCGTCTCGATTGATTCACTGAAGCAGGCGCTGAAAGAACAGCAGCCGCTGGAACAGGCGTTACTGCCCGAACCTGCTCCCGTGCCCGCAGATATGTCACTCAACGAGCTGATTTCTCAGGTCGCACAGGCTCCCTGTGCCGTTCCTGTCGTCGGCGAAAACCATGAGTACATTGGCATCATTTCCAAAGGAATGTTGCTACAGGCACTGGATAAGGAAGGAGTGACCAATGAGTAAATCAACATCAAATCCGTGGGACAACACCACGGCACAACATCAGCCGGCCGATCAAAACGCAGCCCCTGAACAGGCTAACGGCGCACAGCAAAACGATCCGTGGGCAACCAGCACGCAGAGCGCGCCCGCCGATCAGGCACCCGCACAGCATGGTGCGACGCCTGACCACGCAGCGCAAAGCGATCCCTGGTCTACTGGCGCGCCTGCTCAGGATGCACCCGCTAACGGCAGCGATGCCTGGAGCACCGCACCAGCTCCCGATGGTTCAGCCGATGCTGCCCATCAGGCGGCACAATCCGGCAGTGACTGGTTAAACAGCGCCGCCCCAGCGACACCCGAGCATTTCAACCTGCTCGATCCGTTTAAAGACACGCTGATTCCGCTGGACAGTTGGGTCACCCACGGGATCGATTGGGTTGTGCTGCACTTCAGACCGGTCTTTCAGGGCGTTCGCGTCCCGGTCGACTTCATTCTGAGCGGCTTCCAGCAGTTTCTATTGGGTATGCCTGCGCCGATTGCCATTCTGGTGTTCTCGCTGCTTGCCTGGCAGATGTCCAGCTTAGGCATGGGTGTCGCCACCCTGCTGTCGCTGATCGCCATCGGTGCGATTGGTGCCTGGTCTCAGGCCATGATCACGCTAGCACTGGTGCTGACCGCGCTGTTCTTCTGCGTGCTCATCGGGCTCCCCATGGGGATTTGGCTGGCGCGTAGCGAACGGGCCGCGAAGTTTATCCGACCGCTGTTAGATGCCATGCAGACGACGCCCGCGTTCGTCTATCTGGTGCCTATCGTCATGCTGTTCGGTATCGGTAACGTGCCGGGCGTCGTAGTGACGATAATCTTTGCCCTGCCGCCGATTATTCGCTTAACGATTCTGGGTATTCGTCAGGTGCCGGCCGACTTGATCGAAGCCGCTGAGTCATTCGGGGCCAGTCCGCGCCAGATGCTGTTTAAGGTTCAGCTCCCGCTGGCCATGCCGACCATCATGGCCGGTGTTAACCAGACGCTGATGCTGGCGCTGTCGATGGTGGTTATCGCCTCGATGATCGCCGTAGGCGGTTTGGGCCAGATGGTACTGCGCGGTATCGGCCGTCTGGATATGGGTCTGGCTGCCGTCGGCGGCGTCGGGATCGTTATTCTGGCGATTATTCTTGACCGCCTGACGCAGTCTCTGGGACGCGATCGCCGCAGCAAGGGCAACAAAAGTTGGTACACCAGCGGCCCGATTGGCCTGTTGACCCGTCCTTTCATCAAGCAATAACGCACGATAAAAACAGAGGGAATCATGATGCGTAACACCAAACTTTGGGCCGCCGCCCTGACTACCGCCCTGTTGAGTACGCAGGTTTACGCCGCAGACACCGCGCAACCTGGTAAAGGTATCACCGTTATTCCGGTGCAAAGCACCATCTCTGAAGAAACGTTCCAGACGCTGCTGGTCAGCCGCGCGTTGGAAAAGCTGGGCTATGACGTGCAGCCTCCGCGTGAAGTGGACTACAACGTGGCCTACACCTCAATTGCCTCCGGCGATGCGACGTTTATCGCCGTGAACTGGGATCCGCTGCACGCCGATCAGTACAAAGCCGCTGGCGGGGACGCAAAATTCTACCGTCAGGGTGAATATGTCTCCGGTGCTGCACAGGGTTATCTGATCGATAAGAAAACGGCTGAGAAATACAAAATCACCAATATTGCTCAGCTAAAAGATCCGAAAATCGCCAAGCTGTTTGATACCAATGGCGACGGCAAAGCCGATCTGACGGGCTGTACGCCGGGCTGGGGATGTGAAGCAGCCATCAACCACCACCTTCCTGCCTATGGCTTAACCAACACGGTAGAACATAATCAGGGTAACTATGCGGCGATGATTGCCGATACCATCACCCGTTATAAAGAAGGCAAGCCGATTCTGTACTACACCTGGACGCCGTACTGGGTAAGTGATGTGCTGGTGCCGGGACGTGACGTCGTCTGGTTGCAGGTACCTTTCTCTTCCCAACCGGGTGAAATGAAGGATGTCAGCACTAAGCTACCAAACGGTGCTGACTATGGCTTCCCAGTCAACACGATGAAGATTGCCGCGAATAAAGCATGGGCCGAGAAAAACCCGGCTGCGGCGAAACTGTTCGCTATCATGAAGCTACCGATTGCTGATGTGAATGCGCAGAACCTGCGTATGCACGAAGGCCAAGGTTCACAGAAAGATATCGAACGTCATGTTGATGGCTGGATCAAAGCCCACCAGCAGCTGTTTGATGGCTGGGTGAAAACCGCCGCCGACGCAGCGAAATAATCACCGGTAGATGAGCGCCCCTTTCACAGAAAGGGGCGTTTTTCATTGATGGGCGATAATTATGGCAGGTTAACGATTTCGACCCAGTTCGCGCCTTTTCCAGTCGGATATTGTCCGACTCGCACTAAATCCCCATTATCCTGATTGATGCGATACACCGACAGCGATGTCGATTTTTCGCCGCTGGCGATCAGGAATTTCCCACTTGGATCAATCTGAATGCCGCGCGGCTGTGTTTCCGTCGGATAGCGCGTGATGTATTGCAGCTGTCCGGTTTTCGGTTCTACCCGCAGCAGCGCAATCGTGCTTTTGGTGCGTTCCGATACGTACAGGAATTTTCCATTTGGCGTCAGACGTAAATCGGCGCTCCATACCTGTGGGCGACTGTCGGTGCTATTTTTATCCGGCGTAACGGTTCCCGCTCGCATCCCCGCATCGGCCGGCACGGTGTCTGTGTAATCCAACAGCGTGAGCTGCCCTGTATTTTCATTCAACGCCAGACGCGCGACTTTGCCAGACAGCTCATTGCTCACGTAAAGCGTTTTATTATCGGGTGATAACACCAGATGGCGCGGCCCGTTTCCTTTAGGCAGCTTAATTTCTGCCGGTTCATTTGGCGTCAGCGTGCCGGTTTTCGCATCAAACCGGAACTGTACGATTTGGTCGCTGCCTAGATTGCTGGCAAAAACGAACTTATTTTTGCGATCGGCAATAATACTGTGTGCCTTCTCGCCCGTTGGCACCACGGTGACGACACTCGCGTTCACCTTGCCGTCTTTATCAATGCCATTAACCGCCACTTTATTACCGCCGTACGAGGCGCTGAACAGCCACTTTCCCGTACGGTCCGTCGAGATGTAGGCCATGCTGTCCGGCAGTTCCGCTTTGCCTAATGGGCTCAGCGCACCGCTTTTAGGGTCGATTTTATAGCTAACCGCCGAGTAAGGAATGCCGCGCGTCGCAGCATAGAGGAAGGATTTATCTGGGCTAACGGCCATCGGCATCACTTTCGCGCCTGCGGCTGCTTTCCCAATAGCGGTTAATTCACCGCTTTGCGTATTGAGTGTGTAGGCATCAATTACGCCGTCAGTGGCAGCAGAGACGTAGACGGCCGTTACCGCCTGCGCGCCCATCGACCACAGCGCTGCTGCGGGCAGAAGTGCACATCCCATTAACACTGCAACGCTTTTTTTCTTAAATGTCTGATAATGCTTAAGCATAATGTCCCCTGTCGATAATGTTATGACGCCGGCGATAAGCTAAATCAATATCATTAAAAACAAAACAAACTTAAGAAGCGTAAAGATATTCTGGTATCTCATTAGGCTCTGCCGGATACTATACCCTCTGCTTTTAACATCATATTAACGTTCACACTATGTCTCTTCAGCAACAATCTGTATCACCCCAGCCGCAACCGGGGCTTAGCCTGTCTTTGACCCTGATTATGTCTGTCGCGACCGGTCTTGCCGTCGCCAGTAACTATTATGCCCAGCCGCTGCTGGAGACTATTGCCAGAGTCTTTGCACTTTCCGTCAATCAGGCTGGGTTTATTGTCACCGCTGCACAGCTGGGTTATGCCGTCGGTCTGCTGTTTTTGGTGCCGCTAGGGGATATGTTTGAACGCCGGACGCTGATTGTCGGCATGACGTTACTCGCCGCAGGCGGGATGCTGATCACCGCCTCTGCGCCCACACTCTGGATCATGATTGCGGGTACGGCGTTAACCGGGCTGTTCTCCGTTGTCGCGCAGTTGCTGGTGCCTCTCGCCGCCACGCTCGCGACGCCGGAAACGCGCGGTAAAGTCGTTGGCACGATTATGAGTGGCCTACTGCTGGGGATTCTGCTGGCGCGTACCGTCGCGGGTGCACTGGCTTCACTCGGTGACTGGCGCACCGTGTACTGGGTTGCCAGCACGCTGATGGTCATCATGGCGCTAATTCTGTGGCGGGCATTGCCGCGCATTCCTCAGCAAAACACGCTGAACTATCCGCAGTTGCTCGTCTCAATCTTCCGCCTGTTCTCCACCACCCCGCTGCTGCGCACGCGGGCCATCCTGGGCTGCCTGTCCTTTGCTAACTTCAGCATTCTGTGGACGTCAATGGCCTTCCTGTTGGCCTCACCACCCTACAGCTATTCCGAAGGCGTTATCGGCCTATTCGGGCTGGTTGGTGCAGCCGGAGCCTTAGCGGCATCACGCGCCGGGCGTTTAGTCGATCAGGGCAAGGCTAAGCCGACCACCAGCGTCGGGATCATCCTGCTTTTGCTGTCGTGGGGCTTTATCGCGCTCGGTATTCATTCCGTAGCCGCGCTACTCATTGGCATCATCGTGCTGGATCTGGCGGTTCAGGGCGTACACGTGACCAACCAGAGCGTGATCTACCGTATGATGCCCGAAGCACGTAATCGCCTGACATCAGGTTATATGACCAGCTATTTTATCGGCGGCGCACTGGGATCGATCCTTTCAGCTTCGGCTTACCAGCAGTGGGGCTGGCTGGGCGTCTGTGCCGCGGGCGGCATCATCAGCCTGTTGAATTTGTTGGTGTGGTGGCGAAGCCATCATCACGAAACGCAGGAAGCGATGGCGGCGCTGTAAACCTTCGTATTTGCAACACGCTCGCTTGAGACTGTCTTATTTTTAGACAGTTTCTCGCGAGAAAATTACGCCCGATACCATTGCAGCAAAAACCATCACGCCTGTTACGCAATAACGTGAAATTCCGGTGACGCTTTGCTAGTGTTACCGGTTAATTTCCTTTAAGAACACAACATATCAAGCCAGTGAAGACATTAACCTCATCTGCACCGACAAAATCTGCGTCTTTTAGCGAAGGCGTATTTGACAGTCTGCCGATTGTTATCGGCTACATGCCCGTAGCATTCGCGTTTGGCATGAACGCCGTCAAGCTAGGTTTTACCCCGCTGGAAGGCATTTTCCTTTCTTGCATCATTTACGCTGGGGCCAGCCAGTTCGTCATCACCGCCCTGCTCAGCGCAGGCATGTCCATCTGGGTGGCAGCGTTGACCGTCATGGCGATGGATGTCCGCCATGTGCTGTATGGACCCGCGTTACGGCATCGTATTGCGCAGCGGTTGCCGACCCGAAAAACCGCGCTCTGGGCGTTCGGTCTGACGGACGAAGTCTTTGCCGCAGCCGCCACCCGACTGGCGAAAGATAACCGCCGCTGGTCAGAAGAGTGGATGATGGGCGTGTCGCTGCTCGCCTGGCTCTCATGGGTGCTCGGCACGGTGATCGGCGCCGTGTTCGGTAACGGCCCGCTGAATGATTACCCCGCCGTCGAAGCGGCACTGTCTTTCATGCTGCCCGCACTTTTCCTAAGCTTTTTACTCGCGTCCTTCAGGCGGAAACAGAGTCTGGTCGTCGCCTGTGCGCTCGGCGGCGCGCTGCTTGGTCTGCTGCTTTCCTCCATCCCAGCCGCCATACTGTTCGGCATTCTCAGCGGCTGCCTGGCTTCGCTGATTAATCCTGCCACGCCACAGGTGAACGCATGAGTACAGAAGTCATTCTTATCGGGCTGATTGTCGGGCTGGTAAACTACCTCTTCCGCTATCTGCCGCTACGGCTGAGCGCCTCACGCGCTTCCGGCTCGCTGCAACGCGGTAAAAAAGCGCTGTTGCTTGATAGTATCGGCATTGCTTCCATTTGTGCGCTGCTGATTGTTTCCAGCGTGCCGGATATTCTCGCGCATCGTGAAAAGCTGCTGCCAACGCTGGTAGGATTTATTACGCTGACCGCCTGTTTTTATAAAACCCGCAGTATCGTCTTATCCACGTTACTGGGCGCGCTCTGCTACGGCATTGCCTTTAAACTGCTTTGAATCCGCGGCGCGAATTATCAACTAACATTTTGATTTAAATAAAATAAGTGGTGAATAATCTTCATTTTCAGAGATTCTCCGCTTACTTTCTGTCACAGAAATAAGCACAATTTCCCACCTTAATGCCGTTTACCCAGTTAGTAACATTAGTTACTATGCACTCCGTGATTAATGAGGTTTATATAAAAAATGGACAGTTCATTCACTCCTATAGAACAAATGCTCGACCTGCGTGCTTCGCGTAAGCCCGACTTCCCGCGTCAGGAAGTGCTATTGCTGCGTTTATTCATGCACGTACAGGGCAAAATCCTGGAACACAGAAACCGAATTCTGAAAGAACAGGGCATCAATGAAACCCTCTTCATGGCATTGCTGACGCTGGAATCTCAAGAGTCTTATAGCATTCAGCCCTCTGAACTCAGTGCCGCACTGGGATCGTCACGTACCAATGCGACGCGCATTGCCGACGATTTGGAGAAGAGAGGCTGGATTGAACGACGCGAGAGCAGTAGCGACAGACGCTGCCTGCATCTGCATCTGACAGAAGAAGGCAAAGCATTTCTTGGCCAATTACTTCCACCGCAGCACCACAGCCTTCATGTGCTTTGCTCTGCGCTTGAATCCGGTGAACAAAAACAGCTCGAAAGCCTGATGAGAAAGATGCTGGTCCGACTGGATGAGATGGACGAGTCAGTCAACGAATAACAGAAAAAACAACAACAAAAAACAATAGTCAGCACCTTTCCACCCGGAATGACCCGATGCTTATGTATCGGGCGGAGGCGTTTTGCTGCAAAAAAATAGGCATAACCTCTCAGCAACCGCGATATGCGGCTTAGCAAAACGGCAATCTCACGCTCCGGGCGGGCAACCTTAAGCCCCCCGGGCCGCACAGCAAAATGAATTCATTGCGACTATCGCCAGGCTGCTCTGTCTGGTGCGATAGCCGATACAAAGAAAATAAAAAGAGAGAGAAGAGCATGAGTGAAAGTGTGGAAAATCAGGTGCCGCAAACGCCACAGAAAAACAAAAAACAGCAGCGCAAACGCGTGTTATCGCTGCTGACGTTTATTTTCGTCGTGCTGGGCTGTGCCTGGCTGGTTTACTGGTTCCTGGTGCTCAGACACCACCAAAGCACTGACGACGCCTACGTCGCAGGCAATCAGATTCAGATCATGGCGCAGGTCAGCGGCAGCGTCACCCATGTTAACGTCGACAATACCGATTTTGTTAAGCAGGGGCAGGTTCTGGTGGAGTTAGATCCGACCGATGCCCAGCAGGCGTTTGAACGTGCGAAAACCGGGCTGGCCAACAGCGTCCGCCAGACGCACCAGTTGATCATCAACAGCAAGCAGTATCAGGCCAATATCGAGCTGCGCCAAACCGAGCTGAACAAGGCACAAAGTGACTTGAGCCGCCGGGAAGCACTCGGCAGCGCCAATGCTATCGGGCGTGAAGAAGTGCAGCATGCTCGCGATGCCGTTGCGACCGCCAAAGCCGCACTGGAAGTCGCCAGACAGCAATATCAGGCAAATCAGGCCATGATTCTGGATACGCCGCTTGAGAAGCAACCCGCCATACAGCAAGCCTCCGTAGAAATGCGCGATGCCTGGCTGGCGCTACAACGCACCAAGATCGTCAGCCCGATTGACGGCTATGTCTCACGCCGCAGCGTGCAGATTGGGGCGCGAATCTCTTCGACATCAGCGCTGATGGCCGTCGTCCCCGCCAATCACCTGTGGGTCGATGCGAACTTCAAAGAGACGCAGTTAGCCAATATGCGTATCGGCCAACCGGCTACCGTGATCGCGGATATCTACGGTGACGACGTCGTGTATCAGGGGAAAGTGGTCGGCCTCGATATGGGAACCGGCAGCGCGTTCTCTCTGCTACCCGCTCAGAACGCCACCGGCAACTGGATCAAGGTCGTGCAGCGCCTGCCCGTGCGTATTGAGATCGATCCGAAGCAGGTCGCCGAACATCCGCTGCGCATCGGTCTGTCCGCGCTGGTTAATGTCGATACCGCCAATACCGAAGGCAGTGCGCTGGCAGAAACCTCACGCACTACGCCAGCCTACCAAAGTGATGCTCTGACGTTGGATCTCACGCCTGTTAATCAGGAAATCAGCGCCATTATTCAGGCGAACGCCGGTTAATCGGGCAGGAGAGAAACGTGCAGAGAGAACCGCTTAAAGGCGCGAGTCTGGCCTGGATGACCGTTGCTCTGTCGCTGGCAACGTTTATGCAGGTGCTGGACTCCACCATCGCCAACGTCGCTATTCCGACCATCGCCGGTAATCTGGGTGCGTCCAACTCACAGGGAACGTGGGTCATCACCTCGTTCGGCGTCGCCAACGCCATCTCTATTCCTATCACCGGTTGGCTAGCCAAACGGTTTGGTGAAGTCCGCCTGTTTTTATGGTCAACGGCGCTCTTCGCCCTGACGTCCTGGCTGTGCGGGATATCCACCAGCCTGGAAATGCTGATTTTCTCCCGCGTGTTGCAGGGGATTGTCGCCGGGCCGCTGATCCCGCTGTCACAGAGCCTGTTGCTCAGCAATTATCCCCCCGCAAAACGCAGTATCGCTCTGGCGCTGTGGTCGATGACCGTGGTCGTCGCGCCGATCTGTGGCCCGATTCTGGGCGGCTGGATTAGCGACAACTATCACTGGGGCTGGATATTCTTCATCAACGTGCCGTTGGGCATCGCCGTGGTGTTCATTGCCATGCAAACGCTGCGCGGACGGGAAACCAAAACCGAGATCAGGCCCATCGATACCATCGGGCTGGCGTTGTTGGTTGTCGGCATCGGCAGCCTCCAGATGATGCTCGATCGCGGCAAAGAGCTGGACTGGTTTAACTCGACGGAAATCATCACCCTGACCGTGGTGGCGGTGATTGCGATCGCGTTCCTGATTGTCTGGGAGCTAACGGACGACCACCCGGTGGTGGATTTGTCGCTGTTTAAATCGCGCAACTTCACCATTGGCTGTCTGTGTATCAGCCTTGCCTATATGTTCTACTTCGGGGCAATCGTACTCTTGCCGCAGCTGTTGCAGGAGGTGTATGGCTATACCGCCACCTGGGCGGGACTGGCGTCCGCACCAGTTGGGCTGATGCCGGTGGTGCTGTCGCCGATCATCGGTCGATTCGCACCGCGTCTGGATATGCGCAAACTGGTGACATTCAGCTTTATCATGTACGCCGTCTGCTTTTACTGGCGAGCGTACACCTTCGAACCGGGCATGGATTTCGGTGCATCGGCCTGGCCGCAGTTCGTTCAGGGATTTGCCGTCGCCTGCTTCTTCATGCCGCTGACGACCATCACGCTGTCGGGTCTTCCGCCGGAACGTTTGGCGGCAGCATCGAGTCTGTCGAACTTTACCCGAACGCTGGCGGGATCGATCGGGACGTCGATTACCACCACGCTCTGGACACAGCGCGAATCGCTGCACCATGCGCACCTGACGGAATCTATCACGCCGTATAATCCGATCGCACAGGAAACGTACCAGCAGCTTCAGGCGATGGGGATGAGCCAAACGCAGGCTTCAGCCTACATTGCAGAGCAGATTACCGCACAGGGCCTGATTATTTCCGCCAACGAAATCTTCTGGGCAGCGGCAGCCGTATTTTTGGTCCTGCTGGTGCTGGTCTGGTTCGCTAAACCGCCGTTTACCACTGGCGGTGGAGGCGGTGGCGCGCACTAATTCACTGTCCGCTTTCTTTCCCCTTCTGCCAGCAACTGGCCGAAGGGGAATGCTCTTTTACCCTTCCCACCGTCCCCTGATGACTCGAATACATCCCCCCTTCTTATAGCGCTGTAGCGAATAAGGATTTACAGATTCGGGATAAACATATTTTCACATTCCGATTACAATGCGCCTCTTTTATTCAGGGATTACGTGGTTCTTCTATGTCACAGGTTTTACATTTCATTTTGGCAACGGCAGCCATTTTTTTGCTGGCACTGCTCGTCAGTCACGACAGAAAACGCATCCGACTGCGCTTTATTGTGCAACTGCTGGTGATTGAAATTTTGCTGGCCTATTTCCTTTTACATTCCAGCATTGGGCTTAACGCGATTAGCGCCTTTGCCGGCTTGTTTGAAAAGCTCTTATCTTTTGCCAATCAAGGCACCGACTTTGTGTTTGGTGGGATGAACGCGCAGGGACTTTCCTTTATCTTCCTCAACGTGCTCTGCCCTATCGTCTTTATTTCTGCGCTGATCGGCATTTTGCAGCACTGGCGAATTTTACCGCTGATTATCAAAGGCATCGGTACTTTGCTGTCCAAGGTCAACGGGATGGGGAGACTGGAGTCGTTTAACGCCGTGAGTACGTTGCTGCTCGGGCAGTCAGAGAATTTTATCGTCTATAAAGGCATCATTGCCGACATGTCGCCACGGCGGATGTACACCATGGCCGCGACGGCGATGTCGACTGTGTCCATGTCGATTATCAGCGCCTACATGACCATGCTGGACGCCAAATACGTCGTTGCGGCACTGATTCTGAATATGTTCAGCACCTTTATCATTCTGTCGATCATCAACCCTTATCAGCCTGACGACGAACCCGAACTGAAGCTGGAAAAGCTGCATGAAGACCAAAGCTTCTTTGAAATGCTGGGGGAATACATTCTTGCCGGCTTTAAAGTGGCGATGATTATCATGGCGATGCTGATCGGCTTCGTGGCCTTGATTGCCGCCGTGAATGCGTTGTTCAGCACCGTCTTCGGCATTAGCTTCCAGGCAATTATGGGCTATGTTTTTTCACCGCTGGCCTGGCTGATCGGCATTCCGTCTTCCGATATCCTGAACGCGGGCAGCATCATGGCGACCAAGCTGGTGGCGAATGAATTCGTTGCCATGATCGAACTGAAGAAGATCGCGGCAGAGATGTCGCCACGCGGCTTGGGCATTTTGTCCGTATTCCTGATTTCCTTCGCTAACTTCGCGTCAATCGGCATTATCGCGGGTGCCATCAAAGGGCTGAATGAAGCACAGGGCAACGTGGTATCACGCTTCGGCCTGAAGCTGGTTTATGGTTCTACGCTGGTGAGTTTACTGTCTGCGGCAGTAGCGGGACTGGTGCTGTAATACGTGTGTGATGAAAATCATCAGCCCCTGAAAAGGGGCTGATGGAAAAATCAGAAGGCGACGCAGACGGGTGCATCAATCCGCATGACGGATTCCTGCGCGAAACGTGATTTGTAGATGGTACGCAGCGCTTCAATATCACGCTCCCGGTCGGGGCCGTGAATCAACATCAGCGCCTTGCTGTTCTCTCGGGCAACCACGCCATCGTTCCCTAGCCATTGTCCTTTGGCATCAAATACCGTCAGCCCTTCTTTAAAGCGTGGCGTAACGTCACCATCCAAAAATGCTTTCCACTCAGCATCTGAAATCACCGGGCCAGCAGGGCGATTCAAACCAAAATAAAGCGTGGTCTGCACCTGCTTATCGCCAATCTGACACGCATCAGCGGCTGGCGTAGCGGCAACAGACGAGTGCGGAAGCGAACTGCAACCGCTGACCAGCAATGTACCCAACAGCAACGATACCGCGATAACTTTCTGCTTCATCAATCGTCCTCTCATCCGTGGTGACACCTACCCAGAGAGCCCACGCTCCCTGAGCGTCGACGCGTGATATCAGGCCAGGTTCTGTCGCCACCATTCGGACAGCAAAATGCCCGTTGCGACAGAAATATTCAGGCTTTCCACCTTACCGGTACCGCCGATAGAGACTTTTACGTCCCCCTGTTGCCAGGCGCTATCCGACAGACCATCGCCTTCCTGACCCAGCACGATCACAGTTTTCGCTGGAAGCGTCGCTTGCGACAATGCCGTGCCTTTATGGCTGGACGTGGTCACGATGGTATAGCCTGCGTTACGGAATTCCGCCAGCACGGACAGGAAATCGTCAGCGTTGATCGCTTTAACGTGTTCCGCACCGCCTTCTGCCGTACGCACGGCTGCGCCAGATTCCAGCAGCGCCGCATCCTGCACCAGAATACCTTTCACGCCGAAATGCGCGCAGCTGCGCATAATGCCGCCGAGGTTGTGCGGGTTACCCACATCTTCAAGCGCCAGTACACAGTCTTGCTCGCCAGCCGTTTTCAGGTACTCACGCACATCCAGTCCCTGACGTTTTTTAATCAGGAAACAGACGCCGCCGTGGTGCTCGGTGCCGGAAGCCTTAATCAGCTCTTCCTCTTCCACAACGTGGTAAGCCTTGCGGTTTGCCGCCATCCAGCGCAGTGCATCACGGAAACGCGGCGTCACTTCTTGCAGGAACCAGGCACGAACGATTACCTCAGAGCGGTTTTTAAACAGCGCCTGACAGGCATTTTCACCGTAGACACGTGTTTCTTCCTGACGCTGGCGACGCAGTTGCTCAGGATCGATATGGCTCTTGCCCGTGATCCCGCCATGGTCCGGCGTTTCGCTGTCGCTTGGCGCACGAGATACGGTTTTCCACGGTGATTCATAACCACCGGAATCGTCACCACGCGGCCGACGAGGCTTATCACCGCTGCGTTCGTTACGATCTTTATTGCCCCACGGCGATTTCGCATTGCTATCGCCGTCGCGGGACGGATTTTCCCGGGCATAGCGCGGGTTAACGTCACGCGGATGCTTCGGCTTTTCGCGTTGATCGCGAGAGCCACCGCCATCACGCCGATCGCCACGGCGATCTTTGTCAGTTGGGCGCTTGTTTTTATTCTCTTTCTCGCCCTCATCATCACTGCGGACGTACATCACACGGACTTTGCCGCTTTTACTATTGAATGAATCGCTCATTGTTCTCTCCACCTACGCGCTGGGCGCGAAGATTACCTTATGTACACCCGCTTAGCCACACGCTTGTGGTAAAAGAGCGCTAACAGTCAGAAGCTATTGTAGCTATTGGGCAAACCACGTTGTTGCCATAATGTCTCCCCACCATAATTTATTCACGCTTAAGCAACATGACGTTGACTTTACAATGCCGCATTGCGCGCATTTTATCAGCGACATCTTTATTTTAGCCCTTTTATCTGAGGCCCTGTTATGAATACGGTATGTGGATCTTGCCAAACAACCAATCGCCTGCCAGAAGAGCGTGTTGATGACCATGCAAAGTGTGGTCGTTGCGGAGAAACCTTATTCAGCGGTGACGTTACCAATGCCACAGAAGCGACGCTCGATAAGCTGTTACAGGACGATCTTCCCGTCGTGATCGATTTCTGGGCGCCCTGGTGTGGCCCCTGCATCAACTTTGCTCCGGTGTTTGAAAATGTCGCGCAAGAGCGTAGCGGGAAAGTGCGCTTTATTAAGGTCAATACCGAAGCCGAACCGGCACTCAGCGCACGTTTCCGCATCCGCAGTATTCCAACCCTCATGATCTTTAAACAGGGCCAGATGGTCGACATCCTCAACGGCGCGCTGCCAAAAGCACAGTTCGAGAGCTGGCTGGACGAATCGCTGTAGGGAATTAGGGTAGGAGCGTAGGTATTATTGCCTCCTACCCTTTTGGTCAACCCGCCTGTCGATTAGAATGTCGCCTTTCTGAATCAGCTTCTCAATGATGAAAACGAAGCCGGTTCGTTGCAGAATCTCATGGCGTCATCTATTTCATGCTCAACCATCCTTTAATGGTCAATCGTCCCCTCATGGACAATGCCGTACTCCGTCTGCGCCAGCAACGTCTTGAGCAGTCAACCAAACCGTTCCGCGCCCGTGGCTGCCGCGTAGTACGCTGTCAGCAGTGTTTATTACCCGCAACCAACTGCCTGTGCCACACCATTCAGGCACAGCAATCCCGCAGCCGCGTCTGTCTGGTAATGTTTGATACCGAACCGTTAAAGCCAAGCAATACCGGACGTCTTATCGCCGATATTCTCCCTGAGACGCAGGCATTTCGCTGGTCACGCACCGAGCCCGATCCCGAGTTGCTTGCTACTTTGCAAAACCCGGACGTTCAGCCGTATCTGGTTTTCCTTGCCGATGCCGCGGAAGAAGGACGCCAGGTGTTTCACCAGCTTCCCGCAACGGAAAAGCCCGCGCTATTTGTCTTACTCGATGGTACGTGGCCGGAAGCGCGTAAAATGTTCCGCAAAAGCCCTTATCTGGACAACCTGCCGATCCTGTCACTGAATGTAGAAGCGCTTTCCCGCTATCAACTTCGTGAAGCCAGTAGCGCAGGACAGCACTGCACCGCCGAGATTGCCATCGCACTGCTCGCACAGGCGGGGGACATCGTCGCGGCCGACGCACTATCACAGCATTTTGACCGTTTCCGACGGCACTATCTGGCGGGGAAACCACATCACAGCGTGCGGGAAAATTTACCCATCGTCACAGCACAAGCGGCAGAAAGCGTTTAGTATCAAAGGGGATTGATCTAAAGGAGTGACGCATGAGCCAGCGCGGATTGGAAGCACTGTTACGCCCTAAGTCTATCGCCGTCCTCGGCGCGTCAGAAAAGCCGGGACGAGCCGGTTTTCTGATGATGAAAAACTTGCTGGACGGCCATTTCAGCGGTCCCGTGCTGCCTGTTACACCGAAATATCGTGCCGTTTGCGGCGTGCTGGCCTACCCGACGGTCGCCAGCCTGCCCATGACGCCCGATCTTGCCGTGATTTGCACCAATGCCAGCCGTAATCTCACGCTGTTAGAAGATCTAGGACAGAAAGGCTGCAAAACGGTCATCATCCTCTCCGCACCGCCAACTCAGTTCAGCGAATTAAAGACCTGCGCCGTGCGCTACCACATGCGCCTGCTTGGCCCCAACAGCCTCGGGCTACTCGCGCCCTGGCAAGGCCTGAATGCCAGTTTCTCCCCAGTTCCGATTATGAAAGGCAAACTGGCGTTTATCTCGCAGTCGGCCGCCGTGTCCAACACGATACTGGACTGGGCGCAGCAGCGCGGTATTGGCTTTTCCTATTTCATCGCTCTGGGCGACAGTCTGGATATTGATGTCGACGACCTGTTAGATTTTCTGGCACGCGATGGCAAAACCAGTGCGATTCTGCTGCATCTGGAACACATCAGCGATGCGCGCCGCTTTCTTTCCGCCTCCCGTAGCGCATCCCGAAATAAACCGATACTGGTGATAAAAAGCGGGCGTAGCCAGCAGGCACAGCAGTTACTGAATGACCAGCGCCACGGTCTGGATGCCGCCTATGACGCGGCAATTCAACGCGCAGGCTTACTGCGGGTACGGGATACGCATGAGCTTTTTTCCGCGGTGGAAACCTTAAGCCACCTGCGGCCGCTGCGTGGTGAACGCTTGATGCTGGTGAGCAATGGCGCATCGCCGGCCGCACAGGCGCTAGATCAGCTCCTCAGCCGACAAGGCAAGCTGGCACAGCTCTGCGAGGCGACCCAACAAGCACTACAGGAAGCGTTGCCGCCAACCGTCACGATTGGCAATCCACTCGATCTGCGTGATGACGCGACTGCGGCCCGCTATCAGGCAGCGGTTTCGGTATTACTGGACAGCGATGAAGTCGATGCACTATTAATCATTCACGCCCCTAGCGCTGCTGCCCCCAGCACCGATAGCGCTGCGCAATTGATTACGCTCTTCCAACAGCATCCGCGTGGGAAAAGAATTACCCTGCTGACCAACTGGTGCGGTGAATTCTCCTCGCAGGAAGCACGGCGCTTGTTTAACGACGCAGGCATTCCGACCTATCGCACGCCGGAAGGCGCGGTTACGGCATTTATGCATATCGTCGAATATCGGCGTAATCAGAAACAGCTGAAGGAAACTCCGGCGCTGCCGCTGAATTTAGGCATCAACGCCAGTCAGGCACATGCGCTGATTCATCAGGCGCTGTCAGACGGCGTGACGCAGCTTGATACGCATGAAGTTCAGCCGATCCTGCAAGCCTACGGTTTGGATACCTTACCCACTTGGATCGCGGGCGACAGCGCCGAAGCCGTCCATATCGCCGAACAAATTGGCTACCCGGTTGCGATTAAGCTGAGATCGCCCGATATTCCGCATAAATCGGAAGTTCAGGGCGTCATGCTCTACCTGAGAACCGCCAGAGAAGTCCAGCAGGCGGCAGATGCCATTCTTGACCGAGTGAAACGCACCTACCCACAGGCACGCATTTACGGCCTGTTAGTGCAGAGCATGGCAAATCGCGCCGGTGCGCAGGAGCTTAGGATTGCCGTCGAGCAGGATCCCGTTTTCGGCCCGCTGATTATGCTGGGGGAAGGCGGCGTTGAGTGGCGAGAAAAACAGGCTGCCGTCGCACTGCCGCCGCTGAATATGACGCTGGCTCGCTATTTGGTGCTGCAAGCGGTGAAAGGTGGCAAGATTCGGGAATACAGCGCGCTGCGTCCGCTGGACATTCCCGCGCTCAGCCGCTTGCTGGTTCAGGTATCGAACCTGATTCTCGACTGTCCTGAAATTTCCCGGCTAGATATTCATCCTCTGCTGGCATCTGGGGACACCTTTACGCTGCTGGATGTCACGCTACATCTGACGCCGTTCAGTGGCGATCCGCAGTCAAGGCTGGCAATCCGCCCTTATCCACACGAGCTGGAAGAAACGGTTACCCTCAAAAATGGTGATAGCTGTCTGTTCCGGCCAATTTTGCCGGAAGATGAACCGCTGCTCAGTTCGTTCATTGCAAGAGTGACGAAAGAAGACCTGTATTACCGTTATTTCAGCGAAATTAATGAATTTACTCACGAAGACTTAGCCAATATGACACAAATTGACTACGATCGTGAGATGGCATTCGTTGCCGTGCGCCAGCTCGGTGAGGAGACTGAGATTATTGGCGTGACGCGTGCGATTTCCGATCCGGATAATACGGATGCGGAATTTGCCGTGCTGGTGCGATCCGATCTAAAAGGGCTGGGCCTTGGCAGACGTCTGTTGGAAAAGCTGATTGATTACGCCAAAGCGCATGGCCTCTCCCGCTTGACCGGCATCACCATGCCGCATAATCAAGGCATGATCCAACTATCCAAAAAGCTCGGTTTTCACATCGACGTACAATTAGAAGAGGGAATTGTGACACTGGAATTGCCGCTGAAGAATGGATAGCAAGACGTGACATGGCTCTTGCAACGGGAATTGTGATACCGATTCAATGGCAAAACAGACTCACAACAGCCGGAAAGTAATGGTATTATCGCCCATTCGGCTACTCCTTAACTTTTGATAATGACCAGAAGGTCATATACCCTAATGCAGCTCGAAGTATGGTGGGTATAAACTGATGAGAGAAGAAACGCACTGTGATGCTGTCAAATTTTAAACGCAATAAATACCAACAGCACCTTGCACAACTGCCCAGAATTCCTCAGAACGCAGATGATGTTCAGACGTTGCATTCGCCTGAGCTTTTCCGCACGACGCTGATTAACGCCATTTTGAGTGCTAAAAAACGCATCTATATCGTGGCGTTATATCTTGAGCGCGATGATGGCGGCATGGGGGTTCTATCCGCAATTTATGAAGCCAAACGGCAGTGCCCAGAGCTGGATGTCCGCGTTCTGGTAGACTGGCATCGTGCTCAGCGCGGCAGGATCGGCGCAGTGGCAGAAAATACCAATGCTGACTGGTATTGCGATATGGCGAAAAAACATCCAGACACGCATTTCCCTATCTATGGTATTCCTGTCAACACACGTGAAGCGTTGGGCGTACTGCACCTGAAAGGCTTCATTGTCGATGACACTGTCATCTACAGCGGAGCCAGCCTGAATGACGTTTATCTGCACCAACATCAGAAATACCGTTATGACCGCTATCAGCTGATTCATAATCCGGTATTGGCCGATACGATGGTGCAATATATCCAGACCATGCTGACGGCTCCGGCAGTACAGCGATTGGATCATACCGATCGTCCGAAAAGCCTGGAAATAAAAAATGATATCAAGCAGTTCCGCCAAACGTTACGTACTGCCAATTATAAGGCTCCGGAACACAGCACGGACGCGAACGAATTAACCGTCACACCACTGGTCGGGTTAGGAAAACAAAGCCCGCTGAATAAGACCATACATCACCTGATGTATTGCGCTGATGAGCATATAGTTATCTGCACTCCGTATTTCAACCTGCCAGCTCTGCTGGTGAGAAATATCATCCGGCTATTGCGAGACGGTAAAAAAGTAGAAATTATTATCGGTGATAAGACCGCTAACGACTTCTATATTCCAGAAGATCAGCCTTTCAAAATCATCGGCGCATTACCGTATCTCTATGAGATCAACCTACGCCGTTTCCTGAGTCGTCTGGAACGCTATATTGAGAATCAGCAGCTTGTTGTGCGGCTATGGAAAGACGGTGATAACAGCTTCCATCTGAAAGGCATGTGGGTAGATGACAAGTGGCAACTGTTGACGGGAAATAACCTTAACCCGCGCGCATGGCGTCTGGATCTGGAAAATGCCATCCTGATTCACGATCCTCAGAAGGTTCTATTGCAGCAACGTCTGGACGAGCTGGACACGATCAGGACGCATACTCACGTCGTACAAAGCTATACGGAACTGGAGAGCATTGCGCAATACCCGGTGAAAGTCCGCAAGTTGATACGACGTCTGCGCCGTATCCGTATCGATCGACTCATCAGTCGTATTCTCTAAGACCCGTGATCTGCTTTAAAAAAACCTCGGAAGCCGAGGTTTTTTATTGTCATTTGGGAGCCTGGCCGATGCAGCTACCAGCCAGGCGTTATGGCAGCGATCTGAAAACTAAAGCTTCATTCCTTTGCCTCTGCGATGCAGCGTCAATGACACAATAAACGCAACAGCCCCCATCACTGAGACGTACCAGAAGAAAGCCGTTTCCATACCAAACGATTTCAGCGAAAGTGCAACATACTCAGCCGACCCACCAAACAGCGCATTAGCAACCGCGTAAGATAAGCCTACCCCCAACGCCCGGACTTCAGGCGGGAACATTTCTGCTTTTAAAATGCCGCTGATAGACGTGTAGAAACTGACAATAATCAGTGAAAGCATCACCAGTGAGAAAGCAATGACAGGGCTAGTCACACTCTGCAGTACCGTCAGAATGGGCACCGTCAGCAATGCCGCAAGTCCGCCGAAACAGAGCATGGAGCTACGACGACCAATCTTATCCGACATCGCACCAAAGAACGGCTGTAGCAGCATAAAAATAAACAGTGCGAGGGTCATTAACCCGCTAGCCGTTTTCGCATCCATTCCTGCCGTATTCACCAGATACTTTTGCATGTAAGTGGTAAACGTATAAAAAGCTAAAGAACCACCGGCCGTAAAACCCAGTACGGTAATAAAGGCGCGACGATGTTTCCATAAACCCGCAAGTGAGCCAGCATCTTTATGACCACGAGTCGTTTTATCAGACGTTTCATTCAAAGAGCGACGTAAATAAAGCGCAACAATCGCCAAAATAGCGCCGAGAGCAAAAGGAATACGCCATCCCCACGCCCGTAAATCTTCATCACTCAGAATCTGCTGTAATATTACAACCACTAACAGCGCCAGCAGTTGACCGCCAATCAGCGTGACATACTGAAAAGAAGCATAGAATCCCTTCCTTCCCTCAACAGCAACTTCACTCATATACGTTGCGCTAGTGCCGTATTCTCCACCGACAGAAAGCCCCTGAAATAAACGGGCTAATAACAGTAAAAAGGGAGCCCAGGTGCCAATGGTTTCATATCCCGGTAAACATGCAATAACCAGAGATCCAAAACACATCATGCAGACTGAAATTAGCATTGAATTTTTACGACCATGCTTGTCTGCAATGTAACCGAAAAGCCAACCGCCTATCGGTCTCATTAAAAAGCCTGCTGCAAAAACCCCTGCGGTTTGTAGTAATTGAGTGGTGGTATTTCCCGAAGGGAAAAAGATATGGGCAAAATAGATTGAGCAAAAGGAATAAACATAAAAATCAAACCACTCAACCAAATTACCCGATGAAGCGCCAACTATAGCTCGGATACGCTGACGCGTATCTTTCGCATTTTCCGTTAGATCAGTCATCCTATTTTATTCTCCTGTTTTTCCGGGCATAAAACGATGCCCGCTATAGTAAAGCAGCACTTAAACCCTGAGGCAAAAAGTTCCTGATTGTAATAATTTATTAATGTAACAACGCAAGCCGTGCCTTTAATTATCATTAACTGAAACACGGATAAATAAAGCGGTAACAAACAGGACGTTATTATGAGGTGGGTTAATAAGAAGATAAGCAGAGTCTATTCAGGTAAAAGGAAGAGTTTACTATCCTGAAATAGAAATAAACAAAAGGCCATCCTGTTAAGGATGGCCTTTTGTCTTAATTGAAACCTGGCAGTTCCCTACTCTCACATGGGGAAGCCCCACACTACCATCGGCGCTACGGCGTTTCACTTCTGAGTTCGGC
>NZ_JAPQKX010000015.1:0-66962 GCF_026800125.1 Pectobacterium jejuense | reverse complement strand
ACGGACGCGGGGTGGAGCAGCCTGGTAGCTCGTCGGGCTCATAACCCGAAGGTCGTCGGTTCGAATCCGGCCCCCGCAACCAATTGATGTGAGTCGTCCATCAAAAGCAGTGAAGATTAGTTATTACGGACGCGGGATGGAGCAGCCTGGTAGCTCGTCGGGCTCATAACCCGAAGGTCGTCGGTTCAAATCCGGCTCCCGCAACCAACTAAAACTATGTCTGATAGCGAAAAAGCACCTTAACGGGTGCTTTTTTGTTTTCTACGCATTATCTGTTTCTACGTACTACCTATTTATACGAACTACCTGTTTCTACGACCATGCCCCAAACATCATTCCCTTTGAACCGCGCCAGTTAGGCGCGGTCATCGCGTGTGCTACATCGACAACACAACTACCGCTCAGCCTGACTGGCAAAGTAGGCTTTAATGCCTGCAAAAATGGATTCGGCAATCTGCTGCTGGAAATGGCTGGTACGCAGCTTGCGCTCTTCTTCCAGATTACTGATAAATGCCGTCTCAACCAGGACTGATGGAATATCCGGCGCTTTCAGTACCGCAAATCCGGCCTGATCGACGCTGTTTTTATGCAGACGATTCACCTTGCCCAGCCGGGTCAGGATCTCTTTACCAAACTTCAGGCTGTCACCAATCGTCACGGTCTGCACCAGATCGAACATGGTGTGATCCAGATAGCGATCGCCACTCATGCTCACGCCGCCGATCAAATCCGATTCGTTCTGGGTCTCTGCCAGAAATCTGGCGGCGGTACTGGTTGCCCCTTTCTTCGACAGTGCAAAAACCGACGATCCTCTTGCCGATCGATTGGTAAACGCATCCGCATGAATCGAAATGAACAGATCGGCACGCTGCTTGCGCGCTTTCGCCACCCGCACGCGCAGCGGAATGAACACATCTTCATTACGCGTCATATAGGCTTTCATGTTGGATTCATTGTCGATCAGCTTGCGCAGGCGGCGGGCGATTTGCAGCACGATGTCTTTCTCGCGCGTTTTATTCTTGCCAATCGCGCCGGGATCTTCACCGCCGTGACCGGGGTCGAGCATGATAATCAACGGACGATCCCGCCCGGCTTTCCCGGCTTTCGGTGCTTCTGCTGGCAACGTGCGTTCCAGATCGCCTTTGTTGTAATCCTCCAGCAGCGCCAGCAGCGGATCGTCTTCGTTGTCGTAACGACCTGCCGCAGGATACAAATCCAGCACCAGTCGGTGCTTGAATTCAGCCACTGGCCCCAGCGTAAAGACTTTGGTCGTCGCCTGCTGCTTGAGCTCCAACACCAAGCGCACCGTGGTTTTATCAAACTGGCCGATGCGCGCTTCTTTAATCAGCGGATCGTTATCTGACTTAAACTGGCTGGCTATCTCCTTCAATACGCGGTTCAGATGAACATTTTCAATATCCACCACGATGCGTTCAGGATTACTCAGACTAAACTGTTTATATTTCAGCGGGTGATTGGATTCCAACGTGACGCGGGTATAGGCGGAGGAAGGCCAGACGCGCACGGCAACGACCTGCGTTGTCGCTGCTATTCCTACACCACTTACGCTTAGCAGCCAGGTTGCTGCTGCGCTTTGTAATAGACGCCGTCGAGTCAGATGATGATTCGAATGAGACATGCCGCTCCGATCTGAGTGCTGTGCGCTATCCTGCATTGTTGTGTTGCGAATGCACTGGATAGGCCATTAAAAAATGAATAAAGGTAAAAATTGTCAAAAACTTTAACGAATCTGTTTCACGCTGTCATGCAAAAATCCTGTGCAGGCCTTATAACAGGCGGATATCATAAATTTGAAGCATTAACCCTCGCTTTTCTGGTTAATACTTCCTCTTGCCTTTTACGTCATAAAGAATAAAAATACAGAAATTACGAATAAAAATGCAAAGAGGGCTCGCAGTGAAGGAACGGAGTACAGAACTGGTTCAGGGCTTCCGCCATTCAGTTCCCTATATCAATGCCCACCGTGGCAAAACGTTTGTCATCATGTTAGGTGGCGAAGCCATTGAACATGCCAACTTCTCTAGCATCGTAAATGATATCGGGCTGCTGCACAGTCTGGGGATCAAGCTGGTGGTCGTTTATGGCGCTCGTCCCCAGATCGATGCCAACCTGACAACGCATCACTACGAGCCTCTCTACCATAAAAATACCCGCATCACCGACAGCACCACGCTGGAACTGGTCAAGCAGGCGGCAGGCATGCTGCAGTTGGACATCACCGCCCGGCTGTCGATGAGCCTGAACAACACGCCGCTGCAAGGCGCCCACATTAATGTCGTCAGCGGTAACTTTATTATCGCGCAGCCGCTTGGCGTGGATGACGGTGTGGACTACTGCCACAGCGGCCGTATTCGCCGCATTGATGAAGAAGCCGTTCACCGCCAGTTGAATAGCGGTGCCATTGTGCTGCTTGGCCCGGTTGCGGTTTCAGTCACCGGTGAAAGTTTCAATTTAACCTCGGAAGAGGTCGCGACCCAGCTTGCTATTAAGCTGAAAGCAGAAAAAATGATCGGTTTCTGCTCCTCGCAGGGCGTCACCAATGAAGAAGGCAACATCATTTCCGAGCTGTTCCCTGACGATGCGCAGCAGCGTATTGATGCGCTGGAACAGGCTGGCGATTACCATTCGGGTACGGTCCGATTCCTGCGTGGCGCGGTCAAGGCCTGCCGTAGCGGCGTACGCCGTAGCCACCTGATCAGCTATCAGGACGACGGCGCGCTGCTGCAAGAGCTGTTCTCACGTGACGGTATCGGTACGCAGATCGTGATGGAGAGCGCCGAGCAGGTTCGCCGTGCGACCATCAATGACATCGGCGGTATTTTGGAGCTGATTCGCCCGCTGGAAGAGCAAGGTATTCTGGTCAGACGCTCGCGTGAGCAGTTGGAAATGGAGATCGACAAATTCACCGTCGTGGTACGCGATAACCTGACTATCGCCTGCGCCGCGCTTTATCCGTTCCCGGAAGAAAGCATCGGCGAAATGGCCTGCGTCGCGGTTCACCCGGATTACCGCAGTTCATCACGCGGCGATATGCTGTTACTGCGCGTTGCCGCTCAGGCACGTCAGCAAGGTCTGCAAAAGCTGTTCGTACTGACGACGCACAGCATCCACTGGTTCCAGGAGCGCGGCTTTTTACCTGCCGAAGTGGAAATGCTGCCGAAGAAAAAACAGGCGCTATATAACTACCAGCGTCGCTCAAAGATTCTGGTGCTGGATCTCTGAGTTATTTCACTCGATAACGCTTCTCGTGGCCGATCGTAAAATCGGCCACGCTGTTTTCATTCGCTCACGCTGTTTTCATCCGCTTATGGCTGCTTGCCAAACTCACAGCTTAACGTTGTCCACTTCCTTGCCTGTTCACTCAGCGTAAATCCTAGCCCCAGACGATCGGATACCCACATGCGCCCATCGCGCAGCTCTAGCTGCTCGTTGAAGAGCGGATTCAGCCACTCGAAGTGTTCCAGCCAGGGCTCAATCGGATAGGCCGCCGCCAGATGCAAATGCACTTCCATCGCAAAATGCGGTGCCAGCTTACGGCCGTGCTTCGCGGCCAAGTCCATGATTTTCAGGAAAGGTGAAATCCCACCCACGCGTGGCGCATCCGGCTGGACAAAGTCACTGGCATTACCGAGGATCAACTGCTCATGCTCGCGGAAGCTGGTGAGCATCTCGCCAGTCGCAATCGGCGTATCCAGCGCCGCCGTCAGCGCCGCATGACCTTCCACATCGTAGGCATCCAGCGGTTCTTCAATCCAGATCAGGTTAAAAGCTTCCATCTTTCTGCCCATCCGAATCGCCGTTTCACGATCCCACTGCTGATTGGCATCCACCATCAGTGGGAAATCCTCTCCCAGCGCTTCACGCACCGCCGTGAGACGACGGATATCCTCTGCCGTATTCGGCTGGCCGACTTTCAGTTTGATCCCGCCGATGCCGCTTTCACGGGAGATCACGACATTTTTTAATACCTGATCCAAGGGCGTATGCAGGAAGCCACCGGAGGTGTTGTAACACTGCACGGAATCACGATGTGAGCCCAGCAGCTTCGACAGAGGCAGACCTGCGCGCTTGGCTTTCATGTCCCACAGTGCGATATCGAGCGGAGAAATCGCCTGTACCGCCATGCCACTGCGACCAACCGATGCGCCAGCCCACAGCAGCTTGGTGTAGATCTTATCGATATCATTCGGATCTTCGCCCAACAGGTTATCCGCAATCTCTTTCGCGTGGGCATAAATGCCCTGTCCGCCCGCCCGCTTGGAGTAGCTGAACCCGACCCCTTCAAAGCCATCACGACTGCGGATTTCCGCAAAAATAATGGCGACTTCGGTCAGCGGTTTCTGCCTTCCGGTCAGTACTTTCGCATCGCTAACCGGCGTTGCCAGCGGTAAAAACGCCAGAGAGAGTTTTACCCATTCGATTCGATCGCCCGACTCTGCAGCCGTTCTGACGTTCGTGACTTTTGCATAGCTAACTGCGGCTGAATTTGCACTGATGGTCATGTCTCACCTCGTAAAATGATTGCGCTAACATTCATAAACAGAAGGAAGATAGCGACAAATGAAGAAAAAACATGCAATGCAGATCACATAACAATCATTTGCACGATAAAACCGTTCATCGAGAGACAAAATTAATGATTGCGCAATCACCACAAAAAGTAAGAGGATACAGCGGAAATGCAGCCTAGCCTGCTCTGGAGCCAGCCTGAAAAAGCGAGACAATTCGGCAGGTTGTCAGAAACACAGGCAACTGGTAAACCGATGTGCCATCAACGATAATCCAGCGACATGTGAATGTGCGCGCAGCCTCAGAAGGGAACCCGTGATTGAAACGCGATAAGAACGCCAACAGCATGCCGCCACGCGCTCCCACGCTTGAAGATGTGGCGCGCGCCGCAGGCATTTCGCCCATGACCGTCAGCCGAGCGTTGAACAATCCGAAGATTGTTCGTGCAGAAACCGTGAACAAGGTGATGGAAGCGGTCCGCGCCACGGGCTATATCCCCAATATGTTAGCGGGCGGGCTCGCCTCCCGGCGCAGCAAGCTGATTGCCGTCGTTGTGCCACAAATCAATAACAACATGTTCGTTGATACCGTTCAGGCGATCAGCGATGAGCTGGCCGCACGCGGTTACCACATGCTGCTATGCGTCGCTGGCTATACCAATGAATCCGAGGCGGAGATTGTCGCTACCCTGCTTTCTCGTCGCCCGGACGGTATCGTCCTCACCGGAATTCACCACACGCCCGAACTCAAACGTCTTCTGCTCAACGCCACGATCCCCGTGGTCGAAATCTGGGATCTCACCCCGACGCCGCTTGATATGCTGGTCGGTTTTTCCCATGAAAACATCGGGAATGCCATCGGGCACTATTTGCTGAGTAAAGGACATTCGCGCTTTGGCCTTGTCTGGACCGAAGACGCGCGTGCCGGATTACGTAAGAAAGGCATTTACGACGTCATACAAAAACAGCCGGGAAGCTACGTACATGAAGCCATCGCCCCGTGGCCTGCTACGCTGGCGTTAGGGCGACAAGGGCTGAGCGATCTGCTCGCCGATGGCGAGGCGTTTGATGCCATCATTTGCAGTTCCGATACGCTGGCGCAGGGCGTGATGATCGAAGCCGCAGCCAGAGGATTAGCCGTACCGGAGCAACTGGCAGTCATGGGATTTGGCGATCTCGATTTCGCTGCACACAGTACACCGACCATAACGACGGTCAGAGTCGATCGCTGGAAGATCGGCACCGATGCAGCAGCAATGCTGGCAGAAAAGATTGAGGGGAAAAGCGTCCCTTCCCCTATCCTTGATATCGGTTTTTCACTGATTGAACGCGAGTCTGCCTGACGTTCTATTCATCACATTTGTATTACCCTTACCGACTCGGCCCACCGTGGGCCTTGCCAGTCTGCAACGTAAATGATTTAAGGTATGTCGCCATTCATCAGTGCGCTAATTCTCTCTTCCAGGCCGCTATAGCGCTGCGTTGGCGTTTTCACCGCTCGGCAGAGAATGCGGACATCGGTATAGAGTGACAAACGCTGGCGCGCACGCGTGATGGCGGTATATACCAGCTCCCGCGTCAGCACCGGTAAATAGTGGTTCGGCAACACCAGCGCCGTATGATCGAACTCCGATCCCTGTGATTTATGTACCGTCATCGCATAGGCCGTTTCATGCGGCGGCAGGCGGCTTGGCGTAACGTCTTTGGTTTCGCCATTCGGCAACGGGAAAAATACGCGCAGTTCCCCGTTGTCTCCCATCATGGCGATACCGATATCCCCATTGAACAGACCCAATGCGGCATCGTTACGTTCAATCATGACCGGTCGGCCGGGATACCAGCGGTTAAGCGGATTACGGCTGCGCTGAATCAGCCCAGCCTGATGCAAAGCCTGCTCGATGCGCTGATTCAGCCCTGCAACGCCAAATGGCCCTTCGCGCAATGCACACAGCTGGCGATAACGCTGGAAGGCAAGCAGCACAGCATCCGGCGTGGATCCCGCCGCAACAAGCTGTAGATAATCACGATACCCTTCGACGCACTGTGCCAGCATGACCTGATATTCTTCAGCCTCGGTTAACGGGCTACAGGTGATGTCAGTAAACTCGCCATTTAACACCGCACGCACACGCGCATCATCACCGCCGTTCACCGCCAGCGCCAGTTGGCCAATCCCAGAATGTGGATCGAAACGGTAGCTTCGGCGTAACAGACAAATACTGTCACTGACCGTCGATTGCCCTTCAGGGCCGCTTTCATCCAGCTTACAGCCCGTCAGCCGCTGCAGTTGCTGCGCGCGCGCGCGGCTATAGCCAGCCTCGGCAAAACGACAGATATCGCCCAACACCGCACCCGCTTCGACAGACGCCAGCTGATCGCGGTCACCCAGAAAGATAATTCTGGCGTGTGGCGGAAGCGCGGCGATCACATTCGCCATCATCGGCAGATCGACCATCGACGCCTCATCCACAATCAGCACATCCAAATGCAACGGGTTGTCCTGATGGTGACGCAAGCGCTGGCTGTCTGTCACCGCGCCCAAAAGCCGGTGCAGTGTTGTCGCTTCCTGCGGAAACGCATTCCGCAGTTGAGGATCCACGGCAAGACGGTGCAAGGCCTGCCCCAGCGACTCCGTGAGCCGCGCAGCCGCTTTCCCGGTCGGTGCAGCCAGTTGAATACGTAACGTTCCTCCCGTATTCAGCTCAATTAGCGCCGCCAGCAATTTGGCCACCGTCGTGGTTTTCCCCGTCCCCGGCCCGCCGGAAATAACCGCAATGCGGCGCGTCAAGGCGACAGCCGCGGCCACCTTCTGCCAGTTAATCTCTTCGCCAGCGTCAGGAAACAGCCGATCCAGAACCGCTCGGATCGCGGGTTCATCGACGGGGATCGTATCGCGCTCGCTGGCGATAAACCGCGCCACGCGGCCTTCACTCTGCCAGCTACGCTGTAAATACAGCTTTTCTCCTTGCAGCACCAGCGGCGTCGGCTGGCTGCCATCGCTGACGGCATCAGACGCCAGTAAGCGCTGCCGCCATGCGGCAACCGTATTGAGCCCTGCCTCCGTGAGCAGTTGTTGCGCCAGTTCAGGCTCGCGGCCGTCAAACAGCGTCTGCGCCTGCAAATTATCCAGCGGTAAACACACGTGCCCCGCCCCCGAATGTGCACTCAGGCAGGCGGCGGCCAACAGCAAATCGGGCTTTGTCTCATCTGCCAGCATTCTGGCGAACTGAACATCCAGCGGGCGCAGCAACCGCCGCGCCAGTGCCGTTTCAAGTAACGCAATCATGAGGGAATTCCTGTATCAGCATCGTCAGGCGTCTTTCCCTTAAAGAGCGCATCAAGCCCGAAAACAAATTCAGCAGAGGGACGACAAGCAAAGATGCCATTGCCGGGGTGAGACGCTTCAACGCCGCGTAAAAACAGATAAAACACCCCGCCAAAGTGGCGTTCATAGTCGTAATCCGCAATGCGATGACGCAGATAGCGATGTAAAGCCAGCGTGTAGAGCTGGTATTGCAGGTCATAGCGATGTTCGGCCATCGACTGCATCATGGCAGTTTGGGTGTACGCACTGGCATCAGGGCCGAGCCAATTGGACTTATAGTCCAGCAGGTAATAGCGCCCTTCCCAGCGGAACACCAGATCGATAAACCCTTTCAGCATGCCTTTCACCTGCTGAAAAGAGAGCGCCGGGCAGCGTGCAGAGAGCGGATCGTGATGCTTTGCCAGTCGATCGAGCTGCGCTGCCTGTATTGGCGCGTCAATCGGGATATAGAACTGTAATTCGGCCTGCTTATCGGCGTTATCCAGTGCCGATAGCGCGATCCCTTGCTCATTAAGTGGCGTATGCAAAAGCGTATCCATCCACGCCTTTAACACCGGGTGCCAGCGCGCTTCAAATCCCTGTAGCTGTAACTGTTCGGCTAACCAGTCATCCTCAACGGGCTGAGTGAAATCCAGCGTTTCAAACAGGCTATGCAAAAACGTTCCCGGACTCGCGCCGCGTGGGAACGTATGCGGCGTCAGCTGGGTTTCATCCGCTTCCTGACGCTCGCCTATCGCTTCAATATCCAGACGCGGCACCAGATCCTGCGCACTGGCAGAACCATGCTGCTGAAGCCCCGAATAGCTGGTTACTCGCCAGCCGTCGCGCAGCTGCCGTTCGATTTGGCGAGCCCGCAGCTCTGCCAGTTCCGGTCTATCCGGCTGCCAACGCTGTTCTTCCGTCGCCTGTAGCGGTGTCAATGCGACACCCTCTCCCACCATGCCTTCCAGCTCGCTAACTAACGTGGCAGCCTCGGCTTCTTTACCGCGCTGGAGTAAATAGCCCAGCGCGCTCTGGTGCATATCGCTACTGCCGTCTTTCTTACGCGACCGCTGAACGGGGGCGACACCCACGCTACAGTGGTAGATAGAACGGGTTAGCGCGACATACAGCAAACGTAAATCTTCCGCCAGCCGCTCTTCTTCCGCCAGCGTCTGGCTTTCTTCATTATTTTGCAGATCCAACACGGCCTGATAGCTTTCGCGATCGTGATAAATCCCCTGATCCTGCACGCGGAAGTTACTGATGAAAGGTAGCCACACCAGCGGGTATTCAAGCCCTTTCGATTTGTGGATCGTCACGATCTGCACCAAATGGCGATCGCTTTCCAGACGTAGCTGCTGGTTCTCTGCCTGAGGATTAGGTTGGACAATCTGCTGTGATAGCCAGCGCACCAGCGCATGTTCGCTATCAAGCGTTGCTGAGGCATCCTGCAATAACTCACCGATATGCAGAATATCGGTAATGCGACGTTCACCCTCCGCACTCGCCAGCAGGTTCTCCGCCAGTTGATGTTGACTCATCAGCGCACGCAGCATCGGCAGTACGCCGCGCTGACGCCACAGAGCACGGTAGCCCGCAAATTCATCCACCAACGCATCCCACGCGGCTTCGCTTTGTCCTAATGCATCAACCTGTTCGGCATCCAGCCCCATCAGGGCCGTCGCCATCGCGCTGCGTAACGTGCGCTCCTGTTCCGGTGCCAGCACCGCCTGCAACAGCCACAACATATCGCTGGCTTCCGGCGTGCTGAATACGCTGTCGCGATTGGACAGGTACACCGAAGGAATGGACAAGCGGCTCAGCGCGTCACGAATCAGCGAGGCTTCACGCCGGCTACGCACCAGCACGCTCATGTCAGATGCCCTGACCAAACGACGGGAATCGTCGGTGACCAGCCAGGCTTCATTGCGTTGGCTCGCAGCCAGCCAGTCACGAATCTGCGCCGCACACTGACGCGCCATCTGCTGCTGATAATCCCCTACGCCAATCGGTTCTGAACCCGTTAGCCAGAATTGCAGCGCAGGCTGGGGCTGCCCCGCAACCTCAAACACCAAACCGCGCTTGGACTCAGCAGGCTTAACCGGCAGGAAAGGGATATTTTGAAAAATAAAAGGAGAGTCAAGGCGTTCAAACAGACGATTAACGCCATGTACCATCTGGTGCGACGAGCGCCAGTTCGTACCCAGCGTATAATGCGCGGCTACTTCTCCGCGCGCGTGCATATAGGTAAAAATATCCGCACCGCGAAATGCATAAATAGCCTGCTTAGGGTCACCGATGAGCAACAGCCCACACTGCGGCTGCCCGACGTACAGCGTTCGGAAAATACGGTACTGCTGGGGATCGGTATCCTGAAACTCATCGATCATCGCCACCGGATAGCGTTCGCGAATGGCACTGGCAAGCTGTTCACCACCCGGCTGTTGCAACGCAACATCCAAACGGCTCAGCAGATCGTCAAATCCCAGTTCTGCACGCTGCCGTTTTTCCTCACTCACCGACTCCCGGATCGCCGACAGCGCGCGAACAATGACTAAATCGCGCAGCGACAGCGGCGCTTCAAGCAGCCGTTCGGTCTCCTCAAAGAGAACATGAACAGGCGGCTCACCTTTCTTCGTTTTCTCGATTAGCGTTTGCTGGGCAAATCTCACCAGATCTTTCGGCAGTTGATAATCCAGCGTCGGCTGCACTGCCCACAGCGTGACTTTCTGTAGCCAGTTGGGAAGATGCTTACTGCTATAGCTGCGTTTATCGACGCCAGAAGCACTAATCAGTGCTTCCAGTTCCGCTGCTGACGCCAGCCAGCGCTGTTTGTACGCGTCGATCGTCGCCACGATCTTCTCATGTCGACTCAGCAGCGTTTCATCTTCTTCTGGCGGCAAGCGAAATGAAGGCGCTTCACCGTGTAGATAAGGCGCCAGATCGGCTAACAGGTTTTCCGGCCCTTTCCACTCCAGACCGACAATGCGTGCAACCTCGACTGGCAGCGGGTAGCAATAACGACGCCAGAAATCTGCGCAGGCCTGACGGCGCAGCGGCTGTTCATCTTCTATCAGCACCTGTTCGAAAAGCACGCCGGATTCAAACGCATTGGTACTGAGCATACGCTGGCAGAAGCCGTGGATCGTGTAGATCGCCGCCTCGTCCATTTGGCGTTCGGCCGCCAGCAATACGTCGGCCGCATCGCGGTGGTCCGAAATCTCCGCCAGCAGTTGCGCTAGCGAAGTATCTTTAGGCTTTTCTGCCTCTTCACCCTGCGCGCTTCTACGCAGGCAGGCGATGCGTAAAGCGTGAATTCGGGCACGAATACGCTCCCGCAGTTCTTCGGTCGCGGCCTCTGTAAAGGTCACAACCAGAATTTCTTCGACCAATAGCGGACGTGGATACGCGGCTTGCTTCCCCAGCCCCAATAGCAGGCGCAGGTAAAGCGCAGCCAGCGTATAGGTTTTCCCCGTTCCGGCCGACGCCTCAATCAGCCGCTCCCCGAGGAGCGGCAACGTCATGACGTCTAATGATTGCGGCGCGGCATTTTTCATTCTGCTGAAACCTTACCAACAGCTTCTGATGCTGCTGGTGCAGGGATCATCACAGGCGCTTTCTCACGCGGTAACGTTTTCTGCAATGAAGACGCATCCGCGTAGGTATGCCAGCCTTTCGGTGCGGCATAATCGGCTTTACCATGATGGCTACCGGAAACCTGCGACAGAATCGCCAGGCCTTCAGGCTTCAGCGCCTGCTGGAAGAAGTCTGCCAGTTGCGTCACCGTCAGCGGTTTGATTTGTTCGAGCAGTTTCTCGCGTGAATCAAAAGCGAAGTTTTCCCGATCCAGATCGCGACGCAGTCGGCTGGCCTCTTCGCCTAAGGTTTGCGGACGCTGGCTCAGCTCATTCATCACGCCCTGCTTATACTGCTCAAACTCTTCTTTACTCATTTCACGCAGTCGTTTTTGCGCTTTCAGGTAAAAATCTTCATAGCGCTGATACAGATAAGCAGGCTGTTTGCTGTTGCTTTGCAGCAGGAAGGCAATGCCCATCTGTCGACCGACCGTCGTTGGGAAGGCAAACACCGCGTAACCCAGCTGCTCTTCCGTTCTCAGTTGGCTATAGAACCAAGGCTGAACGATCTGCCCCAGCACAGAGCTATACGCCATGCTTTCCGTTTCAGAATACCCCGTCGGTACATACACCGCTGCTAACGCAGAATCCGTGCTGCTGCCTGGGCGTTGCAGATTAGCAAGCTGCGGCTTACTGACTTTGACATCATCGCTGCGCGACAGATTTTCGCCACCAGCCTTCAGATGCGCTTTCAGCGTGTTCGCCAGCTCGGTGACTTTCTCTGGTGCCAGATTGCCGACGACCAGCATTTCCGGCGTGGCTTTTTGCAGCAGGTCTTTGCGGTAGTTAACCACATCCTGTAAACGGATATCCTTCAGCAGGTTACGACGTTCTGCGCGCTCAAAGTAAGGCAGTTGCGATATCGCCTGAACGGGCTGTAACGCCTGTTCAAAGGCTTTTGATTTCTCTACCGCATCCAACTGCTGTATGTACCAGGATTTCGCCTGCTCCAGCTGTGCTTCCGTTGAGGTAAAGGAGGCGTAGCCATCCGCCAACGTCAGCAGCAATCGTGGCAAGTGCTGGGTATAGCCATTGGCGCTAATCACCAGACCATCATTGCTGCGGGTGGAGAAACTGATGCCGCCGATCGAAGCCTGATAGCTGAGTTCATCCAGCGCCAGACCTGCCAGATAATCATTTAACGCAAACAGCACCTGATTACGGGCGGTACTGCGCGCTTCCTGATTACGCAGGAACAGCGTGATTTCCGCTTTCGGCTCATCAGCGAAGTAGTGGCTTGGCATATACAGCACGCGCAGCCCCGGCTGATTCAGCAAGAGTGTCGGTTTAGTCATCGCCTTATCGGCTTTGATCAGGGAGAAATCATCCGGGATATAAGGGTTGATCGTCGGCAACGACAGTGACATTTTCTGCCCCAGCGTTTTCCATTTTGCGAATGTTGCTGACGGGATTTTATTCATCTCGTACGGCGCATCGACAAAATAGGCCACTTTATTATGCGGCTCATTCGGGCTGATGACCCAGACGCGCGCGTTCTGCGGCGTCATCTCGTCCAGTCGTGCGGCGATAGCCTTCGGATCGTAGCGATCGGCAACATACTGCGCATCCAGCGTATGCTCGACCGGCACGCGCAGCATGGTATCCACCAACCATTCGATGTAGTCCATATCGCGGCTGATGGACGGATAGCGGAAATCCAAATCCAGAACATGCGCGATCTCATCAAAATAGCGCTGCTGAATCCCTTCTGTGCGGATTTGTTGCAGGTAACGGAATATCGCCGCGATCACTTCATCACGCTGTGCCAGACCTTTATCGGTCAGCGAGGCTGAAATAGCGAACATGCCGCCATTACGGTCGATGATCGGCGAAGAACCCGCCCCGATAGACTCAACCAGCCCTTCCTTTTGCAACCAGTCAGAGAGCGTATTCTGGCTGCGGTTGCCGATCAGATAGCTAATATAGGTATCCGTCTTGCTGCGAAACTCCTGGCTAATATCGCTGACGCGAAACTCAATGCGCAGCTGTTTTCTCGGCTGAGCAGGAACATAGTGAATCATTACGCCACGCTGCTTTTCCGTCGCCACAGGAACGGTCACCGCAGGAACGCTGGCGTTGTGATTAGGAATGCGCCCGAATGTATCAACCGCCAGTTTCGCCAGTTCAGGCAGAGGTTGATTGCTGTAAATCACCCCTTTCATCAGGTTGGCGGAGTAGTATTTCTGATAGAACTTCACCAGCTCATCATGCAGTTTGCTGCCGGGTTTATCGCTCAGGGTTTCAAGATTCCCCCCCGAAAAACGCGCGCTTGGGTGCGCTGGGTTCAGCGTTTCCGCCCCCACCTGCGCCATGCGGTGACCGTCGCGCGAACGCGCCATGGTTAATTCCGCATTGACCGCGTTACGCTCACGATCGGCATTCACTGGATCGAGCAGCGGTTCCGCAATCGCATCCGCCATCCGATCGACGGCTGGCCGCAGCGCATCATTTTCCACTTCCAGATAAAACGCCGTACGGTAAGACGCCGTGCTGGCATTGTGGCTACCACCATGCTTTTTCAAAAATTCGGATAGCGCCTCTGGCTCTGGGTAACGTTTCGATCCCATCAGCACCATGTGTTCGAGGTAATGCGCTAATCCCAGTTGATTATTGGGATCGTCCAGCGAGCCAATAGGCAGCGCCAGTGATGCCAACGATTTGGGTGCCTGCGGATCGGAAACCAACAGAACGGTCATTCCATTATCCAGTTTGATCGCCTGATATTGCCGCGGATCTTTTTCGCTTTTTCGAATCGTCTGAGCCAGCGGCTGCCAGCCCGTCTCAGCCCAACTCGCCGGAAGCAAGAATGTGAATAAAAGAAACCACCCGGTAATCCAGACCCACTGTTTACGCATGCAATTCTCCAACCTCATATCCATCACTTTTCACGTTGCAGTGCGTTATCTTCTCGCACATCGAAATCGACTCGGGCATTACCCAAAACAAACTCATCACGCCAGATTAGAGCGGAACGGTGGCAGTAGCCAGATTTGCGCTGCTTCAATCACCTCATTCATTCGCTTTTCATCCAACTCACGGATAATGCGTTGCAGGTAATAATCCTCACCTTCACCCCGCATTCCCATGTTGCCCTGCCAGGCTTGCAGTAAACGGGCGCACGCTTTGTTCTGCGCTTCCTCATCCGACCGCAGGCTGTCGCTTTCGCGATCATAACATTCAGCCAGCCAGGCACTTCCCGCTTTATTGAGCAATAACAGCGGCTTATTCATTCCCTGACGATAGCCATTCAGCATGACAGACAGATGTTCTCTGGCCTGCGCTTCCGACAAGGCAGCAAAGCGCCACGCCGTATCTTCTCGCCCATATAGTCGACTTTCACCCTGCCCGCCCGTTGCACAGTAGGCCAGATGCTCCAACCACAGCGTAATGCCATCCTTCATGGAAAGCGTACCGGGACGCCAACGCAGCAAACCATCCGGCTGCACCTGATTCAGCCAGCCGCTGATACGCACACCGTCGAGGAGAATATCCACTTCCCGACTCACCGACAGCGACGGCGTTAGTTCATCACGCACGCGCGCAGCCAACTGCGCCATCTCCTGCTGCTGTTCCTGCCAGTAAATTTCGCCGAACGCGCCATAGGGTAACTCACCCGCGGCTCTGGCACGACGATACAGTTTTTCGGTATCGCCTTCATTAATCAAGGTATTAAGCAATTCGCTATTCAATTGATAGCGGTTAAGGCTATCAACGACAAAGGGCTCTTCATCCAACAGCTCATCGCTATGCAGCATAAAACTCACGCCAAGCCGCAGCTGAAAAAAGGCTCGCACAGGATGACGATAAAAACGCTTCAAATCGTCCAGACTGACATCCCTATCACTCGCTCTTTCGGACAACGCTTCACGATCGAAATCAGGCTGAGCTTCCCCTTTCTGGTTCGCCGCCGCCAGCCACTCGGCCGCAAAGCTCAACGGCTGCGGTGCAGACAGGAAGTTATTCGCATCAAAAGGCATACGGCTATGTTCGCGGCAAAGGTGCTTCACCACGCGCTCCGCGCTGCTATCGATATCCAGCGCTTCATCACCCGGCAGGACGTAACTTTGTGCGATATATTCCGTCAGTTCGCTGACCAATACGGAAGGATAGCGGCGCGTATTATCCTGAATCGAGCGCCCGATATAGCTGATATAAAGTTTGTGCTGCGCCGACAGAAGCGCCTCAAGAAACAGATAGCGGTCATCATCACGTCGGCTACGGTCACCACGCTTGATTTTCCGCCCCATCAGATCGAACCCGAGCGGTGGCAGCGTTCGAGGATAAACGCCGTCATTCATGCCCAGCAAACACACAACCTTGAACGGGATGGAACGCATCGGCATCAGCGTACAAAAGTTGATCGAGCCAGCAAGGAAACGCTGGCTGAGCCGCTCCTGATCGAGACGCCGCGACAGTTCATCACGTAACCGGGAGATTGGCACCTGTTGCGGATAATGCGCCATCGTTCCCATACCAATCACGTACTGCCACTGTTTTTCCACCAATGCCAGCGCCGCTTCGGTCTCGCTGTCAGCATCAAAGAAGGTTTCGATCAGCTCTCGACATAGCGGTAGCCAGTCGACAAGCACGCGCGGCTGAGACAGGCGCTGACGCCAGTGGTGGATCTGCATCAGCAGTTCGGCCAGTTGACCGGCCAGCTCCGCAATCAGGCCGCTGGATTCATCATAAGGCAGCACGCCCTGCCAGTCGCCGACCTGACTGTCCATCGCATAGCCCAGCAGCATTCTCGTCAGGCCGAAGCGCCACGTATGCTGCCCCGTTGGCGGCAGCATCAGATCACGCACGTTGTCGTCATCCAATCCCCAGCGCACACCTGATTCCACTACCCACAGGCGTAGACGCCTTAGCCCTTCTTCCTGAATACCAAAACGCGCAGCCAGCGCGGGCACTTCAAGCAATGCCAGAACCTGTTCCGCCGTAAAACGGCTAGTCGGTAAATCCAGCAGGCTGATTACCGCCTGCAAGGCGGGATGCGCATGTCGCGCACGCTGATCGGAGATGGCAAAAGGCAGGTAGCGATTATCTGGCGCGTTGCCAAACACCGCCTGAATAAACGGCGTATAGCTGTCGATATCCGCCATCATCACAATAACATCCCGCGGCATCAGCTCAGGATCGTCTGCCATCATAGCCAGCAGCCGATCGTGAAGCACTTCAACCTCCCGCTGCGGGCTGTGGCAAGCGTGAAAATCGATCGAACGATCGTCGAGAGCCAGCAGGCGTTTTTGCATGCTGGTGTTCTGCGTGTCGTGACTGACGGCCACTACCGCGTGGTCTTCCAGCTCAAGAATATCGCGCTGCAAGGTTTGCAGCAGATTTTCGCCATCTGACTCAACAAAGGCGTCGATCTCCTGCACGCTATCCAAATCAGCCAGCAGATAAAGGTTATCGCGTCCCAGTTTTCCCCACGATGCCAGCAGCGGATTATTAATCGACTGTTTACCGTCATCGTTGAATAACGCTTCTGCCTGTGAAGGATCGCGAAAGAGCGAACGAGTTTCATCAGTCTGCTCACCGTCAAAGCGATGTAAGCGGCGGTTACGAGCTTTTAGCTTCGCCAGAAATTTATAATCCTGAATGTCACTCCAGTAATGGCGGCAGGGATTGGTAAATAGCAGGTGCACGTCAATATGACGCGCCAGCGCGTTCAGCGCCTGTAAATAGATGGGGGGTAACGCCGAAATACCGCAGATAAAAACGCGTGGCGGCAGGCCTTTCGGGCACGTTTTTGCCTGTTCTAACGCAGTAATAAAGCGTTGATACAGAATCGCATGGTGCCATTCAGGCTGCGCCAGCTCGCGAGTGTAGTCCACCAAGGCACGCCACAGCGCCGACTGCCACAGCTGGTTCCCGCCGAGATCGTCGACCTGTTTCACTTCTTGCCATGCCTTGATCCAGTCGGGGCGATAAATCAGGTACTGATCGAAAAGATCCGCCACGCGTCCGGCAAGCTGATGCAGCTTGCGCTGGTTATCATCATCCTGCAAATAGTGGTTAAGGGCTGCAAAATCAGGCTGTTCCAACAAATCGGGCAGCAAATGCATGAGCTTCCACGTCATCGCATCCTTGCTGAAGGCGCTTTCTTTTGGAATATCCGACAACACATGGCGACACATATTCCACAAAAAAACACCGGGCAGCGGGAATTGAATATTGGCAGCAATCCCGAAGTGTCCAGCCAGTTCAATTTGCAGCCACTGCGCCATCCCTGGGCTTTGAACTAAAATCACTTCCTGCTGGAAAGGATCCGCAAGCGGCTGACGTTTTATCAGCTCAACCATCAGTCTTTTCAAGATATCTAACTGATTGGAGTGATAGATTCTAAACATTCTGGCTCCTGCTCGCCGCGGCTTACGATTTATCATTCATAGTTTACCCAAGTATGCCTATCCAACAGGCGATGACAGGCAAAACCAACGGTTTAGTGTAGCCTGATAGCGACGTGGCGTCATGACTCTTGCCGTTACCTGACGGCATTCTCCATTCTGTCGCTGCTCTGACACACTAAACTGCCAGCTTTTACTCGCAAGAGACGCGGTATTATCACTATCAGACGGATTATACCGTACACCCGCTTCATAGGCCTCCAACTGCTGCATCGCAAACCGCCAGGCCTGACGCTGCTGCAACTGGTGTTGAAATGACTGCTGCAAGATTTGGTGATATTGCAGTAGCCCCATCAGCGACACGGCAAACAGCAGCGCCGCCACTAGCGTCTCCGGCAGGCTAAAGCCGGATTGATGGCTCACAATCCCCATGTTTAGCGCGCTATTCTGTTGCATCACAGCGTGTCACCTCCTTATCAGGACAGAAATCTAGCCAGCCGTTGCCCAATGGTTGAATCGCAATCTGGCCCGACGACAGTGCCGAAAAGGACACGCGTTGGTACAACGTCAACGGTCGCGCCGAAGCGGGGAGAGTCCCTTCACCACGCAGTAATCCTTGTTCACCGTCCGAGGCGGCACGCAGGCACACTACGAGCTGTTCTGCCGATAACTGCTGACACTGCCAGCTTTCCGTTAATGTTGCCCAACGCTGCCCTCTTCCCCAGTTCAGCGAGGACAATGCCTGATTGAACGCACGCAGATAATGTCGTTCATCGTTCCCCACCTGAATGGCAGCATCAAGCTGGCGCTGCAAACCAGATATCAACAGCAGGCCGATAATAGCGATGAGCAGCACCATAGCCAGCGTTCCACTTCCCTCCTGATGTCCTTTCCTCATTGGTTACGACCAAGAATAAGGCGAGTGGTATGCTGCCGAACGGCAGGCCGCTTGGCCCAATAACCCGCGAGCTGTAATTCATACAACGCTGCATTATTTTGTGCAGACAGGCGCTGTAGCCGGAACAACGTGAGCACCACCTCTTGCGGATCAAACAGCTTCTCCCACCTGTCGCCCTGACAGTTATGCGCCCCGCTCTGGATTTCCAACGACCGACCACGCAGGCGATAGCCAAAAGATTCCGCATCCTGCTGTTCCCCACCGTCCCAAACCCCATTTCGGTTCAGATCGTAAGAGACATTCAGACAGCTGTTGTCCGCCTCGCCCGGATACTTCCCTATGCTAATTGCCTTTCCCTGACAGGTTCCCGCACAAAAACCGGCACGACGGATATCTTTCTCAACCCCCATAGCTACCTGACTGAACAATTGTTCCAGCCGGAAAAGTTGTGCGCTGTCCTGGCTTTGACTGCGCAGCAGAGGATACAACTGCGCCGCAGACAGCATAATCAGGCTACCTAAACTCAGTGCCAGCAGGATTTCCGGCAAAGTGAAACCGCATTGTTTACTCTCCAGCGTTGATTGCCTCAACACGATCTGTCTCAGCGCTATCGGTTTCAGCATAGGGGAATCGCCAGGACAGCCTGCGCCTCGCTGCACAGACGCATGCGTCCTCTCACTGAGATGATGAGGCGTAGCTGACCCGCAGAATTCGACAACGAGATATGTCCGGCCTGTGCCGCGTTACGCAAGCCAAAGAACGTAAAAACGTTGCTTGTGAACTTTGCCAGCACAACATCCTGCGTGCGGCGAACGAACTGTCCCGGATGGTTCTCACGGCACGTCTCCTCTGCCTGTTTTTCATTCTGCCCCATCACCATGCACCATAGTTCTCCCTGCGGTATCAGCTTCGCCGTGCGGGTTTCGTTATGCCAGTAGGCATTCGCCTGAACCCGACTCAAAAAATCCAGCAGTTGCTGCGCACTCTGTTCCAAACGGATTGCCTGCTGATACTGAATCCAGCCATGCAAACCACCGCCCGCCATCAGCGCCACAATCGTCAGCACCACGAGTAATTCAAGCAAGGTAAACCCTCGCCGTTGTCGATTCCCTGTTTTCATGGCATCAGGATAGTGAGTCTTATCTGTAAAAACAGCGCATAAACAACGCTATACGCGGCGGCTCGCAATGTTTTACTGCAACGATGTAACAACAGAAAAAGCGTGCGGGGAGGCAGGGAAAGTACAATGAAAAAACGGCGCCAGCCTGTATGGAAGACGCCGTCTGGTAGGGGAGGTCGTTAAATCAGTGATCGATACGCGTCCAGTTCTTTTACCGTCATTGGTAGCCCCTGACGCAGGAGACAATCCAGATATTCGTCTACATCAAACGGAGGCTTTCTAAAAGCGGTGCGCGAAGTTCGAACCGCTTTAAGCACCAGCGCTGAATTGAGATCGAATAAATCGGCAATGAATTCATCTGGGTGCATTGCTTCGACCGCAAATTCGGAAAGTGCCGTTGCTGGAAAATCTTTCAGATTCGCAGTGACGATGACTTCCGCATTAGCGCGTATCGCAGCAGCCAATACATGTCGATCATCCGCATCAGGTAAAACCAGAGCAGGGATAAGTTGTTCGAACCCAGTCACATTGGCATCGGGTAATGCCTTATTCATCAAATGCTCAATGTTCCTGAGCTTATCCATCGTTACGTCAGCGTTATTTAACAACAAATTTCGCTGCCACTCTTCCTGAATTAGTGCCGTCCACTTTGGCTGATACAGCCCTGTTAAACCAAGATGCATGAGCAAGTCCCGTAGCAGAGATGGATAAATGACACATGCATCAAGTACCACGGGATAAGGGGAGTGATTCATTAGTAAAACCCGAGTTCCTGACTTCGGTCTGTCAGCTCCTGCATGGCTTGCATACTTTCATTTTCACGCTGTTCTTTGTATTGCATCAAATCAGCAAAAAGCACGCGGCGATGACGACCTGTTTTATGGAAAGGAAGATGCCCTTCTTCCAAAAGCTTCACCATATGTGGCCGTGAAACATTCAGAATATTTGCCGCTTCTTGTGTCGTTAACTCAGCCTGCACGGGGACAATCTGGACAGCATTACCCGCCGCCAGTTCGCCAAGGATGCTCATCAAAAGCGTGAGTGCTGAGGTAGGCAACTCGATCCGATGGGCAATATCATGCGCATCCTGAATCGAAATTTCCTGTGTTTCCAGCTTCGTAGACAGATAGGTTGCAAGCTGCCTTTGTCCACGGATAGCGGCCTCCATTTCTTTTGGAGCCGGAAGGCTCAAACTATTTAGAGGAGTATTTTTCATCAAGTATTCCAGCGTTCTTCGGTTCGTAAGTTCGTAAGTTCGTAAGTTCGTAAGTTCGTAAGTTCGTAAGTTCGTAAGTTCGTAAGTTTGAGAATAGCTATATCAAAGCCAAAGGCTAACACCCTAAAATGAACATTAATCGAAATAAACGAAAATCACAATATTCGAAACGATTAATTTTCACACACAGTTGGTTCAAGAAGTGATAGGTCCGTTGCACGAAGAGAAATAACAAAAAGGGCCGCATGACGCGGCCCTCGAAAACATGGGAGAGGCTTTAGATCGCAACCGGTGCTTTGATGGCGGGATGTGGATCGTATCCCTCGATTTCAAAGTCCTCGAAGCGGTAGTCGAACAGCGTATCCGGACGGCGCTTAATCACCAGTTTAGGCAGCGCGCGCGGTTCACGGCTCAACTGTAAATTCGTCTGTTCCAGATGGTTGTTGTACAGATGCGTATCGCCGCCAGTCCAGACGAAATCGCCGACATCCAGATCGCACTGCTGCGCCACCATATGCACCAGCAGCGCATAGCTGGCGATGTTGAACGGCAGGCCGAGGAAGATATCGCACGAGCGCTGATAAAGCTGGCAAGAGAGTTTGCCATCCGCCACGTAGAACTGGAAAAACGCGTGGCACGGTGCCAGCGCCATTTTGTCCAGCTCACCCACGTTCCAGGCAGACACGATAATACGGCGAGAATCTGGATCCTGTCTCAACTGGGTCAGAACATTCTTCAACTGGTCGATCTCACGACCGTCTGCAGCGCCCCACGAACGCCACTGTTTCCCGTAAACCGGCCCCAAATCACCGTTCTCATCCGCCCATTCGTCCCAAATACTGACTTTATTTTCATGCAGATAAGCAACATTGGTATCGCCGTTCAGGAACCAGAGCAGCTCATGGATAATCGAACGCAGGTGGCATTTTTTGGTGGTAACCAGCGGAAACCCGTCCTGCAAGTTGAAACGCATCTGATGGCCGAAAATAGAACGCGTGCCCGTGCCGGTACGGTCGGCTTTCGGCGTGCCCTCTTCAAGCACTTTTTTCATCAGATCCAGATACTGTTTCATACTACCTCACCACAAATATTAAAGAAGGACGGCGGATTATTGCTGTGCAGGCTGACGGCGATAGGCCCAGACCATCATCAGAATACCAGCGATCACCATCGGCAGAGACAGGATTTGCCCCATGCTGAACAGGCCGCCGAACAGCCCCAGCTGCGCATCCGGCTGGCGGAAGAATTCAGTAATGATTCGGAACATGCCATAACCGATCAGGAAAAGCCCTGAAACGCTGCCCATCGGCCGAGATTTACGAATAAAGAGATTCAGAATGATAAACAGCGCCACACCTTCCAGCATCATTTGATACAGCTGAGAAGGATGACGCGGCAGCATGCCATACTGATTGAAAATCGCCTGCCACTGCAGGTTGCTGACGGCCAGCGCCATATCTTCACCGCGCGAGCCAGGAAACAGCATGGCCCACGGCGTATCCGTCGTCACGCGTCCCCAGAGTTCGCCATTGATGAAGTTGCCCAGTCGGCCAGCGCCAAGTCCGAAAGGAATCAGAGGGGCAATAAAATCAGCAACCTGGAAGAAATGACGTTTGGTGCGATGAGCGAACCACAGCATGACGCAAATGACGCCCATTAAGCCGCCGTGGAACGACATGCCGCCATCCCAGACTTTGAAAAGATAGAGCGGGTTTTCAAGAAATGACGGGAAGGCATAAAACAGGACATAGCCCAGACGCCCACCGACGAAGACCCCAAGGAACCCCATATACAGCAGGTTTTCGACTTCATCTTTGGTCCAGCCGCTACCTGGTTTATTCGCCCGACGCACCGCCAACCACATGGCAAATACAAAACCCACCAGATACATCAGCCCATACCAGTGCAGCGCCAGCGGGCCGATTGAGAAAATCACGGGATCAAACTGAGGAAACGCCAGATAGCTTGTCGTCATCATTCACCACATATTTTATTGTGTTATCCCTACTTTTGGGATCGTCATTGATAGGCAAAAGGCAGGAGAATGAATCCGTTCCTGCGAACCGCGGTGGCGAATCATAGCATACGCGCCCACGCTCGTTGATCGCGAAGGGGAAAAGTTCTGTAAAACATTGAGTCGTTGTTAAACATTTACTCGCAATTAAATCTTAATGTTCCGTCGATATCGCACCGCGACGGATTAGCGTCCGCCGCGAATCAAGCCGCCCAATCCGCGCTCTTCCATGAAGCTCGACGCCCACTGTCGGACTTCTGTCGCGCTCTGCGCACCGAGCAATTGCTTCACCAACGCCTGCGATTCAGCCAGCGTAATTTGGCGCAGCAGATATTTAATTCGCGCAACGCTACGTCCGTTCATACTGAGCGAGCGATAGCCCAGCCCGGTTAGCAGCAGTGCGCCAAGCGCTTCGCCCGCCATTTCTCCGCACACGGAAAGCGGAATATTATGCCGCTCGCACTCGGCGGCAATCATATTCAATGCCTGCAACATGGAAGGATGCAGACTGTCATAAAGCGATGCCACGTGAGCATTGTTACGATCTACCGCCAGCAGATACTGCGTCAGATCGTTGGTACCAACCGAAACAAAATCGATGCGGGAAGCCAGATGAGGGAGCAGGAACAGCATCGATGGAACTTCAATCATAATCCCAATTCGCGGCTTGGGCTGCGGGAAGCCGAGTAATTCTTCTACTTCGCCCGCAGCCTGATCGATCAAGCGACGCGCTTCGCTGATTTCATCCAGACTACTGATCATCGGCAGCAGAATATTGAGATTGCCACTATGCGCGTTGGCACGCAGCATCGCGCGCACCTGAATCAGAAAAATTTCAGGCTGATCGAGCGTAATACGAATGCCGCGCCAACCGAGACACGGATTCTCTTCGCTAATAGGCAGATAAGGCAGCGGCTTATCCGCGCCGATATCCAGCGTGCGCAGCATCACGGGGCGCGTAGGATAAAGCTGCAACATGCTTTGATATTGCGCCATCTGCTCATCTTCAGACGGAAATCCGCTTTGCAGCATAAACGGGATTTCCGTGCGATACAGACCCACGCCATCAACCTGATTGATAAAGCGTTTTTCGTGTTCAGCGCTGAGACCCGCATTTAGCATGATCTGAATGCGTTCACCGCTTTTGAGTACGGCAGGCTGTTCCATTTCGCCTTCGGCTAGGCGGGTCAGCTCATTTTCTTCCGTCAACAGACGCTGGTATTCCTGTACCAGCACGGGTTCAGGATCGACCAGCAGCTCGCCGCGATAACCGTCGATGATCAGCAGACGCTGATGCAGCAGATCGGGCTGAATGTCCGCGCCCACCAGCGTCGGAATGCCCATCGCACGGACGAGAATCGCCGCATGCGAATTCGCGGCACCGTCATAGACAACAACGCCCGCCAGACGCTCAGGCGGCAGCTCCGCCAGCAGCGTGGCCGTTAATTCATCCGCCACGAGGATAAAGCGCTCAGGCCACTGCCCCATGATTTGCGCATTATCGTCGAGGTGGAACAGCAGCCGTTGCCCCAACGCACGCAGATCGCCTGCTCGCTCGCGTAAATAAGTATCCTGCAAATTGGTGAACTGCGCGGCAAAGCGCTCGATCACCAGTTTCACGGCCCATTCGGCGGCATTGCCCGCATCCACTTCCTGAAAGAGTTCACGCTTGAGCCGCGCATCGTTTAGCAAGTGCGAGTACAAATCGAAAATCGCCGCGCTCTCTTTCTGCGCGCTGGCGCTAAACCGCTTGCTGAAGCGGCGGAATTCCGCCGTGGCCTCTTCCAGCGCCTGCGTTAAACGGGAGCGCTCACGCTCGCTGTCCAGACTCGACGCGGGGAAAACCTGTTCCAGAGAAGGCTGAGTACAATCCTGCCAGCCGGGGGCAATCGCCACACCGGGCGCAGCCACCAACGCCTTAACGCGCGTCTGACGGTATTGACCGAAGAGCGTTTTTATCTGTGAAAGGGAAAGAATAGCGGCCATCTGCGTGGCCAGCGTCACCATGAACGATTCTTCGTTTTTATCAAACTGACGATGTTCACGCTGCTGCACAACCAGTACGCCCAGCAGGTGGCGACGGTAGATAATGGGAACGCCAAGAAAAGAGCGGAAATGTTGCTCTTTCACGGCGGGGATATATTTGAAACTGGGGTGTGTGCGAGCGTCGGCCAGATTGATGGGCTCAGCACGTTGCCCGACCAGCCCGACAATGCCTTGCCCAAACGCCAGCGTAACCGTGCGCCCGCGCGGCTTTTTCAACCCGCGCGTTGCCATCAGGTAATAACATTGACGATCGTGATCGGCCAGATAAATGGAACAGACTTCCGTGTCCATAGCCTGACAGGTCTCATTGACCAGAATGTCCAGCGCATCACTAAGGCGGGCCGTTGCCGCAACGTTTTCGACAATTTCTCGCAAGCGCGTGAGCATAATGTGCCTGAATTACCCTCTTTTTCGCCGAGGACCGGATGGCGTAACCACCCGAGCCGCAACACTCTCCTGAAGCAGTATCACCGGATTGATAAATTCCTTCATCACGCGACGATACACATCTCGCTTAAAAGAGACGACCTGACGTACCGGATACCAGTAACTCACCCAGCGCCAGCCATCAAATTCCGGCGTGCCGCTGCTCTGCATATTGATATCCGACTCATTACACATCAACTGTAGCAAAAACCATTTCTGCTTTTGGCCGATACAGACCGGTTTTGTATCCCAACGCACCAAACGCTTTGGTAATTTATAGCGTAACCAGTTACGGGTAGATGCCAATACGCGCACATCCTTTTTTCTTAACCCGACTTCTTCAAACAGTTCGCGGTACATCGCCTGCTCAGCACTTTCACCGGGGTTAATCCCCCCCTGCGGAAACTGCCAGGAGTGCTGACCATAGCGCCGGGCCCACATCACCTGCCCCTGCCGATTACAAATTACAATACCAACGTTTGGGCGGTAGCCATCATCATCGATCACCGACTACCTCGATAAACATCAATGCAAAGATGACCTGATTGTTTCACACTCCCGTCAGGTGGTAAACCACTGCTTAGAAAGCATGTGATACGAATAAAAGTAAGATAACCCACAGATAAGATCAAAGTTATAAACATGTGAAGACCGGAATCGGCAATTTATTCACTTTTTCTGTGGACATCTTTGTGCAGAACCCATGAAGAAGTAAGTAAAACTCATTTTTCATGAAGAAAAAATATTAATGCGAATTAAAAAATAATGCTTTCTATTCATTAAATTACAAACAATTTTACGTGAAACAGCAGACCCTGATTTTTTGTTCAAATGGCATACAACGCAAGATTGGCGAAAGATCGCACTATGCCGATTTTATCCACAGGGAATGTCTCAAAGTCAGGCAATAAATAGGCAAAAACAGCAAAAAGGTCGGGAGTCAAGGCTGTAAATCGAACCAGTAATTCATGTTTATGTGGGTTATCCAAGAAATCTGTGGATAACCTAGTGTAAGATCCTGTTTATTGTCGGTGGCTATACGTGCACAGTTTGCAAAACGGTGTTAAGTGATCGCCATCACACTAAAAAAAAGCACTACGAATCATGCTATTATTGTTTTTCTCCACAGTCTTGCAGGCTGTGCACTGGTGTTCTCTATCTATTGTGTTTTTTTTGAGCGAAAAAATATCGGGCTATACGCTATGAATTCACCCACGGTTCACATGACTGCGCCGCCAAGTGAGCACATGTTGCTGGAACGCGCGCAATCTCTCGCGGGTTATAATCTCGCGGAATTAGCGGACATCGCCCGCCTGCCTATTCCCGCTAACCTGAAACGCGATAAAGGCTGGATTGGTATCTTGCTGGAGCGTTTTCTGGGTGCAAGCGCAGGCAGCAAGCCTGAGCAGGATTTCCCCGACATCGGCGTTGAACTCAAAACCATTCCTATTGATGAACAGGGCAAACCGCTGGAAACCACGTTCGTCTGCGTCGCACCATTAACAGGCAACAGCGGCGTGACGTGGGAAAGCAGCCACGTACGGCACAAGCTCGCGCGGGTACTGTGGATTCCGGTCGAAGGCTCGCGGCACATTCCGCTGGGGGAACGCCGTATTGGCACACCGCTGATCTGGAGCCCCAATGAAGAAGAAGAGGAACAGCTGCGCTGCGATTGGGAAGAGTTGATGGATCTGATCGTGCTTGGCCGGGTAGAAAGCATCACCGCACGGCATGGCGAAGTGCTACAACTACGCCCCAAAGCGGCAAATAGCCGGGCATTAACCGAGGCGATTGGCGAATTTGGTCAACCGGTTCTGACCTTACCGCGCGGCTTCTACCTGAAAAAAACCTTTACCGCGCCGCTACTAGCCCGCCACTTTATGCAGCTCAGCAGTTGAATTTCGTTAGCGCGATGTTCTATTAGCACGATGCTTCATCAGCGCCCCGCTTCATCGTACACTAGCCTTATACGCCGCACTCTATTACGCAGCAATCGTGCGACAAGGGAATCGTTCTGGGAAAAGCCTGACGCCGACCCAGAGTAAAAAACCAGAGCAAAAGGGACGCCAGCACACGGGCAGCAATGCGAAGTATGACGAGTATATTTTCACAACATCACACTTTCGCTTGCCTACGCCCTGAGCTGGCAGAGTATAATATCGTTTACGTTTCGTTTAAGGTGTATTGATATAATGTTTGATTGGATTGTTGATCCGAACGCATGGTTAGCATTGGGAACGCTGACTATTCTGGAAATCGTTCTTGGGATCGATAACATTATTTTCCTGTCTCTGGTTGTCGCCAAACTGCCTAAAGCCCAGCAAAACAAAGCTCGCCGCATCGGGCTGATGGGTGCGATGTTAATGCGTTTGGGACTGCTCGCTTCTATTGCCTGGGTCATGCGTCTGACCGACCCGCTGTTTACCGTCGCTGGCAATGAAATCTCCACACGTGACCTGATCCTGTTCTTCGGGGGACTCTTCCTGATCTGGAAGTCGAGTATGGAAATTCACGAAACCGTCGAAGGCGGTTCAGAAGACCATACTTCCAAGGTGTACTCTTTCTTTGGCGCGATTGTGCAGATCATGATGCTGGATATCATCTTCAGCCTGGATTCGGTAATCACTGCCGTCGGCCTGTCTGACCATCTGTTTATTATGATGGCAGCGGTCATTATTGCCGTTCTCGTGATGATGTTCTCTGCGCGCCCTATCGGCGAGTTTGTCGAACGCCATCCGTCCGTCAAAATGCTGGCCTTGTCGTTCCTGATCCTGGTCGGGTTCACCCTGATTCTGGAAAGCTTCGACGTTCACGTACCGAAAGGCTACATCTACTTCGCCATGTTCTTCTCGATGTCCGTCGAGGCATTGAACCTGTTGCGCAGTAAAAAAGAAAAAGCAGCACACTGATCGCCGCATCGCGAGCGCTCACGATAAAGACGTCATAATCAGGCGGCGACCTGCCGCCTGATTACACAACATTAATTCCCTCTAAACACATTTTTTCCATTATTCCTACGTTAACCTTCGCAACCATTTGCTAGACTCACCTGAAGCTTTGGCATTCATGAACGGGTTAATATGATGAAAGTACGGATGAAAATGGCAATCACACTGGCGTTATTATTCACTCTGGCAGGCTGTTCCAGTGACTACGTGATGGCGACAAAAGAGGGGCAAATGCTCCTGACGCAGGGAAAACCCGTGCTGGATAAAGATACCGGGCTGCTCAGCTATACCGATGAGCAAGGTAATCAGAAACAAATCAACAGCGATCAAATCTCCCAGATCGTGCAGCGCTAACGGCAACGTTAGCCCGATATTTTCCCCCATCGAACGACGCTCTTCGGCAAAATCCTGCTGAAGGGCAACAGAAGAGACTTCCCCACTCGCCACGGCTTCGTTTATAGTCGAATTCAGGTGTGTTTTCCCAAACTCATTGGAATCGCAGCAAATCATGCGGAAATGACGGGAAAAGCGCCTGCTATTTTCAGACATAAGGAAGCTGGCAATGCAATATCACCGTATTCCCCATAGTTCTTTAGAAGTGAGCGTGCTGGGTCTTGGTACGATGACCTTTGGCGAACAGAACAGCGAAGCAGACGCTCACGCCCAGTTAGATCATGCCATTGCCGCAGGTGTTAACCTGATTGACACAGCAGAAATGTACGCCGTTCCTCCGCGCCCGGAAACACAGGGGCTAACCGAGAGCTATATCGGTTCCTGGCTGAAATCCCGTGGTGGACGTGAAAAATTGATTGTGGCCAGTAAAGTTTCCGGCCCCGTGCGCGGAAACGATCACAGCATTCGACCACAGCAGGCGCTGGACAGAAAAAACATCCGTGCCGCTCTGGATGCCAGCCTGCAACGCCTGAACACCGACTATATCGATCTCTATCAGCTGCATTGGCCTCAGCGCCAGACCAACTGCTTTGGCAAGCTGAACTATCAGTATACCGATGATAAACCGCAATACACTGAAGACAAATCGGTCGTCACGCTGCTGGAAACGCTGGAAGCGCTGAATGAGCAGGTGCGTGCCGGTAAGATTCGCTACGTCGGCGTCTCCAACGAAACCCCGTGGGGCGTGATGCGCTATCTGCATCTGGCGGAAAAGCACGACCTGCCGCGTATCGTGTCAATTCAGAATCCCTACAGCCTGCTGAACCGCAGTTTTGAAGTCGGCTTAGCGGAAATCAGCCAGCATGAAGGCGTGGAACTTCTCGCCTATTCGTCACTGGCATTCGGTACGCTGACGGGTAAATATCTGAACGGCGCGAAACCGGCCAATGCGCGTAACACGTTGTTTAGCCGCTTCACCCGCTATACCGGCCCACAGGCTCAGGCAGCGGTTGCCGTGTATGTGGCGCTGGCGCAAAAGCACGGTCTGGATCCGGCGCAAATGGCATTGGCGTTTGTGCGTCAGCAGCCGTTCGTCGCCAGTACGCTGCTGGGAGCAACGACACTGGAACAGCTGCAAATCAACCTCGACAGCCAGAACCTGACGCTGGACGGCGAGATCCTTGACGAGCTGGAAGCCATCCACCGTCGTTTTACGTTCCCCGCGCCGTAAACGACAAAATCGGGGCTACAGGGTTCATCGGGATTTTGACGTTATCTGGCGTAAAAATTATGCAGCGGTGGGCATGACCACCGAGTGAGCGGCAGGGACGCCGCGAAAGACTGTGCCGCGCCGGGAGCGCGTCACAGTCGGCTCGAAAAGTGGTCATGAACGCCGATGGCACCGCGCCAGCGGCATAATTCCCGCCGAAAGCCTGGGGTCACGGGGCGAGCGGCGTTTGAGCCGTCCCGTGTCGGGCGCGTGCTACGAGGTAGCATGAAAATGACGGTATTGTGGCGCACGAAACTGTCTCTCAGTCTGCATAAAAATATGACTAACAAGCACTTAATTATGGGCGTCACTGTTTTTGGGCTGAAACAGCGGAATATCCTTGCCCGTGATATAGCGCCTACGCAGCCACGATGATATCCCATCCATGACCATCACTATCGCGACTAAAATCAGCGTGATGAACATCACCACATCCCAGTTCCATAAGCGCATGTTCTCCGCATAGACCAGCCCTATGCCTCCCGCGCCGACAAAACCTAATACGGCAGCAGAACGGGTATTCGATTCAATCTGGTAGAGGCTGAGCGCCAGAATGATGGGGAACGACTGTGTGAAGATACCAAAGCGGTGTTTTTGTAGCGCAGTGGCACCTAGCGCGCTCAGGCCTCGTCCGGGTGAACGTTCGACGGCTTCGTGCCCTTCCGCGTAGAGCTTGCCGAGCAGGCCAATATCCTGCATCACGATAGCCAACAGCCCCGCCAGCGGCCCCAGCCCGACGGCTCGCACGAATATCAGCCCCCAAATTGCCATATCAATGCCGCGCATCATGTCCAACAGGCACCGCACCAGCAGCGCAATTGGCCGTAGTCCGCGGCGCTGCATGATGTTACGCGCCGCAAAGAAGGAGAGGAGCAGCGCGATACAGGTCGCGGTTACCGTCCCCGCAAACACGATCGACAGCGTGATGGCAATTTGCGACAGGTAGTAACCAAAGGGCCAATTGAGAAAATCATGCCAGACAAACATGCGTAAAAAATAGCGCCCCAGCTGCGCCGAGCCATTGAGCCACTGCTGCCAGCTGATGCCAAAGGTCTGGAAAAAGAACAGGTAATACAGCGTGACCGCCAGCGCCAGTAGTGCGATTCGGCGTAGATAGCGCGACTGTATGCGAAACAGGTCGGGATGCTGCTTTTTCAATTGATCGACATCAGGCGACGTTACGGTTCTCATTTCACTGTCCTTCTACTACGCGGCGGCGTAAATAGCCGGATAAACCATCCAGCAGCGAGACCACAACGAGAATCAGCAATAAGGTCATACTGACCTGATCGTAGCGATCGAGCTTAATGTTGGTCATCAGTTCCTGACCGATGCCGCCCGCGCCGACCAAGCCAAGAATGGTGGAGGAACGGAAATTGATCTCCATGCGCATAAAGCTGTAGGAGAGAAAAATCGGTTTTACCTGTGGCCAGAAGGCGAAACGCATAATCTGGAGCTTGCTGGCAGCACAGCTAGCCAGACCGCGTATCGGCCGATCGGAAGCGCTTTCCAGAGACTCATAAAACAGTTTGGTTAAACTGCCGACGGTGTGCAACGCTAGCGCAATAAAGCCGGGCATGGCACCAATGCCAAACGCCATGACAAACATGACCGCCCAACCCAGCTCCGGCATGGTGCGTAAAAACGCCACCAGCGCACGAATAGTCACACGCAGCAGCATCGAGCTTTGCGTATTCGCGGCGGCACAGAATGCCAGCATCGTGGCAACCGCCACCGCAACGATTGTGGAAGCCAGCGCCATTTGCAGCGTTTCCCAGATCAGCGGCAGTTGTATCGGCAGCCGATATCCCCAATAAGCTAGAGAACCTTCGGTGTGAGCATTCGCCAGAAGCTGCTGCCAGTGCAATACAGGTAGCGTATCGCGCAAGTAACTGAAAAAACTCGGCAGAGAATGCCAGATAGTTGCGGGGCTGAATTCAGCGACCTTGCCCGCCCCCAGAAACAGGCAGGCCAGCAGCAAAGACCACAGTAGCGCCTCACGCTTCTGTCGCCCTTTAATCTGTTGATAATATTGCTCAAAGTCATTATTCAAAGCAGTGTCCTGTTTACCGGGCGATACGTCCTGCCCTGACTTTGATGAGCGGACTGAAAATGTTGCGCCCGTTCGATGTCATGTCTGAACGGGCGTTGAGGGAGCGGCGACGCGCCTGCTCTCGATCAGCGGTTGCCTTTCGTCAGTTCGCGTTTCATGTCGATGATGTGTTTGTAGTCATTCAGGCTTGCCGGACCGATATGCTGAGTTCCGCCCATCGCCTTGGTAAAGCATTCATGCTGTTCTTTATCCAACTTCATCACCGCAGTAATGACCTTCTGCTTAAAATCAGCAGGTAGCTTATTGCTGACCAGAATCGGGCCGTTCGGGATGATAGGGGACTGCCAGATAATCCGGATCTGCTGCATCAGATTCGGATGATCCATGCGGATCAGGCGGGTAAAAGCGCCGGCGGTGTAGCCCGTGTTGTAATCGCCCACCATCGATGTCCAGGCGACGGCACCGTCAAATTGACCGTTCAGTACACCCAGAATGTCCTGCTCATGGCCGCCAGAGAACGTCACGCTGGAAAAGAAATTGTTGTATTTGTTATCGTTGTTCCCGCCAAATTTCTGTTTGAATATCTGGTTGGGCACCAGAAAGCCCGAGGTGGAATCGGGATCGGCAAAGCCAAAAGATTTCCCTTTCAGGTCTTCCAGCTTTTTGTACGGACTGTCGGCTTTGACCACCACCACAGAGTAATAGCCGCGTGACTGGTCTTTATCGTCAACAGCGATACCGACGATATCCACCGCGTTAGGATCTTTCAGATAGACGGAGGCGAAAGACGATGGCGACATGCTCAAAACCAGATCGACTTTTCCCCCCAGCAGTCCCTGAATGACGCCGGAGTAATCCGAAGCGTTACGCAACCGGGTCTCAACCCCCAGCTCTTTATCAAGGAACTCTTTGACGCACTGGTTATCACCGATCTGCTGTGTCGCATTTTGCCCGCCCAAAATACCCAAATTCAGCTCTTTGGGCATCCCCGCCGCCGCCGCGCTGAAGACGGTCAGTGAGCTGGTTAACATCATCGCCAAACCAAAGATCTTTCTCATTGTTATCACCTGTTCTCGTGTCAAAGGCCATCGTGTTAAACGCACATCGCATTAATGTGCATTCAGTTCATCGCCATACAGCGTATGAAGCAGCGGCTCATCCAATCGCGTTGGATGCCCGTCAAAAACAATGCGCCCTTGGGCGATCCCGATAACCCGCGTGCAGTAATGCTTCACCAGATCCACCGAGTGCAGATTAACCATCACGCTAATCCCCTGCTGACTCACTTCCCGCAAGACATCCATGATGCGGCGGGTATTTTTGGGATCGAGCGACGCAACCGGTTCATCGGCGAGCAAAATTCTGGGCTGCTGCATGAGGGCCCGACAGATAGCGACACGTTGCATCTGGCCGCCTGAGAGGTTTTCCGCGCGTTGTAACGCCTGTGGCAGCATGTTTAACCATTGCAACAACTCGATGGCGCGAGCGCGGTCTTCGTCGGAAAACACACGAAAGAGTGACTTAAGCGTGGAGGTTTGGCTAAGGCGACCCAGCAAGACATTGGTGAGGACATCCAGCCGCGGCACCAGGCAGAAATCCTGAAAAATCATGCCGCAATGGGCGCGCCATTGGCGTATCTGGCGCGAGCTTAGCTTGATAATATCCTGTGGCTGCTCACCGCTGTAATTGATGATTTCACCGCCAGAGGCTGAAATCGTGCCGTTTAAAAGATGCAGCAGCGTCGATTTTCCCGCCCCGGAACGGCCAATGACAGCAACGAATTCTCCCGTGTGCAGATCGAAGTTAACGTCGTCTAGCACCCGGTGTTGTGGAGACCACGCTTTCCCCACGCCTCGAACGGACAGCACCTTTTGCGGCTGAACGGGCTGCAACTGCGTTTTGAATTCGAGGCCAGATTTCAATTGTGCCTGTGCCATCTTGATATCCACTGTGGTGAGGTAGCCCCCTCATTAAGAACAGATGGCGTGATGGTTTAATGAACAACAAATGATTAAATAATGACCAGTTGAAACGATTTGTGAGGCTATCCTTAGCCGCGCCAAAATCCGCTAATAAGTAAATCAATCGATTAGTACACCTTCTGCCCTTTTGCCCACACATGACGAATATGAACATGGCCGTGAAGCGTATGCGCCAGAACCAGATCGGCACGCCCTCCTTCAACAATCACACCGCGATCGTGCAATCCAATAGCGCGGGCGGGATTGCGCGTCAGCAAGGTGATAGCACGCGGCAGGTCATAAGGATTGCTCTCATCCTGTGCCAGACGAAAGGCGGCATCAAGCAGGCTGGCGGGGTAATAATCAGAAGAGAGAATATCCAATAAGCCCTGCTGCGCCAGTTGGCTGGCGGATACGTTGCCTGAATGCGAGCCGCCGCGTACCACGTTGGGTGCGCCCATCAACACCAGCAACCCTCGGTCGTGTGAGTATCTCGCCGCCGCCTCGGTAGTGGGAAATTCAGCAATCGCACAGCCCACCTGAAGGGATTCGTTAACGTGTTCTACTGTGGCATCGTCATGGCTGGCTAATGCGATCCCTTTTTTACGGCAGAGTGCCGCGATCGCCAGCCGATTGGGCTGAGACCAGCAAGCGGCCAACCCCCTCTGTTCTTCTTCAAACGCGTCCATCTGTAGGTTACTGAGATGATATTTTCCCTGAAAATACTCACGGTATTTCTGCAACGATGTGTACTGACGCTGGCCGGGCGAGTGATCCATCAATGACACCAGCAGCAGGTCGGGGGTATTCATCAATTGTTCAAACAGCGGCACCGTGGCGTCATACGGCAGTTCGCAACGCAGGTGCAGCCAGTGTTCGGCGCGGTTTAGCCCTTTTTCCTGCCCCTGACGGATCGCCTCAACCATTTTATTGAGATTATCGAAGCGATGACCACCGTCCCGCACATCCCCCACGGCAATCGCATCCAGCACGGTGGTAATGCCGTTCGCCACCATCAGCGCATCGTGGCTGCTCATGGCCGAGTAGGCTGGCCAATCCACTTTTGGCCGCGGGGTAAAAAATTTATCGAGATTATCGGTATGCAGCTCCACCAGCCCCGGCAGCAGGAATCCCCCTTCGCCATCAAAAGCCTCCGGCAGATGGCTACATGCGCTGCTGACGTGAGTAATGACGCCGTCTTGCACATCCAGCGATCCGTAAACCACCTCATTTTCCAATACCAAATGGACATTATTGATAATCATGTTGCTGCACCCCGGGATAAGGTTGCATAGCGTGTAAATGCGTGGCGAGCCGGTTACGCACCGCGCCGTCATGGAAAATGCCGACAATCGCCGCCCCGCCCTCACGGGCTTCTTCAATCAGTTGAACCACCACATTGCTATTGCCGCTGTCCAGCGACGCGGTCGGTTCATCCAGCAGGAGAATCGGATAATCAGCGATAAACCCTCGGGCGATATTCACCCTCTGCTGTTCTCCCCCAGAAAAGGTCGATGGCGGTAGCGACCAGAGTCGTTCTGGTACGTTGAGCCGGGCGAGCAACTGTCTGGCACGATCCTCACACTCGGCACGCGCCATACCGCGCTCCAGCAGGGGCTGAATGACGACATCCAGCGTGGAGACGCGGGGAATCACCCGTAAAAACTGGCTAACCCAGCCAATCGTATCGCGGCGAATGGCAAGAATTTGCCGTGACGGGGCGTTCACCAAGTCGACCCAATGATGGTGGTGCTTTACCCAGATATGGCCGCTGTTAGGCTGGTAGTTAGCATATAGCGAACGGAGCAGCGTCGATTTGCCACTGCCGGAATGACCATCCAGCACTACGCATTCCCCTGCCTTGACCTCAAAATTGGCGTCATGCAACACGGGCAAAGCCGCGCCGTGCTGATTGTGTAACACGAAGACTTTATAAAGATGCTCAACGCGAAGCTGTGTGTTCATGGCGTGTTCCGATTGATTACAACCTGATTCACCCGCGCTAGAGCGGGATTTGCGCGGCTTCCATCAGCTCAGGACTGACGAAACCAACAGTTGCGTATAAGGGTGTCTGGGATCGTCCAGCACACGGTCAATCAGGCCGCTTTCGACAACCCGCCCTTGTTTCATCACGATCAGGTGGTGGGCCAGCATTCGCGCGACGCCCAAATCATGCGTCACGATCACCACCGCCAGATTCAGTTCACGCACCAGAGTACGTAAGAGATCCAGCAGGCGAGCCTGTACGGAAACATCAAGGCCGCCGGTCGGTTCGTCCATGAAGACCAATTTAGGACGCGTCACCAGACTACGGGCAATTTGCAGACGCTGCTGCATACCGCCGGAGAAGGTGGTGGGCAGATCGTCAATACGCGCGACCGGGATCTCAACATCCTGTAACCACTGGCTTGCCTGCTGGCGAATCTCACCGTAGTGGCGCTGTCCCGCGGCCATCAGCCGTTCACCAATATTGCCGCCGGCCGAAACCTGCGGGCGCAGGCCATCAAGCGGATACTGATGCACCACGCCCCATTCGGTGCGCAGCAGACGTCGCCGTTCACTTTCGCTCAGGCGATATAAATCGCGTCCCTGATAGTCAATCGTTCCCTGCTGTGGCGTTAGCCGTGCCGAGATAGCCTGTAATAGCGTAGTTTTTCCCGACCCCGACTCGCCGACGATCCCCAGCACTTCTCCCGGAAAAAGCTCAAACGAGACGTCTTCAAAACCCTTTTCCGGCGCATAAAGGTGCGTCAGGTTATTGACCGCCAGCAACGGCTGTTCACTGCGATTCATGGCTTTGTTTCTCCTGCTGCTGACGGCAATAGTCGGTATCGGAGCAGACAAACAGACGCGATCCTTCATCATCTATCACGATTTCATCAAGGTAGCTATCATGTGAACCACACAGCGCACAGGGCTGATCCCAGCGTTGAACGCAGAACGGGTGATCGTCAAAATCCAGACTTTTCACGTCACAGTAGGGAGGCAAGGCATAAATGCGTTTTTCTCTGCCTGCGCCAAACAGTTGCAGCGCGGGCATTCTGTGCATTTTGGGGTTATCAAACTTGGGAATGGGCGAAGGGTCCATCACATAGCGGTCATTCACCTTCACCGGATACGCGTAGGTTGTCGCAATATGACCATAGCGGGCGATATCTTCGTACAACTTCACCTGCATGATGCCGTACTCTTCCAGCGCATGCATCTTGCGCGTTTCGACCTCACGCGGCTCAATAAAGCGCAGCGGATCGGGGATCGGCACCTGATAGATTAGAATCTGATCTTCTTTCAGCGGCGTTTCGGGAATGCGGTGGCGCGTCTGAATCAGCGTAGCCTCGACGGTGCGCTCGGTGGTCACCGCCCCGCTCACGCGCTGGAAGAAACGTCGGATAGAGACGGCATTGGTCGTGTCGTCCGCGCCCTGATCGATCACTTTCAGCACATCGTTTTCACCAATCAGGCTGGCGGTGAGCTGAATGCCGCCGGTTCCCCAGCCGTAGGGCATCGGCATTTCCCGCCCGCCAAACGGCACCTGATAGCCGGGAATCGCCACCGCCTTCAAAATAGCGCGCCGGATCGTACGTTTGGTTTGCTCATCAAGATAGCCAGGGTTATAGCCGCTTAACTCATGCATTTTTACCCTCCTGATACTCCTGACGCAGGCGTTTCAATAGCTCCAGCTCCGCCTGAAAATCGACGTAATGAGGTAATTTGAGGTGAGAGACAAACCCCGCCGCCTCGACGTTATCCGCGTGCGACAGCACAAACTCCTCGTCCTGCGCCGGACTGGTCACACGTTCGTGATGCTCTGCGGTTTGCAGGGCGCGATCGACCAGAGCCATCGACATGGCTTTACGCTCCGCTCGCCCAAACACCAACCCGTAGCCTCGGGTAAAGTGCGGCGCTTCCTCATCCCTGTCGGTAAACCCGTTGACCATTTCACATTCGGTCAGCAGGATTTCACCGATTTCCAGCGGAAAGCCCAGCTCCTCCGGCACAATCTCTACCGTGACAAAGCCGGTGCGGATCTCACCGGCAAAGGGATGAGTGCGGCCATAACCGCGCTGCGTCGAGTAGCTTAACGCCAGCAGAAAGCCTTCATCCCCCCGCACCAGCTGTTGCAGACGCGCCGAACGCGGGGCGGGATAACTCGGGGGATCGCGGGTGATATCACACGGCTCGCTGCCGTCATCCTCTTCCCTGACGGCAAAGCCCTCGCGAGTCATCAGATCAAATATCAGTGGGCACGTTGCTTCCAGTGGTATATCCGCCACGGATGGCGCGGGTGTATCACCGTTGGCAAGCAGCGTGAAATCCAGTAAACGATGAGTGTAATCGTAGGTGGGGCCGAGAACCTGTCCGCCCGGCACATCTTTGTAGACCGCCGAAATGCGTCGCTCAATCCGCATGTTCGCCGTCATTAGCGGCAGGCTGTCCGCCAGGCGCGGCAGCGTCGTGCGATACGCACGCAGCAGAAAAATAGCTTCCACTATATCGCCACTGGCCTGCTTGATCGCCAGCGCCGCCAGTTCACGATCGTAAATTCCGCCTTCGGTCATCACGCGATCGACCGCCAGCCCGAGCTGTTGTTCAACCTGCTGACAGCCAATCTCTGGGATATCACGATCCCCACGGCGCAGATCCTCCTGTAAGCGATGGGCATTCTCGATCGCTTTCTCTCCCCCTTTCACGGCGACATACATCAGCAAACCTCCACGTGGGTGGTGCGCGGCAATGCCATCAGGGCATCGGCACAGGTGAACATCAGATCGATACCTTGCGGAAAGGGATCGGGACGGTGGCAGAGATAGCGCACGATGTCCGGCGACAGCTGCGGATCAACGACGCGTGAGGTTTCCAACCCCGGCCCGCTCAGGCGCAGCGGCGTGCCGCTGGTCAGGGAACTAACCTCGATGATGACCGTGGTGCTCTTTTCCGGCGACATGACGTCACCGGCAGAAAACCGCGACAGCGCGATAGCCGTGGCCGATGAGACGTGAAGCAAGGCGAAGGACGCTGATTCAGCGTGGGTCAATATCGCACCGGTATGAAAACGCAGATTGCTGCGGAGGGTGTCATCATCCAATGCATCATCCAGCCAGAGCGGCGTATCGCGATCGACCAGCGTCAGCATCACCGCAGTCGAAGCGGGAGAAAGCCGCCCCCAGCCTTGCTGTAACGGTAAGGTCACCGTTACGCCCGGTTCGCTTACGGCCTTGAGGATGCGCCGAAAAGTACACTGCGCGTCAGCCACTGGCTGCGCAAAGCTCGCTTGTATAAACATCAGTTATCTCCGCGAACCAACGTGAAGAAATCGACCTTGCTGCTGGCAATTTCACGCGCGCGCTGTTCACACAGCTCGGCACGCTGCGCCGCCAGAGGCTCGATGAGATGCTCCTGTAACCGATCGTGGTTTTCCGGCTGTTGCAGCAGGGCATCAATCACGGCACAGCGCTCGGCATGGGCTTTATCGCGGCCGGCCACATAGCTGTATCCACACGTACCGTCTGCCAGACGCACCACGGCACGCGTCATCGTCATATCTCCCAGCACAAAGCGCTTGCCCGTTCCCCCCATTCTCGCCTGTAGGCGAGTCAGGCCAATTTCGGCGGCGCGCAGCAAAGCGTACTGCGGGTGTAAATTGAGCGCGTGCCAGTGTTTCTCCAGCTCGGCAACCGGGCTGAATGCCAACACCGAGAGCCAGCGTTGACGGCGTGTTAGCGTATCCATCTAGTGCTCCAGCGTCAGTTCGATCATATCGCCGCGCGTCAGGCTGACGGAGTACTCGGCGATCTCACCGTTTGCGGTTTTATTCAGCGTGCGCAAGCACAGCAGCGGTGCCTGCGCGTCGATTTCCAGTAGCCGGCTCTCTTTAGCCTGAGCCAGACGCGTACTGATGCGTGTTTGCGTGCGAACCAGCGTCTGATTCAATCGCTCGGTAATAAAGTCGTGCAGCGAGCCGCTATTGAACTGCTGTAGGTGCGGCCACCAGGAAAGATTGGGCAGGAAATGGTTAATGACGCAGACGGGTATGCCATTCACCCGGCGCAGCGTACGTAAATGGATGACGTTGTCGCCTTCGCCACAGCCCAGCGTGGTGGCAATATCCTGACTGGCCGGACTCAGCATGGCAAAGAGTCGTTCGCTGGAAGGGCTGCTGCCTTGATCCAGCAGGTTCTGGCTAAAGTGAGCCTGCGCATGCAGCGGGTAATCATAAGGTCGCATAAGCACCAAGATCCCCACGCCGTGACGGCGTTGAACCAGCCCCTTTTTCACCAAATCATCCACGGCGCGGCGTAACGTATGCCGATTAACGGCGTAGTGCGTCGCCAGCTGCTTTTCAGAGGGAAGATAGTCGCCACATTTGTAGCGCTCGCGTAACGTTTCCTCTAATCGGGCGGCAATCGCCTGATAGATAGTGGTCGGATGTCTGGACAACTGCGTCATAAAAAATCTCCCAGAAACAGGGAACATCAATACGAATCGGAAGGAGAACGCTGAGATGTATAAATATCGTACGATTATGAGGAGGGAATATGTCTGTCTCGTTAATCAGGCATGGCACAAAAATGAACTTTTTTCGATAGGCTGCTAACGATGTATGGCTATCGGCAGCGCATTATCTCACCGGGCGACAGCCCTGCATCAAACGCCCCACACACGGTTTTACCCGCGCATGGGGGATGATTTTCAAGTATCAGAATGTGAGTCCAAACTGCAGTTTGGCGCTGTTTTCGCGCATTTTATCGCTTACTAAGCCCTGATAGCCCAGCAACAGCGTCGCATTCTGCTTAATCGCCAACGTGACGCCCGCCCGTACTAGCAGCGCATCGCGATCGTCAGTGGCAGAGTGGACGGTATAGGCATCGCCGCCTTGCACAAAACTCAGCCGCGTTTGATTACGATCCGGCGTCAGGCGTCGCTGATAGCCCGCATCGGCATAGAGCCGGACAGGCGAGAGTGAAGACCAGCGTGCCTCACCGCGTAAGCCCAGCGTTGAGTATCCCGCCCCGCTGTCCTGACGTTCCCAGCGCAGCGCGGCAGCGCTACCGTGCTCCTGTCCGCCCGCGAGATCGAGCCAGGCATACGAAAGGTTGCCATAAGGCTCGACGCTTAGGCTGTCATTGAACGCAAACCGATGACTTCCTTCCGCAAATCCCTGAAACAGATGCGCATGATAATCTGCCTGCGCGCGGCTCGTGAGTCCGGGCACCTGAATGTCTCGCTCGCTGCCCATATCCAGATAGCTGTAGACCAGACCGGAGCGCCATGCGATGCCGCTATAGTTCGTTCCCCAATAGCTGCCAACGTGATAAGCCGTCACATCGTTACTGGCGGCACGCGCATCGGTTTTAATCTTGCTTTTCTCTGCGCCGACGACGACACCCAGCGTGCTGCTTTCGCCGACTGGGCTACCGTTACCGATTAAGAAACCATAGCCGCTATGGTTAACGCGTGAGGATTCAGCGGTCTCATCGAACTGACCATTGTTCGCCCACGTACTCAGCCAAAGCGACTGTGCATTTTCATCGTGCAGCGCACTGTTGATCTCGTCCCGCACGTACCGGCTACGCTGGAGCAATGCGGCACGCGAGGCGGCGTAGATCTCACCGTCGAGGTTATCAAACGCCGCCCGTGCGGTCGCTTCACTGCGGCTGTTCGCGATAGCAGAGAAAACTGGCCCACTATTCTGGCTCTCGATCGTCTGCGCAACGGCACGTTGATTAAGGCTGGTAGCAACGTCATTAAAGGCGCGATTATTGCGCACCACGTCCAGATAAGCCTGCTTGTTGCCATAGCTCAGCGTATCTTGCAGGAAAGGCTGGGTTGAGTTGGATGTTAATCCATCAAAGCTGCCGCTCAGGGTGCCACCGACATTCAACAGGGTAAACCGATCGCCTAATGACTGCGAAGGCGCATCCAGCACCACGGTGCCCGCCAGCGTCGCATCCTGTGTGACATTCAGGCCATCGGCATTGCCCTGCTCATCAATCTCATAGTGATAAAGGCTGCCGGATTGAAACACCACATTGCCCACCGTTAATGTACCAACGGATGCACCGGGTGAAAGCGTGGAGCCGTTCTCAAGCGTGACGGTGCCGGCGATGTTGCCATGCCCACCCAGCGTCGCCGCAGATTGCACCCAGACATCCCCCGCCAGACTGCCGCTCCCCTGCGCAACTTTGCCCACAATGACGCTGCCGCCTTCGACAATGGTCGGCCCGAGATAGGTGTTATTACCCGTCAGATAAAGGGCTCCTGCGCCCTGCTTACGCAAGCCGACATCCAACTGATACAGGGAACTACTGCTGGTCGTATTTTTCACCTGTGCAATGTCATTGCTCCAGGTGCTGGAATATCCTTGCGTATCAACCCCGTAGATCGCGTAGTTACCGTTAAACGTGCCACTACTGAGATCGCTATCGCTCAGCCTCTGGGCATTTAATGCGCCCGGCCCCTGCACCGCTTTATACGCATTCACCATCCCCTGACCAAATAGCGATTGGTAATCATCCGTCGTAAGCACATTGATATTTTGCGCGCTGGCGCGGGCACGAATCGCGCTGCGCACCTGTTCATCCGTAAGATTATCGAAGAACGCATCCTCTCTGACCCGTGCCAGAAAGACGGTCATTTCCTCATCGCTAAACGTGACAGCATTCCCCGTCGAATAAACATTGAGTTCACTACTGAGATGGTTTTGATGGTCATCGTAATTCTTGTGGATGAGCAACACCGCACGCGGGGTATTACTACCGGTGAGCGGCGTGGCCGTGGACAAAAGAATATCGGCTAGCTGCTTACCGTTCAGATACGGAAACGCCTCAGACGCCAGCGCGGCAACGCCCGAAACGTAAGGTGCCGAAAATGACGTGCCGCTAAATGTGTCAGTGGTGTTCGCATCTCTGGTAGAAACAATATTCACGCCCGGCGCAAGCAGCGTATAAGCCGACGCCCCAAATCCCAGGTTACTGAATGATGCAATAAACGCCGCACTGGAAGGGCGCTGAGAAGGATCGTAAGCCACAACACTGAGCCAGTTATTAGCAATCGTATTGTCAATTCCGTAGGCATCTAATAGCGTTGGCAACCCAGCATTAATCGACGGCGTCAGGTGCCCTTCGTTCCCGGCAGAAAACACCGTTAACTGACCCTGTTTTGCCATCTCCGTACCAATCACCATATTGTTATTGATGATACCGTCCAGCAATTCAATCTGACGATCGGCGCTGAACGTCTGCACCGTGTCGTTAAATATTTGGTATCCCCAGCTATTATTGACGATCTTGATATCTGGGCGATCGAGCACGTTAAGCTGGGCATTCACCAATGTATTCGATGAAAAAGTGGTTCCTAACGGCAGCAGGTTCGCCTGATAGGCGATGCCGTGAATGCCGCTATCGTTTTTCGCCGCACCAATGACGCCCGCCACCGCATAGCCATGAAAAGCGCCATCCCACGGGGATGAGATCCACCCCGCGCCCGAATCCACCCGTCCGGCAAATTCATCACCGCTCAGTTCGCCGGTCGCATCAATGATCGCAACGCCAACGCCCTTCCCCGAGAAACCGAGACTGTAGGCCTCTGCGGCGTTGATTGAATCCAGTGCAGCACCGTTCCGTTCATACTCCGCCGTCCGAAAATTATCTGCTCCCCATAACGTTACAGGACAAAACAGCAGTAACCCCATCGCAAGCACACGGTAAGGCGCGCCATCACGACCACCGTTCAGACCAGAATCGCGCGACGTCGTCGTGATACATATTTCATTGTTTTTACATGAATGACTTTTAAATAAATGGTTGTTAAAAGGATTATTTTTGAAAGGATGGATTTTCCACATCGAGAGCATTAACGACACCCTGTTCGAACACAAATGTGATTGTCACTCTATGTTACTAGTACAAATAATCATAACGCATGAAGGTAACAATCAATGAATTTCATGAGGCATTCGGTTACAGGTAAAGAGGTCAGACCGAAAAGGAAAATACGGAGAAGGGAGAGAGAGGAAAAGGACGATCAAAAAACGGGCCTCAGCCCGTTTCCTTAAGCGACGTCAGTTTACTTCAGCGTCTGCAACAGACTCTTGCGCTGGTTTTCCAGCGATGTGACGCGGCTACAGACGTCATTGCCGAAGCGCTGGAACTCCAGTTCCTGATTGTTCCACTCGGCCTGAATCGCTTTCTGCAAACCGCCGAGGTTGCCCATCATCGCCTGTAGCGGGTTGCCGCCGCTGGACATCTGTTTTACGCCCATTTCGTTCAGGCTGTCCTGCAAGACGCCGCCCATGCTTTGCTGCACGAGCTGCTTGCCATCTTGTTCAACTTGCTTAATCGCCTGATGGTGAAACGTCAGGCCATCGGTGCGGTGTTCGATAATTCGGTTCATCTGCTGCTTGAGCTGTTTATCCAACGTCGTCAGACGATTGCGTACATTGCTGTCGCTGCCAAGCTCTTGCACGATGACGTTATCCAGCGCGACTCGCGCTTTTTCAAGATGCTGCTGCGCGCCCTGGTCGATCCACGGCAGCTGCTGGCGTAAATCCGCCTGATAGGCTTTGGCTTTCTGGCGCTGCTCGGCATTAAGAGTCAGCGGTGTACCGTTACGGACGATATCGCCCTGCGGAGAGAGTTGTAAATTGCCGCTGGCACCCACGACCTGTACGTGTTGCGGACTGATAATGATGTCGTCCTGCGGGTTCACGTTGCACTGGTAGGCCGCCTGCGCTTGCCAGGACAACAACATCAATAAACCCAAGGTTATTTTACGCGACATATTTTCTCCTGAAGAAAACAACGGCAGTAGCGGGAGAGCGACAATCCGCCCTTTGATGAGGCGGATAACGCCTGAGCCAGAATCAGCTCAGGCATGCCTTGATAAGACCAAGGATTACAGCAGGTGTTCTGGCAGATCCCACCAGATATCGAACAGGTTGCTGACTTTCACGTCCGTCAGTTTCTGCTCTTCCAACCAGCGGCTAACCAGTTGACGATGCTCTTCGGTACAATGACCAACTTTTTGCAGACAGATCAGGCCTTCCCAGAGCAAATAACCGCTGCCTTCAAATGCCAGTCCTTGTGGTTCAATGACGTCGTCAACGAACTTATCCATCAGCTGATCGATATCTTCTACGCTAGTGCCTTCTGGAAAGCGGAAGCTGACAGAAAAACCTAATTCCTGAAACTCATCGATATGAAGCTTTTTACGTAAACGACGGCTACGAGCTTGTGCCATTTTATTTTATCCTCTCAAACATCAGATCCCACACGCCATGCCCCAAACGCTGGCCGCGCGCTTCAAATTTCGTCAACGGACGGGAGTCCGGCCGCTCAACGTACTCATTATTATTGGAAAGATTACGGTACTCGGTGACAGAGGTCATCACTTCGAGCATATGTTGCGCATAAGGTTCCCAGTCTGTTGCCATATGGAACACGCCGCCGACCTTCAGCTTACTCTGTACCAGTTGAACAAAAGGCACCTGGACGATACGGCGTTTATTATGGCGGGCTTTATGCCACGGGTCTGGGAAGAAGAGTTGAACCATGGACAGTGAGCCATCTGGGATCATATTCATCAGCACTTCGATCGCATCGTGACACATCACGCGCAGATTGCTGATTCCCGCTTCCTGTGCGGCAGCAAGACATGCCCCCACGCCCGGCAGGTGAACTTCGATACCGAGGAAATTCTGCTCAGGATGCTGTGCCGCCATCGTCACCAGCGAGGCGCCCATCCCAAACCCAATTTCCAGCACCACCGGCGCGTCACGACCAAATAGCGCGTTAAAATCGACCAGCTCGGTCTGATATTCCACGCCCATCACCGGCCAGTAGTTATCCAGCGCCAGCTGTTGCCCGTTAGTCAAGCGCCCCTGACGGCGGACAAAACTGCGGATACGACGCATCGGGCGCCCATTTTCATCAAATTCCGGTGAAATGACGTTGTTAATCATAAAGAGTGCTTACTTGCTGTCCGATTTCGTTAATGAAACGCGCATTATGCAAGGATACCGTGGTTTAGCAAGCCCACTGCCTCGGAAAGTTCCGGTTTACAGCACATTCACTCTGTGCTGGAATCGCTGTCAAACTTTTTATCTGTCGGATAGTGACCCCATTTTATGATGCAAGCGCAACAGTTCGCCCATCAGGTGCTGGACTGGTATCAACACTATGGCCGCAAAACCCTGCCGTGGCAGCTTGAGAAAACACCCTATAAAGTATGGCTATCCGAAGTGATGTTGCAACAAACGCAGGTCACCACGGTTATTCCCTATTTCCAACGCTTTATGGAACGCTTTCCGAACGTAAATGCTCTGGCGGCAGCGCCGCTGGACGAAGTGCTCCACCTGTGGACCGGGCTGGGCTACTACGCCCGCGCGCGCAACCTGCACAAAGCGGCACAGACCATCGTGTCACGTCACGGCGGCGAGTTCCCCACCACCTTTGATGAAGTCGCGGCATTGCCGGGCGTCGGACGTTCCACCGCCGGCGCGGTGCTGTCGCTGTCGCTCGGTCAGCATTACCCCATTCTCGACGGTAACGTGAAGCGCGTGCTGGCACGCTGCTATACCGTTGACGGCTGGCCGGGCAAGAAAGAGGTCGAAAAGAAACTGTGGGCGCGGAGTGAAGACGTCACGCCAGCCGAGGGCGTCAGCCAGTTTAATCAGGCGATGATGGATCTCGGTGCGATGGTTTGTACCCGCAGCCGCCCCAAGTGCGAACTGTGCCCGCTGAATACCGGCTGCATTGCCTACGCCAACCACAGCTGGGCGCAATATCCCGGCAAGAAACCGAAGCAGACGCTGCCGGAGAAAACTGGCTGGTTCCTGCTGATGCAACAGGGTTCTCAGGTCTGGCTGCAACAGCGTCCTGCCGTCGGCCTGTGGGGCGGACTATTTTGCTTCCCACAGTTCAGCGAACGTCGGGAATTGGAACTCTGGATGCACCAACGCGGTCTGAATCCTGATGGATTGCAACAGCTTGTCGCGTTCCGCCATACGTTTAGCCATTTTCATCTGGATATCGTTCCGCTCTGGCTGGACGTATCGCAGACCGATCGCTCACAAAACAGGTCCTGCATGGATGACGATGCAGGTCTCTGGTATAACTTAGCGCAGCCGCCGTCTGTCGGACTGGCCGCCCCAGTAGAACGCCTGCTGAGGGAGTTGGCCCACCCGCAGTCAACACATTTGAAAGCCTGCGAAATTGATGAGGAAGAAGCATGAGCAGAACGATTTTTTGTACTTTTTTACAACGCGACGCCGAAGGGCAGGATTTCCAGCTCTATCCCGGCGATCTGGGCAAGCGCATCTATAACGAAATTTCCAAAGAAGCCTGGGCGCAGTGGCAAACCAAGCAAACCATGCTGATCAACGAGAAAAAACTCAGCATGATGAATGTCGACGACCGTAAGCTGCTGGAACAGGAAATGATCAAATTCCTGTTTGAAGGAAAGGACGTACACATCGAAGGCTATACGCCTCCGAGCCACTGAGATGGCGGGCTTTCGGGCCCGCTTACGTCCCCATTCCGACACGGCTTGTTATATGAAGAAAATGTTAGCTCTGCTGGTGATTGCACCACTGCTGGTTTCCTGTTCAGGAAACAAAGGGAATGCCAACGACGAAGAGTTTCTCAAGGATACCAACGCCTTCGATATTTTGATGGGCCAGTTCGCCAACAACATCGAAAATATCTGGGGGATGAATGAAGTACTGATCGCGGGCCCGAAAGACTACGTCAAATACACCGATCAATATAAGACACGTAGCCACATCAACTTTGATGCCGGTTCAATCACGATCGAAACCATTTCGGCAACCGACTCCGTTGCCAGCCTGCGCCAGGCGATTATCACGACCCTGCTGATGGGCGATGACGCCAGTAACACCGATCTGTATTCCGACGCTAACGATATTCAAATCAGCCGCGAACCGCTGCTGTACGGACAGGTGCTGGATAACACCGGCCAGCCTATCCGCTGGGAAGGCCGTGCCGCCAGCTTTGCGGATTACCTGCTCCAGAACCGTCTGCAAAAACGCACCTCCGGCATGCACGTTATCTGGTCGGTCACGATGCAGCTTGTCCCTAACCATCTGGATAAACGTGCGCACAAATACCTGCCGCTGGTACGTAAAGCCTCCGAGCGTTACGGCATTGAAGAGTCGCTGATTCTGGCGATTATGCAGACAGAATCGAGCTTCAACCCCTACGCCGTCAGCCGTTCCGATGCGCTGGGTCTGATGCAGGTGGTACAGCACAGCGCAGGACGCGACGTCTTCAAGATGAAAGGGAAATGGGGACAGCCAAGCCGCAGCTATCTGTTCGATCCAGAACAAAACATCGACGCGGGTACCGCCTATCTGTCGATTCTGAAAAACAGCTATCTGGCCGGCATTGAGAACCCGACGTCGAAACGCTATGCCGTCATCACCGCGTATAACGGTGGCGCAGGCAGCGTGTTGCGCGTCTTCTCCAGCGATCGCGATCGCGCCGTGGGCATTATCAACAACATGTCGCCGAGCGATGTCTACCAAACGCTGACGACGAAGCACCCGTCTGGTGAATCACGTCGCTATCTGTACAAAGTGAACACGGCACAGAAAAATTACCGCCGCTAATTCACGCGCACCACAGAACGCCGCGCTACCGGGTTGACTCCGGTAGCGCGGTTTCATCAGACCAGATAGCTACAATAGCGTTGTTGATAAACACGATGACCGCGATTCCTTTACCGTTTATTACTGCACTTCTGCTGGTTATTTTGTTTTTTCGCATCCAGTTTCTGGCTATTCACAACCATTCCCATAACAAGAACACCAAAAAACGCAGTGCAACGGCAGAAGCGGTACTCATCGGCGTAAGCTGTCTTGCCCTGACGCTGGTGGCGTTACGCTGGGGCAGTCATGTTGCTTTACCCGCGTTTATTCAACCCGCGATTGCCGCATCGATTCCACCGCTGTTATGGCTGTGTCTTTTCCCTCACGGCGACAAAGCCTCTGAGGACGTAACCCGCAGACGCCGACGCTCTCTCTGGCAGCTGTTACCGCCTTTACTCATCCTTGGCGCAAGCGCCATTCAGAACAGAACAACCGTTCCGCTCATCGATCTGATGCTGGTGAGTATTTACTTCGGTTATGGGGCGGCGCTGATTTACCGCGCTCGCCGTCGGCAAACCTCATCACCCAGATGGAAAAGCGCGCCGTTTATCGCCGGGCTGTATGTGCTTACCTCCGGCGCTATCGACACCGTCATTGCTCTGGATATCGCGTTCTACAGCGGCAACAGCGCGGCGACCATCATCACCGCATTCCACATCGTCATGCTGGCGATATTGACCCTGCTGATCGTCACACACCGCACGTCCCCGCAGGCAGGGCTTGTCACTCCGTCTGACCAGAAGCCTGAAGCCGTACCCGCCACCGAAGACGAACACCAGCGCGCGAAAGCGTTAGATGACTTCATCCGCACTCACGCGCTGTACACCGATCCGGGCATGACACTTCAGCGTCTGAGCAGGCGCATGGGCATACCGCTCAGACGCCTGTCCGAAACCATCAACCGCGTTCACGGTCGTAATTTCTCGCAGGTGATGAACGAATATCGCATAGAGGAGGCTAAGCGCCTCCTCAGCCAAACAGATGACCGAATCACGGATATCATGCTGGCCAGCGGGTTTCAGACTAAATCAAACTTCAACCGCGAATTTTTGCGGCTAACGGGGATGAGTCCGAGCGTCTGGCGTAGTCAGTACCCACTTCAGGAACAGGCTACGGTTTCCGCCACGCCGCCTGAAGAAAATCGCTGACATCCTTCCCTACTTCCTGATGGATCTGCTCACGCGAACGTTCACCGCCGTCGAGACAAATCATGCCGTCGCCTGGGCTCTCGGCGTTGATGATTTCAACAGCACCCGGCTTACAAAGCTGCATAAAACTAAAATGCGTTGCGTCAGCAATTTCTTTATACGCTGAATGCACTGGCGACAGTTTCTGCGCCAGAGCGTGGGATTCCAGCTTGGCGGGTAGCTCGTCATTGGGATACCCCGCCGCCATAATCAGAACGGGAATATTTATCGCAGCCAGACTCTCTGCGGTAAACCCTCGCGCCAGCCCCATATCCAGCGAAACCACCGCGCTGATGCGTGGATCAGCGAGTGATTTATCAAGCTGCGCGCGCGATGCGGCACTTTTTGCGACCTGCATCTTTTGATAGGCTTTGCAGGACGCCAGCCCAACGTGCGTCAGACAATCCTTCTCAAATTGCTCCGTATTGAAACGCCCACCAGCCAGCGCCAGCACCGTCCATCCTCCCAGTGAGTGACCCACAGCGGCAATGCGCTTCGCATCAACCTGCCCCGCCTTCTCTGGCGTAGCAAGTAATGCCGTAATGACGCGGCTGATATCATGAGGCCGTTGCCACAGAGCCTGAGCGTTCTCAGGGCGCATGTCTTTCGTCGTGGTTCCGGGATGATTGGGCGCGGCGACAATGTAGCCTTGTTTAACTAATGCCTGCGCCAGCCAGAGTTGATTAAACCAGCTCCCGCCATAGCCGTGTGAAACCACAATCAAAGGATATTCACCAGATTCCGGCTCGGCATTTTTACTCACCACAATGCCGGGAAAAGCCATATTTTCACCAATGGTCGTCGTCTGTGAGGGTGATAACGCCGGATAAAATACGGCGACGTCCAACGGCCTGTTAGTGGTCTCATCCGCTAAGGTTAGTTGTTGAAACCCTATGCCTGTGTTTGCCATAACGCCAAAGCTGAGTAGTAAGTTCGTGAGTAGTCCTATCGTGATACGCCATGTCATACCTATTTCTCCGAAGTTTCCGTTCTGTGAAAAATAGCATTTATAACAATGACTTTCTGACCGATGCGACCTAAAACGCTATTTAGTACCTCTGTTTAATACACAAAAAACTACGGCCAGCATGTGCTGGCCGCATTCCCTGATATTGGCGCAAAATTTACCCGCCTTTCTTCCTTCTTTCCTTCTTTCCTTCTTTCCTGCTTTAGGAAGTCTGTTGGGTATAGAGCCAAAAAAGTCTGTTAACGCTTAATTTTTTTGAATTGCTGTGTAGTAGCCGTTAATGCGGTTTCTGTCGGCAGTCGCTCCATCGAGCTGGCACCGTAAAAACCATCGCACTGCGGGCAGTGATCCATAATGAACTGTGCGTCCTGCGGTGTTGAAATCGGTCCGCCGTGGCACAGTACAATTACATCCTTACGGATGGATTTTGCTTCATCCGCCCAGTGATTAATCAACGGGACGCAATCTGCCAGATTAAGCGCGGTTTCCGCGCCAATGTTGCCACCAGTGGTTAACCCCATGTGTGGCACAATAATATCCGCCCCTGCTTTCGTCATCGCGACGGCATCTGCCGCACTGAACACGTAAGGCGTGGTCAGCATGTCTTTTTCATGCGCCAGACGAATCATGTCCACTTCCAGCGCGTACCCCATGCCGGTTTCTTCCAGATTGGCGCGGAAATTACCGTCAATCAGCCCAACGGTTGGGAAGTTCTGCACGCCAGAAAAACCCAGCGCTTTCAGATCATCCAGAAACTTATCAAACTGACAGAAAGGATCGGTTCCGTTCACACCCGCCAGCACTGGCGTGTGCTTCACAACTGGCAGCACCTCTTTCGCCATATCCACGACGATCTCATTCGCATTGCCGTAAGCCAACAGGCCAGCCAGCGAACCTCTCCCCGCCATGCGATAGCGCCCGGAGTTGTAGATCACGATCAGATCGATGCCGCCCGCTTCTTCACATTTCGCGGAAAGGCCGGTGCCTGCGCCACCACCGATAATCGGCTCGCGGCGCGCGATCATGTCGCGGAATTTTGCCAGCAGTTCCTGACGATTCATGCCTGACTTCATACTTTTTCCCTTCTTATTTCACTAATTCCCGAAACGCATCAACAGCGGCATGGGCAAATAAAGGATCGTTAATATGGAAAGGCAGACGAATAATCTGTCGTCTTGCCGTTTGCTGCACGACGCTCTCCAGCGTGCTGATAAACGCGTCACGCGCTTCCGGGTGCCAAAATGCCTGATCCGGTGCATCCAGCGCGGAGAAACCGCCTTCCGGAATCAGGAAGCGCACCTCGCCTTCACAGCGGTTAAGCTTCTCCCCAATCCAGCGCGCCATCGCGATATTTTCGTCTATCGTGGTCCGCATCAGGGTGACCTGCGCGTTGTGGTTGTAGAACAGACGATGCGCATATTTCTCCGGCACGCTGGTGGGAGAACCAAAATTCACCATGTCCAGCGCACCGCAGGACGCCACGTAAGGCACCTGCGTCTTGGCTATCGCATCAAACCGTTCCGGCCCGCAGGCCAGCACGCCATCAAACAGTAAATCGCACACCTCAGTCGTGGTGAGGTCAAGCACGCCGGTGAGCAAATGGCTGTCCACCAGCTTTTCCATCGCTTTCCCACCGCTGCCCGTCGCGTGAAAGACCAGACAGTCAAACTCCGCTTCCAGCAATGCACTGGCTTCCTGAATGCACGGCGTCGTGACACCAAACATGGTCAGGCCAATCGCGGGCTTATCATCATGATGTTCCTGAATATGAAACTTCACGGCGCCGGCGATCTGGTGCGCGGCGTTGCCGAGAACCTGACGAGAAATACGGTTCAGGCCCGCCACATCGGTAACGGAATACATCATGCTGATATCGCTGGCACCGATGTAACCGGAGATATCGCCGGAGGCCATCGTCGACACCATAAGCTTCGGCATCCCAATCGGTAATGCCTGCATCGCGGGCGTAATCAGCGCGGTTCCGCCGGAGCCGCCGAGACCCAACACCCCGGCAATATCATTGCGGGACAGCATGAAGTGCTCAAACGCAACGGCCATCGCGCCAATCGCCTGCCCTCTGTCATGGCAAAACACCGCCGATGCGCCCTGCGGATGGTAAGAGGCCACCGTTGCGGCGCTGATATCTGTCGCCTCTGACACTCGTGAATCCGTTGACGGCGGTGTCGTTGACAGATCGACCGTGACCGTTTTTAAGCCCGTAGCGGCAATCAGATCGCGGACGTAAATCTGTTCTTTTCCTTTAGTATCAGCGGTACTTGCAATATAAACGCTGCCAACTTCACTTCCCACTTGGTATCCCTCCCACCGTTAGTGAAACAATTAACAGATTGATATAAATAGAAATTACAATAAGACAAAAACAGAAAAGATTAATTTGTCGCCATATTGAGACTTGAGTATCAGAAAGACAAACCATTAAATACCCAAATGAGACAAAAGTCTCAAAATGTTATGTATGGCATTACATTAACAGTAAGAAAGCTTGACGTGGCACAAGAATCACTCAATTTGCTATAGTTCAGGCGACAACGCCGTGCTGCCCGATAGCGTCCGGCCCGAAAATTCAATGAGGTCTATGTGATTGAACGGGATGAAAAACTGACATCAACACGGGCGAAAACCCGTCGTTTACTAATTGATACTGCCATGAATATGTTCGATCAAGGCATATTCCCTTCCATTACGGATGTTGCTGCTGCGGCTCAGCTTTCACGCGCGACAGCCTACCGCTATTTTCCGACGCAAAGTGCGTTAGTCTCCGCCGTTGTCGGCGAAAGCCTTGGCCCGATTCTGGCGTGGCACCCGACACAGCCGGATGCCAGCGAACGCGTTGCTGAACTGCTGCACTTTGCTTACCCGAGAATGCTGGAGCATGAAGGTGCGCTGCGTGCCGCCCTGCATCTGTCACTGCAACAATGGGCCGACCGCCGCTCCAATCGCCTGCATACGGATACGCTGACGCGCGGCAATCGTAAACGCCTGCTCAAGATTGCCACCGAACCGCTGGAAGGAAAAATCACGCCGGAAGCACAACAGCGGGTGATTTATGCCTTATCGCTTATTTATGGGTCGGAGGTTTTCCTGGTGCTGAAAGATATCTGGCATCTGGAAGAAGACGGCATTCAGGATGTCACGCAGTGGGTCGCCAAAGCCATTTTACGGCAGGCGGAAGAAGATGCCGCACAGGCAGCGTCACAGAAAACCTAACGAACACATTCATGCTGCGTCCCGCCCTGTCACCGGATACGCAGCAACGGAAGCACATTCTTTACCAAGGGAACACATGATGCTGAAAGGCAAACGCGCGATTGTCACCGGCGGTGGCCGCGATTTTGGACAAGCGGTATCCGTCTGGCTGGCTCGCGAAGGCGTGAAAGTCGATCTTTGCGCCCGCAAACTGGCCGATGCACAGGCCAGCGTCGACATCATTCATCAGGAAGGCGGCACGGCGCGTGCGTATCAGTGCGATATTGCCAACCCTGATTCGGTCAGCAATTTTTCCGCACAGCTGCTGGAAGACAGCACGCCCATCGATATTTTGGTACTCAGCGCCGCCCAGTGGCTGGAAGGCGCATTGGGGGAAGAAGACACCGATGCGGATATCGTCAGCACCATCAACTCTGGCCTGACTGGGTCTATCCTGCTCACCAAAGCGCTATTGCCGAGCCTGCGTCGTTCACAGGGTGCCGATATTCTGGCGATGGTTTCCGTCTGCGGCATCCCGCAGTTCCACGACTCTATCGCCCATCCCGCCTTCTTCGCCGCCAAGCACGGTATGAGCGGTTTTAGCCAGAATCTGGCGCATCATGTCGCGCAGGAAAATATCCGCGTGACGGGGTTTTACCCACCAGATTTTGAGGTCACTGGTTTAGATGACAGCCCCGCTAGCGGGGAAAAAATGGGCGAGCATTTGCTGAACGCCCGCTCGATATGGGAAACCATGCGTTTCGTGCTCGTCCAGCCGCGTAGCTGCCATATCAACGCCATCCATTTCCAGGGACCGACGCGCGCAGATATCGGCGCGTAATTCGTCATCTTTTGTGCTTCATCCCGTCCCGGCCTTGATCGCCTAACCGGGACGGGATGAAGAGTGTTCCCCACCTAACGTACCGCGCTCCCCCACGCCATCATGCTCTGACACACTTTCCTTCTATCCATTTTTTGCCACAGAACACAGGAAAAGGTAGCATCGCTGCCGTTGTTTTCTGCCATGCGGCTCACCGCGCTCAGCGCAATATAAAAAAAACGCCTCAAGCAAAAACATAACCAACTGAATTCGAAATAATAATAGCGAACGCGTCACCACAAGATGCGTGACAGACAGGAAAGCACGGACACCAATGACAGAACATTCCTCCCCTCACGGCGAGCGTCATGCCGCCGAGCAACGTCTCCACGAAAAGGGTTATCACCAAAGTCTCGGCAATCGCCATGTGCAGATGATCGCAATTGGCGGTTCCATCGGCACCGGGCTGTTTCTTGGCGCGGGAGCCCGTCTGCAAATGGCGGGGCCGGCGCTGGCGCTGGTCTATCTGGTTTGCGGCATTTTCTCTTTTTTCATCCTGCGTGCGCTGGGCGAACTGATCGTGCATCGTCCCACCAGCGGCAGCTTCGTGTCGTACTCACGTGAGTTTCTGGGTGAAAAGGCCTCCTACGTAGCGGGCTGGATGTACTTCCTCAACTGGGCGATGACCGGGATTGTCGACATCACCGCCGTCGCACTCTACATGCACTACTGGGGCACGTTTGCCGATGTCCCACAGTGGCTGTTCGCGCTGGGTGCGTTGTCCATCGTCACGCTGATGAACCTGATTGGTGTGAAGTGGTTTGCCGAAATGGAGTTCTGGTTTGCACTGATTAAGGTCGCGGCCATCTCCATCTTTCTGGTGGTCGGCACGGTCTATCTCGGCACGGGCAGCCCGCTAGATGGCAACACGCCCGGCCTGCACCTGATTACCGATAACGGCGGCCTGTTCCCGCACGGTATTCTGCCCGCACTGGTGCTGGTTCAGGGGGTGATATTTGCTTTTGCCGGTATCGAGATCATTGGGACAACCGCAGGCGAATGTAAGAACCCAGAGCAGGTGCTGCCGAAAGCGGTCAACAGCGTCATCTGGCGTATCGGCCTGTTCTACGTTGGTTCTGTCGCGCTGTTGGTTTGCCTGCTGCCGTGGAACGCCTATCAGGCCGGACAAAGCCCGTTCGTGACCTTCTTCAGCAAGCTGGGCGTTCCCTATATCGGGACGATCATGAATATCGTGGTGCTGTCCGCTGCGCTGTCCAGCCTGAACTCCGGTCTGTACTCGACGGGCCGCATTCTGCGCTCACTGTCGCTGGGTGGTTCGGCTCCCGCTTTCCTGTCGAAAATGAGCAATCAGTCTGTGCCGTATACCGGTATTTTGGTCACGGTCGGCATCCACATTATCGGCGTGGTGCTGAACTACGTGGTGCCGTCGCAGGTGTTCGAGATCGTCCTGAATATCGCCTCACTTGGCATTATCTGCTCCTGGGCGTTCATCATTCTGTGCCAAATGCAGCTGCGCAAAGCGATTCGTCAGGGGAAAGCCAAGCCGGTGGCGTTCAAAATGCCCGGTGCGCCCGTGACATCGTGGCTGACGCTGGCTTTTCTGGTGAGTGTGTTGGGATTGATGGCGTTTGATTACCCGAACGGCACTTGGACAGTTGCGACCATTCCGGTACTGGCGATCATGCTGATTATCGGCTGGCGCGGGCTGAAAAAGCAGCGAGAAGCCGTGAAGCTCGCCAACCAGCAGGAATCCAGCCTGCGTTAAGACAGAAAAAACTCAGGCTCGTTTCCGAGCCTGAGTTTCATGAGCTGAAGAAAAAGGTAATTACTGTTCTACCACGTAACCGTACAGGCGCTTGCTGCCATCTTCTTCCGCAACGCTATAGACGCCCTGCAATTCCGGTGAGAAGCCAGGTAACAGGTTAATACCCGCTTCCAGCGCCAGAAAATAGCGCTGTACCGCCCCGCCCCAGGTTTCACCCGGCACGACACACAGCACGCCCGGCGGATACGGCAATGCGCCTTCCGCCGCGATACGGCCTTCCGCTTCGTCGATAGGAATCAGCTCGATATTCCCACGCACAAATTCCCTGTTGGCATCCTGCGGCAACATCACCACGGACGGAAACTCGGTTTTGCGGAACATCGCTTTTTGCAGATCTTTCACGTTGTGCTGAGCGTAGAAATCATGCATTTCCTGACACAGCCGACGCAGCCGGTAACCGCGATAACGCTCTTTGTATTTCTGATACAGGCTAGGCAGCACTTCGCTCAGCGGTGCATCGCGGGCGATCAGCGTTTCGAAATGCACCAGCGCATTCACCAGTTCCTGCATTTTGGCAGCGTCTTCCGCTGGCGTTAGCAGGAACAGGATCGAGTTCATGTCGCATTTTTCAGGGATGATGCCGTGCTCACGCAGGTAGTTGGCAAGGATCGTCGCCGGAATACCAAATTCGGTATAATCGCCGCTAGTCGCATCAATACCCGGCGTCGTCAGCAGTAATTTGCAAGGATCGATAAAATATTGATCCTCGGCATACCCTTCAAACGCATGCCATTTCTCGCCCGGCTCAAAGTTGAAGAAACGCACGTCCTGCGCTATCGTCTCCGTATCGTGATCCTGCCACAGCGCGCCGCCCACCGTCACGGGTACGAACGGTTTGATGAGCGAACAACGCGTCAGCAGCTGCTTACGCGCTTCAATGCCCAGCTTCACGCAATCCATCCACATACGACGCCCACTTGCCCCTTCGTGCATTTTGGCATTGACGTCCAGCGCGGCGAACAGCGGATAAAACGGGCTGGTCGAAGCGTGCAGCATAAAGGCGTTATTCAGCTGCTTATGGTTGCAGAAACGACGCTGGCCTTTGATGTGCGTATCTTTTTTGTGGATCTGTGAGGTCTGGGAGAAGCCAGCCTGCTGCTTATGCACCGACTGAGTCACGAAAATCCCCGGATCGTTTTCATTCAGATCCAGCAACAGCGGCGAACACTGCTCCATCATCGGGATAAACTGCTCGTAGCCGACCCAGGCGGAGTCAAACAGAATGTAGTCGCACAGGTGCCCAATGCTATCAACCACCTGACGCGCGTTATAAATCGTGCCGTCATAGGTGCCGAGCTGGATGACGGCCAGACGGAACGGGCGCGGCTCGTTGGCGCGTTCCGGCGCAACTTCCGCGATCAGCGTGCGCAGATAGGCTTCGTCAAAACAGTGCGCATCCACGCCGCCGATAAAGCCGAACGGATTGCGCACGGTTTCCAGATAGACTGGCGTCGCGCCCGCCTGAATCAACGCACCGTGGTGGTTGGATTTATGGTTGTTGCGGTCAAACAGCACCAGATCGCCACGCGCCAGCAGCGCATTCGTCACCACTTTGTTCGCGGAGGAGGTACCGTTCAACACGAAATAGGTTTTATCGGCGTTAAACACGCGTGCTGCGTGCTTCTGCGCCTTCTTCGCTGCTCCTTCATGGATCAGCAAATCGCCCAGTTTGACGTCCGCGTTACAGATGTCCGAACGGAACACGTTCTCACCGTAAAACTCAAAAAACTGACGCCCCGCCGGATGCTTGCGGAAGAACTGACCGCCCTGATGCCCTGGGCAGGCAAACGTCGTGTTTTTCATGTTGACGTACTTGGTCAGCGTATCGAAAAACGGCGGTAGTATCGCATCCTGATAAGCCTTCGCCGCACGTTCCAACACGTTCGCGTGCTCACCTTCATCATCGAGAACCAGCCATTCGCTGCCCGCAGGCAGCACATCTAACTCTTTATCTTCATCAGGCTCTTCGACAAACGCCGGAATACTAAAACCGGTGTGCTGCAATATCGACAGAATACCGCTACGGGCTTCCTCAATAGAAACCACGACCGCCGCCACATCCGTGAAGTCGGTCTGACTCAACGCGACAATCTCGCGCGTTGTGATTAAACGGGTGGCAACCGCTGCATTCGCCGCAATTTTTAACTGTTTCATGTAACCAAACCCAAACGGTTAAAGGTAAGTGTACGTGCCTGGAAGACACCGTTCAGGGATAACAATCCCGACCAATCACAATGCCAATCAATAACGACAAGCGTATGATCCCTACAGGTAAACTGTAGGCTAAGAATGGAAAAACTGGAGCCAGCACCATCCGATAGACATCAGTAAAAGCAGAGCCGGACTCTATTTTTACTCATGCCTAACAGCGAGCGAACGAACGCCTCACCGCATGGTGAAGGAGGATAATCGACGGGGAGAAAAGTAAACCGCGCAGTGGTGAGAAGAAGAAACGCGCAGCGACGTCATCAACGAACTGGCGCGAGCGTGCAGCACCATGAGCAATGAATCTGACATATCGGCGATCCTCTTTAGCTAACGCTAACTACGCTTAAAGGGGCGTTCAGGTGAACGAGACGTTAAAAACCGCGCAATAGTGGCATTATTCTTCATCAAATTCAACAATCCAGCCCGCACTCAACACGGTAAAAAGTGCAACGAAACATGCCGCACGAATCAGGAAGAAATATTACCACGCTCTACCCTAAATAATTCGAGTTTCAGGACAAAACGTTAGCGTTTTGAACAACGCAACGCGTTGGCCCGTAAGGGCGAGGCTCATTTATGAGTCTCGTAATGCGGCAAGGAAAGGAGTCCCGATGAGCTTACTCAGGTAAGTGATTCGGGTGACTGAGCGAAGCCAACGCACATGCAACTTGAAGTATGACGGGTATAAGCGTGCTGAAAGGATCGCCAGGAATCGGCTAGCAAATAATACAATTGCCTGAAAATAGCGCAGGCGCTCCGCTTTGTGACAGAAACCCATTGACGCCACGTGGCCAATACGGTTTAATGCGCCCCGTTGCCCGGATAGCTCAGTCGGTAGAGCAGAGGATTGAAAATCCTCGTGTCCTTGGTTCGATTCCGAGTCCGGGCACCACTTGCATCAAAGCACGCTGGTTAAGAATGAGAAGCTTAACGGGCGGTTAATACAGGGTTTGGTCATAAAATCGTTCCTGTGCAGAGATAAGCGAAAGGCTGCACTGTGAATAAGAACTGAAATCCTCAAGATAGGGAATCTGCGCCAACAGATTCCCTTTTCTCGTTCCCGCGTATGGTTACAGTGAATTACATTACTGTCAAGTCATGTAAAACGGGTTGCGCATAAATATCCGTATGTAACGCCAGCTCTTTTTCCAGTGTTCGTCCCACGATATCCATGTTCAGCTCTACATATTCCATTGTCGTGCTCACATTTCGATGCCCCAGTAGATCCTTGACCAGCAGCAAATTACGCTCCGGTGCTTTCATCAACTCCGTCGCCAACGTATGACGGAAACGATGTGCTGACACCAGAAATCCACAATCTCGGGACAATCTGTTGAAAAAAGATCGGATGGTTTGCTGTGCTCTCTTTTCATCGTACTGATATTCATCTTTATGCCGGCGAGATTTCATAAAACGGGTGACATCAAACAAAATGTCGGAGGGTTCAGCCCCTGCAAGTTTTGCTTTCGCTACTAGCGATACCAACCTCGCACGTAGCTGGCGAACAGCAGGAACACGCCATTCTCTATGTGTTTTACTTCCCTCCAGACGCAGCTCAATGTATCCCTCATCCAGATTGATATCCTGCAGCCGAATATGCAGCAATTGATTCTGCCTCATCCCTGTGTAGCGGAGCGTATCGAGCACGGTGAGCCAGAACCAGGCTGGGTAAAGTGCGCACCGCTGTCCCCAAGTAGCATGAGGCTCTTCAGATTCTATTCGCTGCATCCGCAGATAAATGGCAGTGAGTTGTTCACGCGTTAGAGTTTTTTTCTTTTTTCGCGCTTTTTTAACAACGGTACCGTTAAAGGGATTCTTGTCCTGCTCTATTAAATTATGCTCTATCGCAAAATTAAATATTGGCCGCATATGAGCCACTTTGTTATTCCACGTATGCGTAGATAAATTGCGATCTTTTAATAGATTTCGGCGCCACTTCAACACATCCCTGTTTGTTATTTGGGTAGGAAAAACTGATTCACCAATGAATCGACTAAAACAACTCACCACCCTACGATAGCTAATTTCTGTCGCCCCACGTAAGTTATGCGAGAAAAAATACTCATCAACGATTTCGTCCCAGGTCATTGACTTATCTGACATATAAATTCCTTTCTAATAAAGAGCACAATTTGATGCACCTTTGCTGTGTGCAGGCTAAAAATTAGCCCGCTAATTAGATTGCCATACATCAGGGCAGAATCAATAATGTACTCTCGTCAGGAATGCGATTTCCCCGGTAAAGCGCCGAAGCTTTAACCAGATAACCGTTAATGTTTTGATACGCCCCTGTCCCGGACGGGGTACTGTATATTCTGGCCTGTAGAAAGCGCTTGCCATCAGCAACACGATGAACCCCCAGACGCTCAAACGATGACTGTAATGTGTTGCGCTTCCCCTTATTTCCAGCCTCCTTCTGAAACTGATAAAATATTTCAGGGACGCATAAGAAGACGAATCCGGCCACAATGTGGGCACGTGCGCCCTCTTCATTTATTCTTATTTTCCCCTCAATTAAACCTGCTGATAACCACTCCAGGAATATCGCGCCTTTATTATTATCTTCTCGAATATTTTCGTTATTTTCTGACGGAGAAATTGGGGATGTTTCCGGCCCAGTCAGCGGAACATTTTCATTCTCCTTTTGGTTGTTTATTTCCTCTGGGACAGGAGTATCTATAGACGGTACATCTTCAACTTCCGGTACTAGCGAATCTCCTATGCCGGAAAAAAGACTCAGAAGCGCCTGAGTATCATTTTGAGTAGGTTCCGGGACCTGAACTGCCATGGGTTGTTTTTCAGCAGCCGAGTCTGCCCCCTCTGGTACAGCTGAATCCAGCAGTGAAACTAGTTCATGTTCGAGCAATGGTTCCTGTTTTTGTATTGCGGGCTCAGAGTCTGGACTCGGAGACGATATGTTACCGTTAGCAGCTACTGATGAATTGCTACCAGGCAGCGATGATGTGAGAGCTGAAGCGACTAAAGGTTCTAGAGGTAAAATTGCATCCCCAACGCTGCCCGTCGCCAGCAGTGCCGGTGGCAGCATACCAGTTAGCGATGGCGCCCCACATTTCTCTGCGGCCGACAGTAACAGCTCATCAATCAGAGCGATCGTTGCGGGCCTCCCCTGCATACGTTGAGCCAGGCAATCGAACGCATCAGGAATGCTTGATAACCAGGGAAGCGCTGATAATGGCAGTAACTGAGCAGCCAACAGCGATACTCGACCTTGCGCATAGGATGGAGGTAATTTATCCACACAATGTCGAAAACGAAATGGCCTTCCCGGAATAGTAAATCCCGGCATCCAGCATTCCCCCCCATCCAGTTCCCCTTCCCACTCACAAAGCAAGGGCAAGTGATAAAACAAGGCCGACCAGAACACGACTGCATTCCAGAGTAATCCCTGAGTCGCTTGTTCTTCTGGCGGGATCCCTGGAGGCAACGTTCTCCCCTTGGCCAACCTGACTGCATACGCAGCGAACTGCACGGTCAAATCACCAAACGCGCCGGCATATGCCCAGTCCCCCTCTTTCGAGGCAGGTAGGTTCTGAGCACGGCTGAGTAATGAAAACAAGGGAGTCAGATAACATTGTCGATAGAATGACGACGGTAATGCATGGTTATCGTTGAGCTGCAGGAGAAAAGTCTGTCGCTTTGGAGGCAAAATCAACGCATCAACAGAAAGAGGGGGGTGATATCCGGGCGGGCAGGTTGATTCAGGCGAAATAGCTTCACTTCCAGGAACGTTATCCGTTCCAACAATAAAATTCTTTATTCGGTTGAACATGATTGCCTCCGGCCAGTAAGCGGCACAGTCTTGAGCGGCTCACAGATCAGAGGCAAGAAGAAACTCTTTTTGGATTTTAAAAATTATTTGTATTAACCGTTGCTCAATATAAGGGGTTCACTTGGAAAACGGAAAGCATCATAGGGATGATGCGTGCTCTGCTCCAGGCACCCAACAAAAGTCCGATTAATTCAACAAAGCCCCTCTGTTTTCCAATCCACGGCATATTGCGGCACGGATTTATCATGCCACGTTGAACAATATCTGCATCTGCGCGCCTGAGCGGCAGCAGTTAAAGTATGACGAGGATTATCCTGCTTCAGAAATCGATTCGGTACTCCTCTGATAAGTAGATTGATAATAATTGACGCAGAAAATGTGCGTCGGATGACAGATCGCACCGGAAATACCTGTGGTGCAAGGGCTGGCGCAGAGATCGTTAGCAGCGTCAATCTTACCGTTATCAACCCGTTTCATCAGCAAACCCTTCGCCCGCGCCAATATCAAATTGCACGCGGGCTGGGTTGTTATCCTCCTAACCTATTTCTGCAACAGTGCCTCAACCAGCAATGCGGAGCAGGGCGATTTCAGCAGTTGGGTATGATTGCCTTCGCTACGCGCATACCGCAATTGAGGAAATAGAGTTTGCCATCCCTCCAGTTGCTCGTTATCTGCGTCGCAAGCCTGTATCAGATAAGGCGTAACCGCCGGTAGCCTGGCTGGAGCATATCGGGTGCGAATATTAGCCGAGAATACCCGGAAAATGCCTTCTACCACGCTTAAGTGGGTACTTTCCGGCATCAGCCCTTGTGCCATCAGGCTACGGTGCAGCGCGACAAGCCGCTGGGAGTGCGTCATCCCGTCGAGAGAAGCGGCATCCAGGCCTAACCGGTACCCTTGCATCTCAAACAGTTCAACCAGTTCAATCAGCGCCTGTAGGTCGGTATACTCACGCGCATCGCCCGTTGGAGCGTCCGAATCCGCCAGTACCAACGACTCGACGGCAATCCCTTCCGCCTCCAGTTTCGTCGCCAGCTCGAGCGCCACCCAACCGCCAAACGAGTGCCCCAGCAGATATAGCGGACCAGAGAGCGTCTGGCGGCGAAGCGCCTGAAAGTAGTGCTCGGCAGCGGTCTCCACGCTGGAGTGGGGTACGTCTTCCCCCCACAGACCGCGGGCCTGCAACCCAAGTATCGTCCAGTCACTCGCCACCGATTTCACCAGATCAATAAAGGCGAAGACATTGTCTCCCGCGCCATGAACACACAGCAAGGTTGGGCTATTACGTTCGCCCGTCTGTAAGGGCACTATCGGCTCATGTCCATCGTCGCGCGCGTCTGGCACAGTGATACGCCCTTTACTGCGAGCCTGAATCGCTTCAGAAACCATTTTACCCGTTTCACGGACATAGGGCTCTGACACCAGCATCCGGTGTTCTCCATGCAGCGAAAAGAGACGGATCGCCTCGCAAGGGAGCACCCGATCCCAACCAAGATACTGGCCGCCGTCGTTCGGCTCATCTCGCGCGATAAACAGATCGAGATTCACTGGCAGCGTGGGGACATGATATTTTACCCGCAACAAATCCAGACGGTGACGTATCCAGTTTTGGTAGTAGTCCGGCGACCAACCTGCCGGCAACATCCCCATCTTTTGCCCCAGTTGATAGTGTTCCTGCCAGCTCACCGGTCTACCCGCACGCTCAAGGTAATCCGCTCCCACGATTGCCTCAATATCGCCTCGGATAAGGAAGTCAATCATCGCTTCATCATCGCTCAGCGCGAACAGTTCATCCATCGGTACGATGTGTCCATCGCCTCGCTCTGGCAACCGGGTATCCAGCATGCCCAGAAATTCGATTTGCTGATCCTGTCCCAACAGTTGCGCAGCAATCTCGTAAGCCAACGTACCACCGAACGACCAACCAAGCAGTCTATAAGGCCCTTGCGGCTGGGTCGAGCGGATTATCCCTACATAGCGTGCCGCCGCGCCTTCCAGCGTTTTGAATGTCGGCAGGTTGCGATCCGGCCCCATCAGCCCATAGACAGGGATATCACTGTCAATACAGGAGGCTAGCAGCGGACCGTAGAGCATTTCAGCGCTGGCTTCTGGCACGATAAACAGCGGACGCTGAGAACCGGAGGCGCGGAACGCTACCGCCCGCTCGTGAACATTCTGAGCGTCGCCGCGTTGTATTTTCTCAGCCAGTAGTCGCAGTTGTGGTGCAGCAAACAGCGATGATAACGTCAGGTAAATTTCCTGTTTGCGAGCCTCATTGATAAAACGTACCGCCAGCAGCGAATGGCCGCCCAACGCAAAGAAGTCATCATGTCGACTCACCAGCTCAACGCCCAGCAGATTCTGCCAGATAACCGCCAGAATCTGCTCCTCACGCCCCTGCGGCGCTTCATAATCGCCGCGCGCCAGAGCGTACTCATCCGGCGTGGGCAGCGCCTTGTGATCCACCTTGCCGTTCGCGGTCAGCGGGATCGTCTCCAGTTTCACATAAGCCGCCGGCACCATATACGCTGGCAACCGTGCGCCAAGCTGTGCTTTCAACTCCCCGGCGCAAATTTCCGCACCGTCGCCGGCGGTGTAATAGGCAACCAACTGTTTGTCGGCCACGCTGTTTCGCGCCGCCACGACCGCCTGGGTCACCCCATTGCACGCCTGCAAGGCCGACTCTATCTCCCCCAGCTCGATACGGAACCCGCGGATTTTCACCTGAAAGTCGTTACGCCCCTGAAACTCCAGCGTCCCGTCGACCCGCCAGCGCGCCAGATCCCCAGTTCGGTACATCCGCGCCCCCACCTCGACCGCAAATGGATCGCTCAGGAAACGTTCCGCCGTTTGTTCAGGCAGGTTCAGATAACCGCGGGCCACGCCGCTACCGCCGATATAAACCTCGCCCGTCACGCCGATCGGCACCGGCTGCTTATGCTCGTCCAGCAGGTAGACAACCGTATTGGCTATCGGCCGTCCAATCGGCATGCAGGGGCTGTCGGGATCGGTCTCGTTCATCCGATAGGCCGTGGCGAAGGTCGTCGTCTCCGTTGGCCCGTAGACGTGCATGAAGTTCTGCGGCGCGCCGTGGCGCAGCGTATGGCGGATAAAGCCAAGATCCAGCGACTCGCCACCCACCAGCAGATAACGTAGGCTGGGCAGATAATCCTGCAACGCGTGCGCATACTGATTAAACAGGGCGGTGGTCATAAAGAGCATGCTGACCCGCTGCTCGCGCAACTGTGCACCGAAAAGCCTGGCGTCCAGCACCGTGTCGCGGCTGAAGATCGCTATACTGCCGCCGTTCAACAGCGCCCCCCACAGCTCCATGGTACTGGCGTCAAATGCAGGGTTAGCCAGACAGGCGATGCGATCGTCAGCCCGGAAATCGGCGTAGCCGTTGTTGAGCGCCAGCTTCACCACATTGCCGTGCTGCACCATGACGCCCTTGGGCCGCCCGGTTGAACCGGAAGTGTACATAATGTAGGCCAGCGTCGATGCGTTTACCGCAGCCGACGTCGGCATCTCGTCCGCGTCAGAATCGGCGTCATCCCAAGGGCGCACTATATCGACGTCTAGCACGATCAGATCCGCTGGCAGGGTGCTGAAAGCGGCATGCGACGGCGTATTGGTGATTAATACCTGCGGCGTGCTGTCCGCCACGATAAAATGCAGGCGTTCCTGCGGATAGCTCGGATCCAGCGGCACATAGGCACCGCCCGCTTTGAGGGTGGACAGGATCGCCACAATCAGATCCACACCACGCTCCAGTGCAATCGCCACCCGGCTTTCCCGCCGTACCCCGCGCTCAGCCAGCCAGCACGCCAGCCTGTCGGCCTGCCGGTTCAGTTCGCCATAGCTCAGACGTCGGTCACCGTCTATCAACGCCAGAGCGTCAGGATTCGCCTTCACCTGCGCCTCAAACAGCGAATGAATACAGGCAGTGGATGGGTAGTCGGCGCTCGTCTGGTTAAAGTCAATCAGCACCTGCCGTCGCTCCGCCTCCGGCAGCATCGGCAGTGACCGTACCGGCTGGTCAGCATTATCCGCCATGCCGCGCAGCAGCGCCTGCCAGTACCCCAGATAACGCCGTACCGTGCCTTCAT
>NZ_JAPQKX010000014.1:0-71799 GCF_026800125.1 Pectobacterium jejuense | reverse complement strand
TCAGAAGTGAAACGCCGTAGCGCCGATGGTAGTGTGGGGCTTCCCCATGTGAGAGTAGGGAACTGCCAGGCATCAAACAAGTGGAAAGCCCTCGTCGAAAGACGAGGGCTTTTTGCTATGGGAAATTATTGGGGTTATCTGCAACGATTTGCTCACTGTTTGTACGTAGAGAAACCCATATGGAATATGCATTTATTTAGGTGTATCAGGTAGATAGCCGCAGAAAATACGGTACATCGGGCAGTTTTCGGATGCAGAAACTTCCCTACCTCATCCAGCCCGCGTTGGTTATGCGATAACGCGAGCTGTGAGATCCATCATAATGGTGATATTGGGGAAGGCCTGCGTAGGACACGCAGGCAGGATGCTTCAGCTTAGTGCAGGATTTGTGAGAGAAATGCCTGAGTACGCTCTGAGCGGGGACTGGAGAAGAAGATATCCGGTGGCGCTTGTTCCACAATCTCTCCTTGATCCATAAAGATCACCCGGTCAGCGACGGTTTTTGCGAACCCCATTTCATGCGTGACGCAAAGCATCGTCATCCCATCCTGAGCCAGCCCAAGCATAGTATCGAGCACCTCTTTCACCATTTCAGGATCCAGTGCAGACGTCGGCTCGTCAAACAGCATAATCTTGGGCTTCATACACAGTGAGCGTGCGATGGCCACACGTTGCTGCTGGCCTCCAGATAGCTGACCCGGAAATTTGTGTGCATGTGCGGCGATACGCACGCGTTCCAGATAGTGCATTGCCAGCTCTTCCGCTTCTTTTTTCGGCGTGTGGCGTACCCAGCATGGTGCCAGCGTGCAGTTCTGCAATACGGTTAAGTGCGGGAAAAGATTGAAATGCTGAAAAACCATGCCGACTTCAGTACGAATTTTTTCGATGTTGCGCAAATCATTATTTAATTCAATCCCATCAACAACAATTCGCCCTGCTTGATGTTCTTCAAGATGATTAATACAGCGTATGGTGGTTGATTTCCCCGAGCCGGAAGGGCCGCACAGCACAATCCGTTCCCCTTGCCTGACCTGCAGATTGATGTCTTTAAGCACATGAAATTGCCCGTACCACTTATTCACATTCTCTAAGGTAATCATGTGATCGGTTGATTGAGTGAATGCAGTCTGATTCATGGATGGCCTCAGTGTGACTTGTGTCCGGTGTTAAAACGATTTTCCAGATGTTGGCTATAGCGCGACATGCTGAAACAGAAAATCCAGTAGACCATGGCGGCGAAGACATAGCCTTCTGTCGACATCCCCAGCCAGGTGGGATCGACCGTTGCCTGTTGGATGCTGCTGAAGAGATCGAAAAGGCCGATGATGATCACCAGACTGGTGTCTTTAAAGAGAGAGATAATGGTATTCACCAGACCTGGGATAACCATTTTCAGCGCTTGCGGGAGGATGACCAGCCCCTGCATGCGCCAATAGCCTAAGCCCAGGGATTCAGCGGCTTCATACTGTCCTTTAGGGAGCGCCTGCAAACCACCGCGAACCACTTCTGCGACATAGGCGGACTGGAATAAGATGACGCCGACTAGCGCCCTTAGCAGTTTGTCGATCGTGGTGCCTTCTGTTAAAAACAGCGGTAGCATCACGGATGACATAAAAAGCACGGTGATGAGCGGTACGCCACGCCAAAATTCGATGAAGACAACGGAAAGCATACGCACAATCGGCAGTGTGGAACGGCGACCTAATGCGAGCAAGATGCCAAGCGGTAACGCACCGGCGATACCCACGGCAGCGATGATCAACGTCAACGTTAGCCCGCCCCACTGATAGGTTTCTACTCTGCTGAGCCCGCCAAAACCGCCGTAAAGTAACCACCAGGCGATGAGCGGATAAGCCACTGTCCAGACGGCAATATAGCGCCCGCGATAGGGGATACTTTTCAGGAATATCGGCAGGATACTCAGCAACCCGATAGCGAGCGCAAAGTTGATGCGCCAGACTTCCGCCGCCGGATACAGCCCATACATGAAATGACCAAATCTGGCGTGAATGAAGACCCAGCAGGCCCCCTCACGCGTACAGTCATTGCGGGTAGTACCGATCCAGTTAGCCTGAAAGATCGCCCAGTTCAGCAGTGGCGGTATGGCAACCCACAATAGCCAGAGGCAAAACAGCGTTAACAGGCTATTGCTGATACTTGAGAAGAGATTACGCCGTGCCCACTGCATCGCTTTGAACAGAGAGGACTGACGGCCTTGCGTATAATGGTTCATCGTCATGACGGCCTCTTAGCGTTCGACTAACGCGATCTTGCGGTTATACAGATTCATCAGCAGCGAGATCAGCAGGCTGATAATGAGGTATACCGACATGGTAATGGCGATGGTTTCGATAGCCTGGCCAGTCTGATTCAGTACGGTTCCCGCGAACAGCGACACCATATCGGGATAGCCAATGGCGGCAGCCAGCGACGAGTTCTTCACAATATTCAGATACTGGCTGGTCAGTGGTGGAATGATGACGCGCAGCGCCTGTGGGAGAATCACTTTGCGCAGCGTAACGGGATTCGGTAATCCGAGAGAACGCGCGGCTTCGTGTTGACCGTGAGAAACCGATTGAATGCCTGAACGAATGATCTCGGCAATAAATGATGACGTGTAGACCGACAGAGCGACGGTTAACGCCGCCAGCTCGGGGATCAGCACCATGCCGCCGCGAAAGTTAAACCCTTTTAATTCCGGCATATCCCAGTGGAAAGCGGGACCGAAAATCAGATGGCTGAGTGCACACAGCACCAGCAACATGCCTAACGTCAGCGGCCAGGTTCTACGCGGTTGGCCGGTTAACGCGTGATAGCGCCGGTTACGCCGCAAGACGACCCATGCCACAACTGCTGCGATCAGCAGAGAAAGAAAAAACGCCGCTGCGCCCGGTCCCAATTCAGGAGAAGGCAGGTAAAAGCCCCGGTTGCTGAGGAAGGCGACATCAAACGCGCTGATTGACTGGCGTGGCCCTGGCAGGTTGCGCAATACGGCAAAATACCAGAAGAAGATCTGTAATAACGGCGGGATATTACGAAATATCTCGATGTAAACGTTGGATATTTTTCGTAGTAGCCAGTTGTCGGACAGTCGGGCGAGGCCAACAGTGAAGCCAAGAATCGACGCAAACACGATGCACAACGCCGAAACCAGAAGCGTGTTGAATAGCCCAACAAGAAAAACGCGGGCGTAGGTGTCACCTTGTTGATAGTCAATCAGGTGCTGGACGATGCCAAAGCCAGCACTTTTATTCAGGAAATCGAAACCAGAGGTAATGCCCCTCTGTGCCAGATTGGTCACGGTGTTGTGCAACAGGTAGGCTGCGACAGCCAATACCGCGATAACAACGACAATTTGATACAGCCAGGCGCGCACCGCTGGATTAGTCAGTGATAAATCACCTTTTACGGTTGGGCGTTGTAGCATGCTTGAACCTCGAAACGGGGGCTCTGAAGGGCGCAGCGATCTACTGCGCCCAGGTTTTTCTGATAATTAACGTACCGCTGGCGCGTACTGGAGACCGCCTTTGTTCCACAGTTCGTTCAGGCCGCGCTTAATTTTCAACTCGCTGCCCATACCGACATTACGTTCAAAGATTTCGCCGTAGTTACCGACCTGTTTGATGATTTTGAACGCCCAATCATTCGGTAATTTGAGATCTTTACCGTAGCTGCCTTCGTGACCCAGCAGGTGAGACATATCTGGCGTGGTAGGTTTTGCTGCCAGCTGATCGACGTTTTTCGAGGTCACACCCATCTCTTCCGCATTCAGCATAGCGAACAGCGTCCAGCGTACGATCGAGAACCATTCTTCATCTCCACGGCGTACCACCGGGCCCAGCGGCTCCTTGGAAATCACTTCTGGCAGAACGATGAATTCAGCAGGTTTGCTCAGCTTGATACGCAGTGCGTACAGCTGTGACTGGTCTGATGCCAGCGTATCGCAGCGGCCAGATTCCAGCGCTTTGGCACTTTCATCAGAGCGGTCGAATGTGACAGGGGTGTACTGCATTTTATGGGTCTTGAAGTAGTCAGCGACGTTCAGTTCAGTATCGGTGCCGGCCTGAATACAGACGGTTGCGCCGTCCAGCTCTTTTGCACTGCTTAAGCCCGCTTTGTTATGCGTCAGGAAGCCAATGCCGTCGTAGTAGGTGACGCCGGTAAAGAGCATGCCCATGCCGCCGTCGCGGGAGGAGGTCCAGGTCGTGTTGCGCGACAGCACGTCAACCTCGCCGGATTGCAGCGCAGTGAAGCGTTCTTTTGCCGTCAGCGGCGTGTATTTAACTTTATTGGCATCGCCGAATACGGCGGCAGCAAGTCCGCGGCACACGTCAACATCGATGCCGGAGTATTTGCCGCTGGCATCTGCATAGGAAAAACCGGGCAAGCCATCGCTGATACCGCATTGCACAAATCCTTTCTTCTGAATGGCGTCCAGCGTTGCACCCGCATGGGCTTGATTGATTGCGGCAAAGAGTGACGCGCCAGCAACCAGAGTAGAAATCACTATTCTTTTCATAATCATCCTAGCGTCTAGAGTTATCTGCTGTTGTTGCAGTACACAGTTGTGTTGCGGTGCACAATGAGGTGCACCATACCTGTCTGTCGGTATGCCGACGTGAGCAGAGCAAAGCAAATAAAATGCCAATTTTCTATTTGCTTGATAATGAAGACGAAAAGGAATGCTTATTGATCTAAGTAGGTAATTCTAATTAGGTATGTACGCACCGCGACAAATGCAAAGAGGCTGATGCGCCCTGTTTTAGTGCGTCAAAATGGAGATCGTGAGGCGTTTTCAGGTTTACCTGCTGAGCAGGGAGGGAGAAGTCGGGAACGCGGTAATGTCATCAGCCCAGCGGGTGGCATGGGCCGATGCGGGAGGTGTTAGTGCGTGATGTGGCGCTGATAATACTTTTCGAGCTTCACCTGTAACTGGCTTAGCACGGTGCTAAACATCAGGTAAATCAGTGCAGCCTCGACATACAGAATCAAGGGTTCATAGGTAACGGAAACGATGCGCTGAGCGGACAAGAACATCTCCGGCACGGTGATCACGGCGGCCAGTGACGTATCCTTGATTAAGGAAATAAACGTATTGGAGAGCGGCGGCAGCGACACGAAAACGGATTGCGGGAAGATGACCCAGCGAATCGCCTGCTTGCCATTCATGCCGAGAGAATAGGCGGCATTCCATTGTCCTTTCGGCACAGATAAGATTGCCCCGCGCACGATCTCCGAGCTATAGGCACCCACGCTGATGGTGAAGCCAATGAGTGCGGCAGGAAAGGCATCCAGAGTGATGCCCGCGCTGGGCAGCCCATAAAAAATCAGGAAAAGCTGCACCAGTAACGGCGTGCCACGAATAACCCAAACGTAGAAATCACCCAGCCATTTCAGCGGCTTTGGGCCATAAAGGCGAACCAGCGCGATGAGAATGCCAAGGGCTAAGCCAAAGATGAAAGACAGAATAGCCAGAGGGACAGTAAATTTAAGTCCCGCAGAAAGCAGACTCCAAAAGGAGTCTGCCATGAGTTGTAGCCAAGGCGGCATGAAAACGAGCTCCGATAACGGTATGCGCTAATTACAGAGCGCGCTGATGACCATCATAATTGATGACAACGCGCTCTGATAACAGGGCGATTATTGAGAAACATCCTCCCCGAAGTATCGCACAGATATCGTTTTATAGGTGCCGTCTGCTTTAATTTCATCCAGAGCTTTATTTAATGCTTCCACCAGTGGTTCCTGATTTTTACGCACCAGAATCGCAGAAGGTTCGCCGTCTTTTGAGGTCGCCGCAATCTTCACGTTGGCATCTGGCTTATGCTTTTTGAAATCCAGGAATGACAGATTGTCGTTTAACGTGGCATCGGCACGGCCGCTGAGCACCAGATCCAGTGACTGATTAAAACCGTCCGTCGGCACAATCTCCGCACCGTAGCTGGTGGCTTGCTTAGAGTAATTACTGGTCAGACTTTGGGCAGATTTTTTGCCTTTCAGATCGCTGAAATCTTTGATGGTGGTGTTATCGCCACGGACAACCAGCACCGCTTTGGAATCGATATAAGGCTTGGAGAAATCATACTTGGCCTGACGCTCTTTGGTTACGCCAACCTGATTGATGACCGCATCGTAGCGCTTGGCATCAATACCGGCGATTAACCCATCCCAACGCCCTTCAATGAACTGGGCTTTCACGCCGAGTTTTTCTGCCACCGCACGGCCAATATCCACATCGAAGCCAACCAGCTGGCCTGATTTATCATGATAGGTATAAGGCGCGTAGGTGCCTTCCGTGCCGATCTTGATAACCCCTGCGGACTTGATGGCGCTAAGGTCATCGGCATGAGCGAATACGCTGGTAGCAAGCAGGGCGCTGGTCAGTAAAGCAAAACGTATTTTTTTCATTATGAATTCCTGTGAGTGGTGTGCAGTGATGCGCTTATAACTTTTGTTAATAAGGAATCTACGCGACAAAACATCTGTTTATAAATCACGTTGTGTGATTATTTATATCAGAAGTGAATATAGTACTCATGGCGTGCGTACTTTTGTCGCGGGCCTGACTTTTGTAGTGAATATAGTGCGTCTAACACGTTTTAACCACGTTGAGTTAAAGAACGATAGAAAAAATCTATTGCTGCTGGGAATGCTGCCCAACTGTCACAATGTGCTTCTATTCTCAAAAGGACATCATTGCTTTTGCCACTACCTAGCAGGAGACAACAATGAAAATCCGCATCGCCAGCTATAACGTTGAGAACCTGTTCCACCGTACCGCGATTCTCAACCTCCCCGATTCCCAGCAGATCGATGCTTTATTGCAACAGGTCAGGCAGCTTCAGCACCTTCTCGAACAGCCCCAATACGATGATGCCCTGAAAGATCAGGTGTTCCGCCTGTCTATCGTGCTGCGTCCTTATATTGATATCCGTACCGATGCAGGCACGCTGGGGCGATGGAAAAAGGAGGACGCTGGCATCGGATTTAGGATCAACAAAAGCTGCCGTGGTCGTGGCGATTGGATCGGTGAAATCGTGTTTAAGGCGCAAGAATTCAGCAGTCAGCAACGTAAGAATACGGGCAAGATTATCACCCTGCTTAATGTCGATATCCTGTGCGCCGTTGAAGTCGAAAACATGGATGTCCTGCGTGATTTCAACAATCAGGTGCTGGGAGAAAATAAATTCAGCCAGTTCGTGATGATCGACAGCCCGAATGACCCACGCGGCATTGATGTTGCCTGCCTGACGCGTTATCGGATTGCCCAGCTCCGCACACATATTTTTGATGCCGGAAAGCGCTTCGATCCCGTTTTTAGCCGTGATTGCCTCGAAGTGACGCTGGACGCTGGCCTCAAACAGCCGATTTATATTCTGTGTAACCATTTCAAAAGCCAGAGCGGTCAAACAGAAGAAGAGCGGCAGCGTGGGGCGGAGAAGCGCCGCGATCAGGCCGAACGCGTCGCGGAGATTGTTCAACAGACTTACGATCTCAAGAAGGACTACGTGGTCATTCTCGGCGATTTGAACGAGGATTCGTCCAACCCCTGGCACAGTTTGGCCCCGCTGTTTTCTCTGTCGGACTTACACCCGGTTATCGAGCCTGAACGCCCGGAGAAAGAGCGTTATACCTACTATTTCTCTGGGGGGAAGAAGGGCGCGCGGTTAAATCAGCTGGACTATATTTTCCTGTCTGCACCACTGCATCAGGCGGTTGTGGAGTGGGGAATCGAGCGTCGGGGTATTTATAATATCGATAAGATTGCTGCCAAAGAGGGCGCGGAACCCGTTACGCCGCTACCGGAAGTCACCTCATGGGACACCGCTGCGTCCGACCATGCCGCGCTCTGGGTGGACGTGGATATTACCTGATCGCTCCTTTAAGGCTATGATTGCGTGAGAAAACAGAGCAATCATAGCCGTATAAAACGAGGACGATGATGAGTCATAAACAAGGATTAGATAAATACCCAGACGCGCTGCGCTGGTCGTTTGGCGACAGCCCCGAGCTGGCGGATGAGCTTCTGCAACTGGTGCGGGAAGGGCATAAAACGGCAACCTGTAGCTCGTATCACGCGTTCAAAAATGAGGAAACTCCGCAGGTCGGTGATTACAACATTGTTCTGGACGGTGCCGGACAGCCTTCCTGCGTGATCCGCACGCGCTCGTTAACGCTGGTGCGCTACTGCGATGTGACTGCTGAGATGGCGGCGAAAGAGGGTGAAGGCGACAAAAGCCTGGCTTTCTGGCGCGAAGGCCATCAGACATTTTTCGAACGAGGAGGCTCTTTCGCCCCAGATATGCTGCTGGTGTTTGAAGAGTTTGAGCTGGTTGAGGTGTTTTGATTCTGGATTAGCCGTGGCTCAAGCCGGCTGTATTTTGTAGCAGAGATGGATGAGTTTGGCAGTTGGGTAGGGGCGGGTGTTATAGCCCGCCGTAAGTAATTCGCAAAACTGAACCAGCGTGTTAAGAATATGATTTAATAGTCTTTTTATATGAGGTTTTACTGATTAGTATTGCTTTGATTTTGAGGCATAACCAGCCAAGAATAACCCCATTAAAACCATTCCTAAAAATGCCTGAATTGATGAGTATAATTGAAGCCAAGCTTTCAATTGGGAGATATCTCCATAACCTAATGTTACAAATGTCACTATGCTGAAATAAATAGACTTAGTTGGATTATTGTACGTTACTGAGTCAGGACTTAATAAGTAGACAAGAGATGATGCTAAAATTACACCAATGGAAAAAAATAGACTTCTAATTGGTTTTTCCCCAAATCCCCAAACTAAATAATCTAAAAAACAAAAAAAGAAATTAAGATATGATTTTACTCCGAGGTAAATCTTTTCTTTTACTCCTTTGTGATACCATTCATTAGAATTGGATTTCTTTGGGAATAAAAGTGATAACATATGATTTCTTTTCTCTTTATAAAAATATGTTCCTGCTTCGGAGTTTTTTCCTACAGAAGAAAAAAGACGCTTGGCTTTAGAGTAAAATTTCTCTCTATAATGAAAGTGGTTAACTTTAGATTTTGTTGCATGAAAGAGGAAATCTTCAATTTTGCTGTGTTCGAGAGTGGCCTCAAAATCAGTTCCTCTAATTGAACACAGTTTCAATGTGCTTTTAGATGCATGGAAATGAAGGTCACATTCTTTAAAATGAAGATCCTGAAAGATTCCATCCCTTAAAGTCAGCTCTTTTTTGACGTTAAAGTAACCGTGGCTCCATAATTTTGTATCATAGAAATCAAGAAAGGCTAACCCACCCGATATTTCGACTCCTATGGCTGAGCAATGCCATAGATAAATATGAGTATTACTGACAGCACCGATAATTTTTAAATTATCCAAACAAGTGAAATCAAGTAACCTACCAGATAGGATTGGAGCATTTAATTCAACTCCTCCAAGATTCAAAAGAAAATGTTCTTTAAGAAACTGTGGACGCCCTCCAATCCAGCTAGATATTCTAAATTCTCTTTTTGTGGATTCGTAAATTTCCCTCCCATGCTTATTTTTAAGCCAATAAAAATAAGGTTGATACTCTTGTTCTTTTTTTATCCACCCAGCTTTCCGTATAGACTCTAATTTTATAAAGTTTTTCTCGAAAAGCATATATGTGTTGTTATTATTGTATTCACATAGTAATAAAATTTCCTCTGAACTAATAAAGCGTGAAAAACCATGTTTATACAATAAATCTGGAGATAGTTTTTGATTATCCATCCATTCTTTGTAGTGTGGTAAATTCTTTTCAAATACCTTAAATAGTTCGGGGTAATCATTATTTCTTCGCCATTCATTGAAGTCTTTTGGCGTTAATTTCCATAATGTTCGCGTGTCCAAAAAATGATATCCTTTTATGGTTTAATTAATTAAAATGCCCAACTTAACGTTTTTTCACCTTTAACTCACGGTTTTTCATGATGCTCTAATCTATTATTCTATCGTTTTGTAAGTTACTTTATTTATATAGATATTACGTAGTCAATATCTCGTTATGTTAGCCAATCATCTAATAGATAGTTCAAAATTGAAATTGCTTAGAATGTACTAGTTTGGCTGTTTGCAACGTTCTCTCCTAGCTTTGATTATCATACAGTACCAAACTAAGCACTAGCTCGTACAGACTACGTTACCCGCAACAACACTCATTCTTAGGATTCTTCTTTGGGCTGTTTACATTGGCGGCGTTTGATCTCGCCTTTTACTGCGGTGATGATGAATTGCGCCTTTGTCTCGCCAGCTTCAAGGCTACTTTCCATTTCAGCAACAACATCGTGCGGGAACCTTGCATTCAACTGCTGTGACTTGTTGTTAATTGAACCTGTTGCCATTACTGGATCTCCATGTACTAAGTGCGATTCAGTATACGTAAAAATAATTCTAAAAAACACCTTGAGGTGCGATTCACTTGGGAGTAGTGTTAGCTACATAGGTGCGATTCACCTATGTAGTGCGAAGCCCGGCAGTGTTGGAGCACTAACCGGGCCTCTAACCACAATGTTATTGGAACTAACACTATGGCTGATATCCAGTCTACCCAAACTCGCCCCGAATTTCAGTATCGCTTTCTTGCTTTGGGAATCTCTTCCCAATGTGTCGTGCATATTATCGCTACCACCGAACGTCAGGCGCGGGAACATTCCCCTGATGGTCATGTCATGCTCTTTGCTGGCCGCCTGCCTGCTCAGGAGGTGCGCCATGTTTGATAACACGCCGCTAGAACCCGAAGAAGCACTCGATCAGTGTCGTGCGTTGGCTTACGCCATTGTCGAATTGGACAATCCAGAATCGAAAGAGATTTTAACGTTCGTGTTAGCGGAACGGCTGAATAACCTGCATCGGCTCTTTCATGTGCCGGAGACGGATACGCAAGAAGGGATGAGTCATTAACAACGGATTCCTCATCTCGCAGACGCAATCTCAGACTGTCTGTGCTAAGGCCGAAGCCTAAATAGAAGGCAAAGAAAAAGGCGCTTAACCTGAAAGGTAAAGCGCCTTTTTTCAAATGCTTAACTGATTAGTATCAGTTCATGCCGTATTTTTTCAATTTCTTACGCAGAGTACCGCGGTTGATGCCCATCATCAGGGCCGCGCGGGTTTGGTTACCGCGGGTGTATTGCATCACCATGTCCAACAGTGGCTGTTCAACTTCAGCCAATACCAGCTCATACAGGTCACTTACATCCTGACCGTTCAATTGAGCAAAATAGTTCTTCAGTGCCTGTTTAACCGAGTCGCGCAGGGGTTTTTGGGTTACCTGAGCCTGAGAGTTTACAGTGGAAACGGTCAGTACGTCAGAATTCACGCGTTGTTCGAACATAGTTCTGTCAGCTCTTTTTCTGTTTACGCAAGATTTTCAAAATATGCCTTCAACGCCTCCAGCTGCTCGCTGGCATCCTCAATGGCGTTGAATGTGCGCCTAAACTGGTCGTTTGGGGCATGTTCCTGGAGATACCAGGATACGTGCTTACGAGCGATACGAAATCCCTTGCCTGGACCATAAAAGTCGTGCAATTCCCGTATATGCTCGATCAACAAGCGCTTAACCTCTGCCAACGGCATCGGTGCCAGCAACTCCCCTGTGTCCAGATAATGCTGGATTTCCCGAAAGATCCAGGGTCTTCCCTGAGCGGCTCGTCCTATCATCAGGGCGTCAGCCCCGGTGTAGTCAAGAACCGCTCTGGCTTTATGCGGGTCTGTAATGTCGCCATTCGCAATAATAGGAATGGAAACGGCCTGCTTAACTGCCCGAATGCTGTCGTATTCGGCGAAACCATTGAACAGGCACGCACGGGTGCGTCCGTGAATGGTTAACGCCTGAATGCCACAGTCTTCAGCCAGTTTGGCAATTTCTACACAGTTGCGGTGCTCTGGTGCCCAACCGGTTCGGATCTTCAGTGTTACCGGTACGTCTACCGCTTTCACTACCGTAGAGAGGATCTGTTTGACCAAATCCGGATACTGCAACAACGCAGATCCTGCCATCTTGCGGTTCACCTTCTTCGCAGGGCAGCCCATATTGATGTCGATGATCTGTGCGCCGGAATCAGCGTTGATTCTCGCTGCCGCCGCCATCTCATCGGGGTCACAACCGGCAATTTGCACGGCTCTGATACCCGGTTCATCGCTATGGACCATTCGCAAACGCGACTTGTCTGAACGCCACACTTCCGGGTTGGAAGAAAGCATTTCAGACACGGTCATTCCAGCGCCCATCGCATGACAGAGTGCTCTAAATGGGCGATCGCTAATACCAGCCATTGGGGCTGCTATCAAGCGATTACTAAGCTGAAATTGTCCAATGTGCATAGACAAAAATTGACCATACTGTGCCTGCAAGGGCGCGTATATTACGCATTTTTTACGTCAGATGAAAGGCCAAACTTTGACCAATTTACAGCTATCGATCAATGAAAATGCACTTCATAAAGGCGCATAAAAATATTATTCATATTTAACAATTAGTTATATTTTTATGTCGATTTTTTGTTCTGGGAAATAATCATCTGTTTACAGAATTTTATCTGCAAGCGCGGTCATTTTTGGTGGAGATACAGCAGCCTATCAATGCTTTATCAGTGAAATGCGTTGGTTAATGTGGCAAAAAAGGGTGCTGATTGACCTGAGGCTGGCCGACAGAACAGTCTGACCAGCACTCGCGAAGTGGCTTAATGGATGATGATGCGGCCATTAAGCGGCTGTGTGGGGCGATTATTAGCGTGATGCATGACCGAGCGGAACTGGTTTATCTGATCGGCAGAGGCAGTGACGGGGTGATCCAGCACGAGCCAGCGAATGCCTTCTGAGCAAGGTGGCGTGGTGAGCGACCCACTAAACCGATAGTAGTTTAATGATGTCGGTAACAGGCTCTGAATCGCGATTGGCGTGCGCACGTCCTCTGCCTGATTAACCTGAACCGGAATCTGCTGCCAGGTCGTGGCTAGCGGCAGATTGGCCTCTCCCTCCTGAAACATCAGCGCGATAACGGTAAGCGCGCCAGACGCGTCTTTATAGACAAAATGGCCTTCCAGTGGAAACTGTTTACCATCGATTTCATTCTCGCTCGGTGCGTGAAAGTGAAACTGCTGCAAGGTGAATGTCTCGTTATCCAATACCAGCGTATTCCCCGAGCCAACGTTAACCTGAACGGTATGCCCGTTGTTGATAATTTGCTGTGTCCCAGACTGGAAAGCTAACTGTAGAGGGTCGTGCTGGGCGTCCAGCGCCTGGCGGATATTAATGGGTGACTGGTTTTTACCGGTTTCACACAGCGAGAAGTCTGGAGATAGCTTTCCCCAGTGTGCGGGATCGCCGTTGCCTTCGTAGCCCCAGTGCACCGGATCGGCCGCCAAGGCGGAAAAGCTGGCGGTTAGCATCAATACGATAGAGAGTTTACCTTTCATTTTTCATCCCTTGAAAATAATGATACGGCATCGTTGAGCGCCGGGCGCAGGTACGTCCAGTCGCTTGCCGGGCTGCATCATACGCCTGTTTATGGGGATCAATCGTGAGATATAGCAAGAAGAAAGGTGCCCACCGTTGCATATACGGTGGGCGGGACTAGCGGGATAACGTGATTACGATGCGCGGCGTTGGCCGGTAATGCGGCACCACTCTTCGCGCTCAGCCACTGGATCGAGCGTGAATTTGTCTGCGTAGGCTTCTGCGACGCCTTCGGCCTGCGTGGCCAGCACACCGGACAGGCCGAGGTGACCGCCTGCTTTAGGTAAATCGCTAATCAGCGGTGCCAGTTCGCGCAGCGGGCCAGCAAGGATGTTGGCAACGACGACATCGGCAGAAAGATCGGCAGGCTGGTCTTTCGGCAGATAAAGCTCAAGACGTTCGGAAACCCCGTTGCGCTGCGCGTTATCGCGGCTGGCCTGAATTGCCTGCGGATCGATATCAATCCCGATAGCGCGTGCCGCACCCAGTTTCAGGGCGGCAATCGCCAGAATGCCGGAGCCGCAGCCGAAATCGATGATGGTTTTCCCTTCCAGATCCAGTCCGTCAAGCCATTGCAGGCACAACGCGGTCGTTGGATGGGTACCGGTACCAAATGCCAGACCCGGATCGAGCATCACGTTGACGGCCATTGGGTCAGGAATGTCGCGCCAGCTTGGGCAAATCCACAGACGTTTACCGAACTGCATCGGGTGGAAGTTATCCATCCACTCGCGCTCCCAGTCTTTGTCTTCCAACTGTTCGATTTTGTGTTTAAAACCGACGCCTAGCAGCTGTTCTTGCTCCAGCATCGCGATAACCGCGTTCATATCGGTTTCAGCATCGTACAGCGCAATTGCGTCGGTATCGCCCCACAGGCGGGTCTCGCCCGGCAGCGGTTCGAACACCGGAGTATCGTGCGTATCCTGAAACGTAACGGATACCGCACCGCTTTCCATCATGACGTCACCCAGCTGTTCAGCAACCTTTCCTGAGGTGTTTATTTTTAGTTGAATCCACGGCATAGCAGTCTCTATTACATTTAAAGTGAAGATGAAGCGGCAACCGGCGCTGGTGGGTTATGACCAAAGCGGTTGCCAATAATAAACGCCATCAGGCTGAGTAACAGCGATGGCACAATCGGGTGATATCCAGCCAGCTGAAGATTGAAGCTAGCCAGTAAGGTATAGCAAATCGCCCCGGTGAACATGGCGCTAAGCGCCCCCGCGGCATTCGCGCGTTCCCAGTACAGACCCAGTACCAGCGGCCACAGGAACACCGCTTCCAGCCCGCCAAACGCCAGCAGGTTCAGCCAGATGATCATATCCGGTGGCCGTAAGGAGGCCAGCAGCACCAGCAGGCCTAACAGCAGGGTGGTCATGCTGGACAGGATCTTGATGCGGCGTTCGTTATGGATCTGCTGCGGACGTACGCTGAGATAGAGATCTTTAATGATCGTGGCGGAGGCCTGAAGCAGATGCGCATTAATGTTGGACATGATAGCGGCCATTGGCGCAGCGAGAAAGATCCCAGCGGCCAGCGGCGGTAATACGGTGACCATCAGCGCGGGTAACACCTGATCGGGGATCGTCAGGTCTGGCATCACAGCACGACCCAGCGCACCGGCCAGATGCATGCCGAGCATCAGGATGCCGATGACGATCGTGCCGATGATAATCCCACGGTGCAGCGCCTTGCTGTCGCGATAAGAGATACAGCGCACGGCAGTGTTTGGCAGGCCGATGACGCCGAAGCAGACCAGCACCCAGAATGAAGCCATAAACGGCATCGACAGAATACCGTTGCTGCCCTGCGGCGACACCAGCATCGGGTCAATCTGTTGCAGCTTATCCACTGCGCTGTGCAGGCCGCCAGCAGCATAGATCACGCCGACCAGCAGGATGACGGTGCCGATCAGCATCACGATGCCCTGCATCGCATCATTGAGCACGCTGGCGCGGAAACCGCCAAACGTGGTGTACAGCGCAATAGTGACGCCGAAAATCAGCAGGCCGATGTCGTAAGGAATGTTCGCCGCAGTTTCCAGCAGGCGTGCGCCGCCGATGAACTGCACGGCCATGGCACCGATAAACGCGACCAGCAGGCTGATGCTGGCGAACCATACTAGCAGCGGGCTGTTGTAGCGGGCGTACAGCATGTCGTTCAGCGTGATGGCGTTGTAGCGCCGCGCCAAAATGGCGAATTTTTTCCCCAGAATCCCGAGTGATAGCAGCATGGTAGGAAGCTGGATCATCGAAAGCAGCACCCAGCCCAGCCCGTATTTATACGCTGCACCCGGCCCGCCGATAAAAGAGCTGGCGCTGACGTAAGTGCCGATCAGCGTCATCGCCAGGACAAACCCGCCCATTGAGCGGCCGCCGAGGAAATATTCGTTAAGAAAGTTACCCGCCTGACGGCGACGGTACGCGTAGACCGACAGCCCGAACACCAGCAGCAGATAGCCAATCAGCGGCAATAAAATTTCAATTTGCATCGTCACTCTCCAGTGAGATATCGCGGAAAATGACGCGCACCATCAGCCAGCACAGCAGCGTAAACACGAGCGGCAGCAGCAGGCAGGCCATCTCAAACCAGTGTGGAAGGCCGGTGATCCCTTGTGTGTTGTCTGGCAAATAGGCGGCAAGCACCCAGGCCAATAAATAAACCAGCGTCAGGCCAAAAGCCCAGCGGGCCTCTTTGTGCGCCTGAGGAAAGCGTGTATCCATGTTCTTCTCCACCGTAAATGGGAGCATCAACCCGTCATTTTAGGACATGGGTATTGTTATGAACGTCGTGATGACGAAAGCGGGAATTTTACGGCATGTAGGCCAATTGACTAGTAAGAATTACGCCATCAGCGTAAAAGCCAGTCGCGGGGGGGGACTCATCGCGTGGTGAAAAAACCCGCGTCGTTATGGGGGAAAAGGAGTTGTTGCGTGCCAGATTACCTTACCTGATTCGGTAACATCACCAGTAAATAACAGCGAAAATAGAATCTGTCCCGTCACAAAATAATACTAAATGAGTATCTTGGCTTATTGATCTTGAGGTAATTGGCGAATGATGGACGTCACATCGCATAATTTTCTCAGGAGAACGTTTACTATGAGGCTATTATTTATCGTCTGCTGTTCCAGCGAGGAATAGTTGCGATACGAAAGGAAAGTAATAATAGCGCCAACGATATTGGCGCTATTGTGCATCAGGTAATTATCGTGTCGCGACTTCCTGCTGCCTGGATTATTTAGTCGTTACTATTATGTTAAAGATGAACCAAAGGAGTCGTTATGTCAGTTTCAGCAAGAAATCAGCTTTCGGGTGTTGTGTCTTCCATTGTTGAGGGTGCGGTAAACAATGAAGTCGCATTGACCCTGGAAAGTGGGGATAAGTTAACGACGGTGATTACACGAGCCAGCTGTCAGTCTATGGACCTTGCCGTTGGCAAACCGGCCATTGCGCTGGTGAAAGCCCCTTGGGTCATTCTGGCATCCGCCGAATGTGGTTTGAATTTTTCTGCCCGCAATCAGTTTCACGGTAAGGTGAGTTCTGTCACGAAAGGTGCCGTCAACTCGACAGTACAACTGGTGACTGCCGGTGGGTTGACGCTGACCTCAACCGTTACCAATGAGAGTCTGGAAGAGATGAACATTGATGTGGGCAGCGAATTAATCGCTCTGGTTAAAGCATCCAGTATTATTCTGGCTACCCGGAAATAATTGCCGATTTCTTTAGCGAATTATACCGCTCCCAGCCGATAAACGACCGACCTATACGGGTTTATCGGCTTATTTTTTACCGAAGAATATTTCTTCCTTCGATGTATCCCCGCGTAAAACATCCCTTATTTCGCTGTTCAAATGACCCACATCAACTATCGCTGGAAATGTGATCTGGATGATTGACCCTGAATTTTGTGTGTGGATAATATCGATGTATAAAAATATATATAACGATGCTCGTCATACTCCAAATTGGATGTACGTTGGCTGCGTGTAGTCACCCGAATCACTTACCTGAGTAAGCTCATCGGGATGCCTTCGCTTGCCGCCTGCCTGAAATTTGGCGGATATTATTTAACTCTGGGATTATCATGGGAATTAACAGGCGTACTTTTTTGTCGTATCTGGCGGCACTGTCTGCTTTACCTCTTTTGCCTGCGTCCTTTGCTCATGCGTTTGATCGCATTGCCGGACGGTTTGGTCAGATTCCCAACCCTTCTGATATTCAGCGTGTTATTAGCGCGGGGCCGCCTGCGGATCTGCTGCTATTAGCCTTGGCACCAGAAAAGCTGCTTGGGTTTTCATCGTTTGATTTGTCGGGCGAATCGGGGGCGCTGTTTTCTGAAACCGTACGCCGATTGCCGCGTTTGGGACGCTTATCAGGCCGAGCCAGTACGTTATCGCTGGAAAAACTGCTGACGCTGAATCCAGACATCATCATTGACTGTGGAAGCGCCGATGAAACGTATCGCTCGCTGGCGCAGAGGACGTCACAGCAGACCGGTGTGCCTTACGTGCTGGTGGATGGTGGATTACTGGACACGCCTTCACAGCTCCGGCAGGTGGGGCAGTTACTGAATGTCGCGGCGCGAGCAGAGCAGCAGGCACAGTTTGCCGAGGCTATTTTGCAGCGTGCAAATGTTTACCGTACCAGTGCGCAAACCGAGAAACCGCGCTTCTATTTCGCTCGCGGGGCGATGGGGCTGGAAACCGGACTGCGTGGTTCTCTCCATACCGAAGCGGTGGAACTGCTGGGTTTTGAGAACGTCGCGACCGCAGGGGAATTAAAAACGCTGACTCAGGTGTCGATGGAGCACATTCTGCGGTGGAACCCAGAGCTTATCATCACGCAGGATGTGCAGAGCTATCAGCACATTATGCACTCGGAGCAATGGCAGGGCGTGCATGCGGTTGCACAGCAGCGCGTGATCCTGATGTCTGGCTTGCCGTTTGGCTGGCTGGATGCACCACCCGGCCTGAATCGGCTGCTGGGGCTGTGCCGCTTACAAAGCCATTTTGACCCTGCCGCCGCTCAGCAGCTCAAAAGCGATACCCGAACGTTTTTCCGCCTGTTTTACCATACCGATCTGAATGATGCGCAGCTTGAGCAACTGCTGAGAGTGGCATGAAAAGCCATACCATTACTCTAGTGCTGGGGGTTTTGCTGATCGGCAGTGCGCTGCTCGCGTTAGCGGTGGGGCACTATTCCCTCTCTGTGCATGAAATCCTGCAAATTATCGCTGCCCCGCAGGGAACGGCGTCGATCGAGCCACGTAAAGCGACGGTGTTCTGGAACATTCGCGTGCCGCGCATGCTGGCGGCGCTGCTGATTGGTGCTGGGTTAGCCGCCGCTGGCGCGGCTTATCAGGGCATGTTCCGTAATCCTCTGGTTTCTCCCGATATTCTTGGCGTCTCTGCCGGTGCTGGCGTAGGAGCGACGCTTGGGATTTTCCTTGGCTTACCGATGCTGTTTATTCAGCTTCTGGCGTTTGTCGGTGGGCTGGGGGCGGTGACGCTGGTCTGCCTGATTGCCCGTATGGCGAAACGACACGATCCCGTGTTGGCACTGGTGCTGGTGGGCATGGCGATCGGCGCATTAGGCGGCGCGGCAATCGCACTGATCAAGATCCTGGCCGATCCCTATACTCAGCTACCGTCTATTACTTTCTGGCTATTGGGTGGGCTCTCCGCCATTACCGTTCAGGACTTAAACGTTGCCGCGATACTGATTGTGATTGGACTGGCCCCGCTTATTTTACTGCGCTGGCGTATGAATCTGCTGAGCCTGCCGGATGAAGAAGCCCGCACGCTTGGAGTGAATATATTTTATACGCGGCTGTTATTCATTTTTGCGGCGACGTTAATTACCGCCAGTGCGGTGTCGATTGCGGGAATCATCGGGTGGATAGGGCTGGTGGTGCCGCACATCTGCCGTTTTATCGTCGGAGACAATTTCAATCGGCTATTGCCCGTTTCCATTGCCGTTGGGGCGCTGCTGCTGTTACTCACTGATACGCTGGCACGAACGATCGCTGCGATTGAACTGCCGCTCGGCATTCTGACGTCGTCCATCGGTGCGCCCTTCTTTCTGCTCCTGCTGTTGAGAGGGGAAAGAGCATGACGGGCAGCAGCATCGCTACGCTTCAGGCGGTTAGTGTCGGATATGGCCGCACCGTTGTGAACCGCGACATCTCGTTTTCACTGCCAGCCGGGCAGATTACCTGTTTGCTGGGCACTAATGGCAGCGGCAAAACCACCCTGATGCGTACCCTGTTGGGCTTGATTCCGGCCTTTTCCGGTCAGATACACATCGCTGAAAAACCCATCACCGCATGGTCTGCCAGAGCGCTCGCACAGGTCGCGGCCTATGTGCCTCAGGCGCATGACTCTCCCTTTGCCTTTCGCGTGTTGGATATGGTGCTGATGGGATGTCACCCCCGTTTGTCGCTCTTTTCTACGCCCGGAAAACGTGAGATCGCGAGTGCTGAAGCGGTGCTATCACAGCTCGGTATTTTGTCGCTGAGCCAGCGTTCATACGCGACGCTGAGCGGAGGAGAGCGGCAGCGCGTACTGATTGCCCGTGCGTTAGTACAGCAGCCTGCGCTGATGGTGATGGACGAACCGGCGGCCAGTCTGGATTTTGGCAACCAGATTCGATTATTGGCACACATCAAGCGGCTTAAAGAAAGCGGCATCGCGGTGCTGATGTCCACGCACCATCCTCAGCATGCACGAGCCGTGGCGGATAACGTGGTTTTGCTACACCCCGGCGCGGGGACGGAACAGGGAGCCCCGGATGCTCTGCTGACGCCAACGAGACTGGCGGCGCTGTACGGCGTACAAGAAGCGGATATTCACGCCCATTTCCGTACCTGATGCCCTGCGCGTGCAGGTAAACGGTATCGAATAAAAGAGAAGTCAGGAAGAGAATATGATTATCGACGAGATTGATTTTTCCACGCTTTATCAGGCGCATATGGCGCGGGCGGCCAGAACCGCCAAAACCCCGGAACACTGGGACAAGCGCGCAGAAAACATGGCAATAGAATGCGCGGGGCCACGCGATCCGTATCTGGATCGGTTCATCGCCAGCATGGATTTCTCGGGGGCGACAACGCTGCTGGACGTTGGATGTGGGCCGGGGTCGGTCTGCCTCAATGTGGCGTCGCGGCTTGAACAGGTTTACGGCATTGATTACAGCGAGGGCATGCTGGATGTGGCGCGTCGTCGGGCGGAGGCGATGGGGATAGCGAATGCGACATTTGCTCACCGTGCCTGGGAAGACGACTGGACGGATCTGCCCGACTGCGACATTGTGGTGGCATCGCGATCGACGCTGGTCATGGATCTGGCGGCCGCGCTCTACAAGCTGAATCAGAAAGCCCGCCTGCGGGTGTACACCACTCACACGGTTTCCCCTACGTTTGTCGATCCACGGATTTCGGCGGCAATCGGGCGAACGTCGACATCGTTACCGAACTATATCTATGCCGTGAACATCCTCTATCGCATGGGCATTCACGCCAACGTGAGCTTTATTCGCGGGCAGAATTGCCAAAGGCATGCCGAAACCTTCGAGCGTTTTGCGGAAGGCGTGGCCTGGTCATTAGGCAAGTTGAATGAGGAAGAAAAACAGCGCCTGAGAGCCTATTACGATGCGCATCAGGATGATGATATTCCGCTTGTTTCGCCGACGCGGGATTGGGCATTTGTCTACTGGGATGTGGTGCCACATGCGGAGTTCGCACGATGATTTATATCCCGGATGCGTACCTTGACCAGCTCTTACAGGAAGATATTCAGTACGGTGATGTCACCACGCGGGCGCTGGGAATAGGGCAAGGAGAAGGAGACATCACGTTTTTCCATCGTCAGGGCGGGTGTGTGAGCGGGATGCCGGTGGCGGAACGCCTGCTACAGCGGCTGGGGCTGCGGGTGACGTATTGCGTTCAGGAAGGGGAATGCGTGCCGCCCGGCGCTGCGATGCTTGCCGCAACGGGCAATGTCGCCGCGTTACATCAGGGATGGAAAGTTACGCAGAACGTGCTGGAGTGGTGCTGTGGCGTCAGCGAGTATCTGTATCAAATGAAGGCAATTTATACCCGTGAGGTGCCATCTGGGCAGATTGCCTGTACGCGCAAAATTATTCCGGGTACGAAGCTGCTTTCGATCTTAGCTGTGCTGGCCGGAGGCGGCATTGTGCACCGTCTGGGCTGTGCAGAAACGGTGCTGTTATTCACGAACCATCGTCGCTTTTTGTCGAATCAGGACGATTGGTCTGCCCATGTTGCCCAACTACGCCACGCGGCACCGGAGAAAGCCATCATCGTGGAAGTGGATAACCCTGATGAGGCGATGATGGCGCTCAGCGCCGGGCCCGATATTCTACAACTTGATAAGTTTACGCCTGAACAGGTGATCGCCACGCGGTCTTACGCTGCCCGCCATGCGTCCGCATGTAAGGTGTCTGCGGCGGGAGGAATCAACCTGCAAACGGTTCAACGCTATGCCGAAACCGGCGTTGCTCTGCTCGTCACCTCTGCGCCTTACCACGCGCCCTCTGCCGATATTCGTGTCGTTTTAACGCCAAAACGCTAACGCCATCATCCTGAACGCCCGGATGACGGGAAGTGGCGATATCTATCGTTATATAAATTTTTATACAGCAATGTGTTTTTTTAAGGGAACAATGTCATGCAAATAAAGAAGTTAAGTTGGTTGTTGTCCGCCAGTTTATTACCCGTCTCTTGCGTCTATGCCGCTTCTGGTGACGCGGTTGAGAATACGAAGGATAAAGACGTGATGACGGTGTGGAGCAGTCCGGTTGCGGCGACTAACGATATCGTGAATCAGGAGCAGATTAACCAGCTAAATCGACGCAATGTGGCGGAAGCGCTGAATATCGTGCCGGGCGTGACGTTACAAAAATCAGGCGGGCGCAGCGAACAACAGGTGAAAGTTCGCGGCTTTGATAGCCGACAGGTGCCGGTTTTCCTCGACGGCGTGCCGATTTATGTTCCCTATGACGGCAACCTGGATCTTGGCCGTTTTCAGGCTTCCGATCTGGCGGCGGTTGAGGTGTCTAAAGGGTATACCTCGCTGTTGCAAGGCCCGAATCAAATGGGAGGCGCAATTAACCTGACAACGCTGCGGCCGAAAAAAGAGCTGGAAGCGAACGTGCGCTTGAATCAGGGCTGGGCGCGCGGGCGTGACAATGCACATAACATGGATGCGTCGTTTGGCGGGAAAAGCGATCTGGGGTTCTTCCAGATTAGCGGCAGCCGTCAGAAGCAGCGCTTTACCGGGCTGCCTCACGGGGTTGATAACGCGACTGCCGGTAGCGAAGGTCAGCGGATGAATTCCGGCAACGATGATAAGCGCGGCATGCTGAAGGTCGGGTTTACGCCGCGGGAATCTGATGAATACACGTTTACCTACATCAATCAGGAAGGTGAGAAGAATACGCCACCTTATGCGGGCAATAGCGGTCAGTCAGGACGCTATTGGCAATGGCCGGACTACAACAAAGAAAGCTATTACTATCAGGGCACCACAAAGCTTAGTGACAGAATGACGCTAAAAAGCCGCTTCTATCACGATGAATTTGAAAATACCTTGCTGATGTATAAAACGCTGGCGGATTTCAAAAATAAGAGCGGTAACTATAGCCATTATGCGGATTTCAGTAACGGCGCGGGGCTGCAATTAGGGATTGATATGCGCGAACTGGATTTGCTGTCGTTCGCCGTACACTGGAAAGATGACGTGCATCGCGAGAAAGGGGCGATTAATGCGCCTTACGATCGCTATAAGGACCGAACCTGGTCGATGGCAAGCGAATACCAGTGGAATGTGTCCGATAAGCTGGACGCGGTGTTTGGCGTAAGCTACGACTGGCGTGACAGCAAGCAGGGCATGAAGCATGAGAAGAACGGCACGCTAACAAATTATGACCAAAATAATCAGGATGCATTCAACTGGCAGATGATGACGAAGTATCGCTTCGATAATCGCGATGAGCTGCAATTATCGCTGTCTGAACGCAGCCGTTTCCCGACGCTGAAAGAGCGTTACACCACTTCTAAGCCAGCCAAAAATCAGGATGCGCTGGTTAATCCGAACCTCAAACCCGAGCGTGCGCAAAACCTTGAGCTGAACTATCGCGGGGGCTTGACCGAGGGCTGGGGCTACGATGCCAGCGTGTACTACAACCGGGTATCGGATGCGATTCTGTCACATAACATTACGCCGAGTTTGATCCAAAACCGCAACAGCGGCCGGGTCGATTACTACGGCATAGATCTGGGTATTCACGGTGATGTCAAAGACTGGTTAACCGTCGGGGTTAACTATGGGTTGATTCATAGCGATGTGAAACGCAAAGAAATCGGCAACATTGTCGATCTGCCGAAGCATAAGGTGTTCGCCTGGGCAACGATCACGCCTGTCGAACCGGTCAGCATTACGGTGATGGAAGAAGCGCGTAGCTGGGGATTCAATAATTCGGATAATAACGATAAAACGCGCGGATTTGCGGTGACCAATGTGCGGGTGGATTATCGTCTGGGTGCCGGCTTTAGCGTGAATGCGTCGGTCAATAATCTGTTTGATTCGGCTTACGCTTATCAGGAAGGTTATGTTGAGGAAGGGCGTAATTATTGGTTAGGCGTTGCTTACCAGTATTAATCCCCGAGGGCATATATATCCTAAATAACAATACCCTAAATAACAAAGGCCAGCATAAGCTGGCCTTTTGACTCGATTGCGCAGTGTTTACTGCAAGCCGAGTTTCTTCTCCAAATAGTGGATGTTCGTGCCACCTCTCTGGAAGTTTTCGTCGCTCATGATCTTCATCTGAAGTTCGATGTTGGTTTTGATGCCATCGATAATCAGTTCAGCCAGTGCGTTCTTCATACGGGAAATCGCGATTTCGCGCGTTTCACCATAGGTGATCAGCTTGCCGATCATGGAATCGTAATACGGCGGTACGGTATAACCGGCGTAAATATGCGATTCCCAACGGACACCAAAGCCGCCCGGCGCGTGGAAACGCGTGATTTTACCTGGGCTTGGCAGGAACGTGTTCGGATCTTCCGCGTTGATACGGCATTCCACCGCATGGCCGCGAACCTTGACGTCTTTCTGCTTGATGGACAGTGGCATACCGGCAGCGATGCGCAGCTGCTCTTTGATCAGATCCACGCCGGTAATCATTTCGGTTACCGGATGTTCCACCTGAATACGGGTGTTCATTTCAATGAAGTAGAACTCACCGTTTTCGTACAGGAACTCAAACGTACCCGCACCACGATAGTTGATATCGATACAGGCTTTGGCACAGCGATCGCCGATATTGCGACGCAGCTCGTCCGTAATGCCCGGTGCTGGCGCTTCTTCCACCACTTTCTGGTGGCGACGCTGCATGGAGCAGTCACGCTCGGCCAGATAAACCGCGTGGCCCTGACCATCAGCCAGAATCTGAATTTCCACGTGACGTGGGTTTTCCAGATACTTTTCCATGTAGACCATGTCGTTGTTGAAAGCCGCTTTGGCTTCCGCACGGGTCATGTTGATGGATTGTTCCAGCTCTTTGTCGCTGCGCACGACGCGCATACCACGACCACCGCCGCCGCCAGAGGCTTTGATGATGACCGGATAGCCGATGCGTTTTGCATGAACACGGTTAGCGTCCATGTCGTCAGTCAGAGGGCCATCGGAGCCTGGTACGGTTGGAACACCCGCTTTTTTCATGGCGGTGATGGCAGACACTTTGTCACCCATCAGGCGAATGGTTTCTGCGCGTGGGCCGATGAAGATAAAGCCAGAGCGTTCAACCTGCTCGGCAAAATCCGCATTTTCGGACAGGAAGCCGTAACCAGGGTGAATCGCGACAGCACCCGTGATTTCCGCAGCGGAAATAATCGCAGGGATGTTCAGATAGCTTTTTGTTGACGGCGCCGGGCCGATACACACGGTTTCGTCCGCCAGCAATACGTGTTTCAAATCGCGATCCGCACTGGAGTGAACGGCGACGGTTTTGATGCCCAGTTCTTTACAGGCACGCAAAATACGCAGCGCAATCTCTCCGCGGTTAGCGATAACGATTTTATCTAGCATGATAAGCCTCGTTATTCGATGACAACCAGTGGCTCGTCAAATTCAACCGGCTGACCGCTTTCGACCAGGATGGCTTTAACCACGCCTGATTTGTCAGCTTCGATCTGGTTCATCATTTTCATGGCTTCGACGATGCACAGGGTATCGCCAACATTGACGTGCTGACCCACTTCCACAAACGCTTTAGCGTCCGGGCTTGGGGTGCGATAGAAGGTTCCAACCATTGGAGAACGAACGATGTGTCCACTGATGGCAGCCGGTGCTGCTGCAGCTTCCACTGGCGCTGGTGCAACGGCGGCTGCCAGTGCAGGCTGTGGCTGCATCATCGGCGTAGCGTAAGCCTGTTGCATCATCGGGTAGTTAACCGCTGCTGGGGCACGACTGATACGTACTGATTCTTCACCTTCAGAAATTTCCAGTTCGGCGATGCCGGACTCTTCAACCAGTTCGATCAGTTTTTTGATTTTACGAATATCCATGGATGTGGTTCCGTACTCTTTTGTTTAATTGGAAGTTGACAGGCGTTTTACCGCCGTCTGTAAAGCATACTGATAACCATCTGCCCCCAGGCCACATATCACGCCTACCGCAACATCAGAAAGGTAGGAATGATGACGAAAAGGCTCACGTGCGTGCACGTTGGACAGATGAATTTCGATAAACGGAATCGCGACCGCCAGCAGGGCATCACGCAGCGCAACGCTGGTGTGGGTGAATGCCGCCGGGTTAATCAGAATGAAGTCTGTGTTTCCTCTGGCCTGATGGATGGTATCGATCAGGACATGTTCCGCGTTGGATTGCAGATGGGAAAACTTCACGTTCAATGTCTGCGCCTGTGTTTCCAGTTCGCTGACAATGTCTGCTAGCGTCGTCTTACCGTATTTGTCGGGCTCTCGGGTTCCTAGCAGATTCAGGTTTGGACCGTTCAAGAGCAAAATGTGAAACTTTTCTGCCATTGTGCTGCTATCTCCCGCGATTGACCAAGATTGCCAAAACCGTGTCGCACAAAATAGCGCGAAGCTATTCGTTTGTCACCTTTCGTGACGCAAATTGTCCGGCCCGAGAAATTAAAGTCGTGCATTATAACCATATCGTGGCAATTCGCAGCTAAATACTGGTCTTATCTGCGGAGATATTCCTGCACCAGATGGCGAGAAAGCGTGAATCTTGCTGCGGCTCAAACCCGGCTTTTCCTGTGTTGCTGCGGCGTTTAGCGCCACCATTGGCGAAATTTCTTATAACGAAACAGCAGCAATATCAGCGCCGCGAGCGCATACAAAATAGGCTGCGGTGAGAGCGTTTTAACTGACCAAAGATAGTGGATAGGCGCAAGGATGGCGACTAAATAGACAAAATTATGCAGTTTTTGCCATTGCGATCCCAACTTGCGCATCATTATCTGTGGTGATGCCACCGCCAGCGCCAGCAAAATCAACCAGCTTATGACTCCCAACGTTAAATACGGTCGGGATACCAGCTCTTTACCCAGCAGCGCCAGATGATCCAGACCCAGCTCCAGCAGCGCATAGCTCACCAGATGCAACGTCGCCCAGAAAAAGCACCACAGCCCGAGGAGGCGTCGGCAGCGAATGAGCAGCGGCTGCTTGCCGTAGCGCGCTAATGGCGTAACCAGCAGCGTCGCCAGCAGCAATTTCAGCGCCATTCTGCCGGTAAAGTGCTGGATATCTTTGGCCGGATCGGCGCTGAACCACCCTTGGTCAACCGACAATATCAGCCACAGCAGCGGCAGAAAACCAGCCAGATGGAGTAGCACTTTTAACCGGGTAATGTGTTGTAGCGTCAGTCTCATGCTGATGTGGATTCCTATCCTGACAAGGTGTTATTGGCTAGATGTTTTGTGTTTTTAGCTAAAAATTATCGCGCAGATTCAAGCCGCGATACAGCGAAGCGACCTGTTCCGCATAGCCGTTGAACAACAGCGTGGGTTGACGCTCAACGTTAAGTAGCCCGCCGGAACCAATGACGCGCTCTGTTGCCTGTGACCAGCGCGGGTGATCCACATGCGGGTTAACGTTGGCATAGAAGCCATATTCGTCCGAGGCTGCCAGATTCCATGTGCAGGGAGGCTGTTCACGGGTGAGGCGGATATGCACGATAGATTTGATGTTCTTGAAGCCATATTTCCACGGTGTGACTAAGCGGATGGGGGCACCGTTCTGCGGCGGTAACGTCTTGCCGTAAACCCCGACAGCCAGCAATGCCAGAGGATTCATGGCTTCATCCAGCCGTAACCCTTCTACATAGGGATAGTCGAGACCACCGCCCATGAAGCGATCTTTTTGCCCCGGCATCTGTTCCGGGTCGTAAAGCGTCTGAAACGCCACGAAGCGGGCGTTGCTGGTGGGTTCGGCGTATTTAATCAGCTTGGCCAGCTCAAAGCCGACCCACGGAATCACCATTGACCACGCTTCGACGCAGCGGAAACGGTAGATCCGTTCTTCCAGCGGAAAGCGTTTGAGCAAATCGTCGATATCCAGCGTGAGGGGTTTGGCGACATCGCCGTCTATTTTGACGGTCCAGCCTTCGGTTTTTAACCCGCCGGCATTTGCTGCCGGATCGGCTTTGTCCAACCCAAATTCATAGAAGTTGTTATAACCCGTGACCTTATCTTCCGGCGTGAGCGGCAGATCGAGCTTCCAGTCGGCAGGTTGGCTAAACGTGAGCGGTTTACCCGGCGGTGCTTTGGGTTTATCACCGCCTTTAAACCAGGCCAACAGATCAGCCTGTGCAGAAAATGGCAGCGAAAGCGCCGCAGCGGAAATACCCAGCGCTTTTAAGACGCGCCGACGCTGATAGAAGAGGGATTCCGGGGTAACGTCGGCTTCCGTTAGCTTGCGATGTTTGTGCATGTGAACTCCCGCCAGTCATTATTATTGTTGACGCAAAGTGGCGTTTTTAATGCTTACCGTTCACTTAGTTATAGATGACTTGCGGTAAAAACCGCGACAGGAGAGATGAAATACTTTTTTGCAGGGTGTAACAGCCACCCGAAGGTGGCTGAGTGCGTCAACAAAAGACGTTAGCTGATTTTCACCAGCGTGCGGCCAGTGACTTTGTTTTCCAGCAGTGCGGCAGCGACAGCGGGGACGTCTTCCAACCCGATTTCCTGCGTCACCTGTTGATAGAACGACTCAGGCAGGATGGCAGCCAGACGCTCCCATGCTTGCTGACGGCGGGCCAGCGGTGCCATCACGGAATCCACGCCTTGCAGGCGAACATTGCGTAAAATAAATGGCATCACGGTAGTCGGCAGGGCAACACCGCCAGCCAGACCGCATGCGGCGACTGTCGCGTTGTAATCCATCTGTGCCAACAGCGTCGCCAACACGTTATCGCCGACAGTATCCACCGCGCCAGCCCAACGTTGTTTCTCCAGCGGGCGAGGGCTTCCGCTGAATTCGCTGCGGTCCAGCACCTGTTTGGCGCCCAGTTTTTTCAGGTAGTCGGTGTTGTCAGCACGGCCGCTGACGGCGGTCACCTGATAGCCTAGTTCTGCAAGCAGGGCGACTGCCGTGCTGCCGACACCGCCGCTGGCACCCGTCACAATAATGTCGCCGCTGTCCGGCGTAATACCACCGTCTTCCAGCGCCATCACGCACAGCATCGCGGTAAAGCCTGCCGTACCCAGAATCATAGCGTTACGCGCATCCAGCGATGCGGGCAGGGGAACCAGCCAATCGCTCTTCACGCGAGCCTGTTGCGCTAGTCCGCCCCAGTGGTTTTCACCCACGCCCCAACCGGTCAGGATGACAGGTTGGCCGACGGTAAACCGATCGCTGTCGCTGTGGCGCACGGTTCCAGCGAAGTCGATTCCAGGAACCATCGGGAAGTTACGAATAATTTTGCCTTTGCCGGTAATGGCAAGCGCATCTTTATAGTTAATGCCGGACCAGTTGATATCGACAGTTACATCCCCGGTGGGAAGCTGCTCTGCGTCAATCTCGCGAATCTGAGCGTGGGTCAGTCCGTCTGACTGTTCAAGAACTAAAGCCTGCATGGGCTATCTCCTGTAGCAGGATGGAAAATGGGGAAGTCATTAACGACTATATACCCGTCATACTTCAAGCTGCATGTGCGTTGGCTGCGTTCACTCACCCGAATCACTTACTTGAGTAAGCTCATCGGGCCTCCCTCGCTTGCCGCCTTCCTGCAACTCGAATTATTTAGGGTATAGTTATTACAGCTACCTTCGTTAGTATTGGTACTATGCGTTGTAGCTGGCCTATGCGAACTGATAAAAAACAACAAACTCGCAGAAATAACAATTATTTGGAATAGGACGCAGGGATGGGATTTACGACCAGGTTCTCGATACTCATAGTATTGCTGACGGTTCTCGCCATTTTTCTTATGCTTTTCAGTAGCATATTTAGCCTCTGTTATTATAGCCAGTTGCGAACCGAGCAACAGCTACGCGAGGTCACGGCCAGTATCGATCAGGCGCTATTAGTGCAATCGCCCGAAAATATTCAATATTGGCTGCCGGGAATGATGAAAACGGCAGGCATTGTGTCGTTGGATATTCAGGATAACGATTCGACCCTCTATTCAATACAGCTGCCCGAGGCCGGCTGGGAACGCACGCACCTCTATCATGAGGTCGAGTTTCCGTTGATGCATCATTTGAACATGACGATCGCCTTAAAATATGTCGACCCGCTGATCGGTTTACCGCGTTTCGTGGTGTCGACGCTATCGGTACTGCTGGCGGCGGGTCTGATGCTCCTCATGCTGTACTTCTCCATTCGCTGGCTGCGTCGGCAGGCTGCCGGACAGGAAGAGTTGGAAAAGCGCGCACAGCGTATTCTCAAGGGCGAGCGAGAATCGGTTATGCAGGGCTCGGTACGTGAATGGCCGGTTAAGACCAGCGGGGCGCTCGATCAACTGCTGTCTGACTTAGTGGAAGCACGTGAGGAACGCGGGCGGGTTGATACGTTAATTCGTGCTTTCGCCGCGCAGGATGCTGAAACCGGGCTGAGTAATCGTCTGTTTTTTGATAATCAATTGACCACACAGCTGGAAGATGGCGAAGAAGTGGGGACGCACGGCGTCGTCATGATGATTCGCGTGCCTGATTTTGAAACGTTGCAAGAAACGCACGGTTATACCAATGCGCTTCAGGAATACCGTTTCACGCTGGTCAATCTGCTATCGACGTTTGTCATGCGCTATCCCTCTGCGCTGCTGGCGCGTTATTTCAGCAGCGATTTCACCGTATTGCTCCCCCACAGCACGCTAAAGGAAGCCACTGCAATTGCCACGCAGCTGGTGAAGTCTATCGATATTCTCCCCGCCTGTCCGTTGATCGATCGCGAGGACGTTCTCCACATTGGTATTTGTGCCTATCGCGGCGGGCAAAGCGCCGAGCAGGTGATGGAAAGTGTGGAAGACGCGACGCGTAATGCGGTGTTGCAGGGCGGTAATAGTTGGTGCGTGTTTGACAGGCAGGTGCCTGAAAAAGGGCGTGGCAGCGTGAAATGGCGAACCCTGCTGGAACAGACGCTGGCACGCGGTGGCCCACGGCTGTATCAGAAACCTGCGGTGACAAAAGAGGGCGTGGTGCATCATCGCGAAATGATGAGCCGGATTTATGACGGAGAACAGGAACTGCTCGCGGCGGAGTATATGCCGCTGGTTCAACAGCTGGGGCTGGCAGCCAGCTACGATCGGCAGCTTGTGGCACGAATTATTGATCTGTCAGCGAGCTGGCCGGGAGAAACACTGGCTCTACCGGTAAGTGTGGACTCACTTTTGCAGAAACCTTTCCTGCGTTGGTTGAAAGACGTCTTACTGCAATGTCCGAAAACGCAGCGTCAGTGCATTTTATTTGAACTTGCAGAGGCAGATGTCTGTCAATATATCGGCCGCCTGCGCCCGGTTCTCAATTTGATCCTGGGATTAGGCTGTCGCCTGGCGGTTACGCAGGCGGGTTTGACGCTGGTCAGTACGACGTATATCAAGTCACTCCCCGTGGAGATCATCAAGCTTCATCCTGGTTTGGTCCGCAGCCTTGAGCGCCGCCCGGAAAATCAGCTGTTTGTACAAAGCCTGACCGAGGCCTGTAAAGGGACGCAAACGCGGGTGTTTGCCGCTGGCGTGCGAACCAAAGAGGAGTGGCGGATGCTGTTGGGCAAGGGCGTTTATGGTGGACAAGGCGATTTTTTTGCCGCATCAGTCCCCGTAACGGATGAGCTGAAAAAATATTCACCACGGCATCGTGTTTAATATAAACGTCCCGTTCAAATTGACGTAGAATGAGGCGGTTGTTAAATCGGTTAGTGTGTGCTTACGTTAGCGGCAATCCGATTAAATGTTAGATTTTATGTCCTGTGTTAGCGCAATTCTGTCGGGTGGACAGTGGTAAGATGCCTTGCCGCCTGAGGAGAAAGCATGTTGTGCCTTCTCCCTGACGCCGACGTGCGTAACGCAGACTCATTTTTCACCGAAGCAGAGCCTTTTCGTGCCTTGTCGCTGCTTCGTGTGGTTGGTAAAGTAGGCGGATTTATTTTTCGCCCCCAGCTTGCAGGATTATCCTTTAGTTATGTTTAAGAAATTTCGTGGCATGTTTTCCAACGACTTGTCCATCGACCTGGGTACCGCCAATACCCTGATTTATGTTAAAGGGCAGGGCATCATACTGAATGAACCCTCTGTGGTTGCGATTCGTCAGGATCGTGCCGGTTCTCAAAAGAGCGTGGCGGCAGTCGGCCATGACGCTAAGCAGATGCTGGGTAGAACGCCTGGGAATATCGTGGCGATTCGCCCGATGAAAGACGGTGTGATTGCCGATTTCCAGGTCACAGAAAAAATGTTGCAGCACTTCATCAAGCAAGTGCATAGCGACAGCTTTATGCGTCCGAGCCCGCGCGTGCTGGTCTGTGTTCCGGTCGGCGCAACGCAGGTTGAACGTCGTGCCATTCGCGAATCCGCGCTGGGTGCCGGTGCCCGTGAAGTGTTCCTCATCGAAGAACCGATGGCGGCTGCGATTGGTGCTGGCATGCCAGTATCCGAAGCGACCGGTTCCATGGTTGTAGATATCGGTGGTGGTACTACCGAAGTTGCAGTGATCTCGCTGAACGGCGTGGTGTACTCCTCTTCTGTACGTATTGGTGGTGACCGCTTTGATGAAGCGATCATCAACTACGTTCGTCGTAACTATGGTTCACTGATTGGTGAAGCGACGGCAGAACGTATCAAGCATGAAATCGGCTCCGCTTATCCGGGCGACGAAGTGCTAGAGATTGAAGTGCGCGGCCGTAACCTTGCTGAAGGTGTACCGCGTGGGTTCACGCTGAACTCCAACGAAATTCTGGAAGCGCTGCAAGAGCCGTTGACGGGTATCGTCAGCGCGGTCATGGCGGCGTTGGAACAGTGTCCACCGGAACTGGCCTCCGACATTTCCGAGCGCGGTATGGTGTTAACCGGCGGCGGTGCGCTGCTGCGTAACCTGGATCGTTTGCTGATGGAAGAAACCGGTATTCCGGTTGTGGTGGCTGAAGATCCGCTGACCTGTGTCGCCCGTGGCGGTGGCAAGGCGCTGGAAATGATCGACATGCACGGTGGCGATTTGTTCAGCGAGGAGTAATCCTGTCTGGAAAAGGGGGGACCGGATGGATGAACGCCTGCGTTTTTCATCTTTCGTGGTTACCCCTTTTTTATTTGCCTGAGCAATGAAATTCGCCCTACGGGGCACCGCTTTGTGACGTTAAAAATCGCCAGGTGCGATTTGAGGTTGCTGTCGAGGAATACGCAAATTTTATGAAGCCGCTTTTTAGCAGGGGGCCTTCCCTGCAATTACGACTTTTTCTTGCTGTCGTTACCGCGATTGTCGTGATCGTTGCGGACAGTCGGCTCGGTTCGTTCGTCAAAATCAGAACGTACATGGACACCACCGTCAGTCCATTCTATTTTCTGGCGAATGGGCCCCGTCAGGTTCTGGACAATATGTCTGCCTCACTGGCAACCCGTGAGCAATTAGGCCTTGAAAATACCGCGCTGCGTCAGGAACTGTTGATGAAAAACAGTGACCTGTTGCTGCTAGGCCAGTTCAAGCAGGAAAATGCGCGCTTACGTGAACTGCTCGGCTCGCCGCTGCGTCAGGATGAGCAGAAGATGGTGACACAGGTGATGTCCGCCGGAACCGACCCTTACAGCGATCAGGTGGTGATTGATAAAGGTCAGTCGAACGGCGTGTATGAAGGGCAACCGGTCATCAGCGATAAAGGCGTGGTGGGTCAGGTTGTAGCGGTTGGTCAGTTTACCAGCCGGGTTTTGTTGATTTGTGATGTTTCCCACGCGTTGCCGATTCAGGTGCTACGCAATGATATCCGCGTGATTGCCGCCGGCAATGGCTGCGCCGACGATCTGCAACTCGAACACTTGCCTAACAATACCGACATCCGAGTGGGTGACGTGCTGGTCACATCGGGTCTGGGCGGTCGTTTCCCCGAAGGGTATCCCGTTGGTGTGGTGTCATCGGTCAAGGCCGATACACAGCGAGCCTATACGATTATTCAGGCACGTCCGACTGCGGGGCTACAGCGCCTGCGCTATCTGCTCTTACTGTGGGGCGTGGAAAACAACTCCAATACGGCGCTGCCGCCAGCGGAAGTACATCGGGTTGCCAATGAGCGCCTGATGCAGATGATGCCACAGGTTTTACCGTCGCCTGACGACATGGGACCGCCGCTTCCTCCTGATACCGCTACGCCCACCGCCGAGCCGCAAAGAGGCCGCCAATGAACCGTTATCGCAGGCATGGCAACTGGATTATCTGGCTTTCTTTTCTGATCGCCATGGTTTTGCAGATTATGCCGTGGCCGGATGAAATCTACATGTTTCGCCCCTCCTGGCTGACGCTGTTTCTCATTTACTGGGTGATGGCATTGCCACATCGGGTGAATGTCGGCACAGGATTTATATTAGGTCTGATTATGGACCTGATTCTTGGGTCTACACTGGGAGTACGGGCGCTGGCGCTGAGCATTGTTGCTTATCTGGTCGCCTTTAAATTCCAGCTATTCCGAAATATGGCGTTATGGCAGCAGGCATTAATCGTCATGTTGTTGTCGCTGCTAATGGATCTCACGGTATTCTGGGCAGAATTTTTAGTTATTAATGTCTCTTTCCGACCGGAAACACTCTGGAATTGCGTCGTTGATGGCGTACTCTGGCCGTGGCTGTTCCTGCTGATGCGTAAAATTCGTCGTCAGTTTACTGTGCAATAAGGTGATTCATGACTCAGCTTTATCTGGCCTCCGCTTCTCCTCGCCGTCGCGAACTGCTCACGCAGCTCGATATTCCTTTTTCTGTACTGAATGTCGCGGTGGAAGAACAGCGGTTACCGGAGGAGGCGGCGGAAGTTTATGTTCGGCGTCTGGCGCATGAGAAAGCGGCTGCGGGTGTCGTGGCGGCCCCGTCTGATTTACCGGTTCTGGGTGCCGACACCATTGTGGTGCTGAACGGTCAGGTATTGGAAAAACCACAGGATGAAGCCCATGCGGCAGCGATGCTGAGTCAGCTATCCGGGAAACCACATCAGGTGATGACAGCCGTCGCGCTGGCAGATAAAGACGATGTATTGAGCTGTCTGGTGATAACCGATGTCGTCTTCCGTCCGCTCTCGCAGCAGGATATCGAACGGTATATCGCCAGCGGCGAACCGATGGATAAAGCCGGGGCTTACGGTATTCAGGGCAAAGGTGGATGCTTTGTCCGGTCGCTTAACGGGAGCTATTACGCGGTGGTTGGGTTGCCGCTGGTAGAAACCCATGAGCTATTCAGTAATTTTGCTGCGTTGCGGAGTGCAAGAGGAAAACATGACTGCTGAGTTACTGGTAAACGTTACACCGTCAGAAACGCGCGTTGCCTATATCGATGGCGGCATTCTGCAAGAAATTCATATTGAGCGTGATGCGAAGCGCGGCATTGTCGGTAACATTTATAAAGGCCGCGTGAGTCGCGTCCTGCCGGGCATGCAGGCGGCGTTTGTGGATATCGGTCTGGATAAAGCGGCATTCCTGCATGCGTCCGATATCATGCCGCACACCGAATGCGTTGCCGGTGACGAACAGAAGAATTTTCACGTCCGTGATATTGCCGAACTGGTGCGTCAGGGGCAGGATCTCATGGTGCAGGTGGTTAAAGATCCGCTGGGAACCAAAGGCGCACGTCTGACGACGGATATCACGCTGCCATCGCGCTATCTGGTGTTTATGCCGGGTGCATCGCATGTCGGCGTGTCACAGCGGATTGAGAGCGAAGCGGAACGCGAGCGCTTAAAGAAAACTGTCGCCGAGTATTGTGATGATGACGGTGGTTTCATCATTCGTACCGCTGCGGAAGGCGTCGGTGAAGAAGAGCTCTCGCAGGATGCGGCGTTCCTGAAGCGTCTGTGGGGCAAGGTGATGGAGCGCAAAAAGCGCAACCAGACCAAATGTAAGCTCTACGGTGAAGTGGCGCTCGCCCAGCGTATTTTGCGTGATTTTGCTGGTGCCGCGTTGGATCGCATTCGGATTGACTCCCGACTGACATATGAGGCGCTGCTGGAATTTACCGCCGAATATATCCCAGAGATGACCTGCAAACTTGAACACTATGCGGGTAAACAGCCGATTTTTGACCTGTTTGATGTGGAAAATGAGATCCAACGTTCACTGGACAGAAAGGTTGAACTGAAGTCTGGCGGCTATTTGATCATCGATCAAACCGAAGCGATGACGACCGTCGACATTAACACGGGGGCATTCGTCGGCCACCGCAATCTGGATGAAACCATTTTCAATACCAACACGGAAGCGACGCAGGCGATTGCACGACAGCTGCGTCTGCGTAACCTCGGCGGCATCATCATTATCGACTTCATCGATATGAATAATGAAGATCATCGTCGGCGGGTGCTGCATTCTCTGGAGCAGGCGCTGAGTAAAGATCGGGTCAAAACCAGTATTAGCGGCTTCTCTCAACTAGGATTAGTGGAGATGACGCGCAAACGCACGCGTGAGAGTATCGAACACGTGCTGTGTCATGAATGCCCGACCTGTAATGGTCGTGGCACGGTGAAGACGGTAGAAAGCGTCTGCTATGAAATCATGCGTGAAATCGTGCGTGTCCACCACGCTTATGACACCGATCGTTTCCTGGTCTATGCCTCACCGGCAGTCGGGGAAGCGCTGAGAAGTGAAGAATCGCACGCGTTAGCTGAGGTCGAAATTTTCGTCGGCAAACAGGTCAAAGTACAAATCGAACCCCTGTATAGCCAGGAGCAGTTTGACGTCGTCATGATGTAAATTCGTGCGCTCGTCGTCGGCGACGAAAGAAGGAGAAATTAGTGAGGCGACTGCCCGGAATACTCATCATCACGGGTGCCACTCTTGTCGTGATGGTAGCGCTGTTAGTCAGCGGCTTAAGACTGGTGCTGCCACAGCTCGATCACTTCCGGCCACAGCTGGTGGCCTGGGCGCAGTCTGCTGCCGGTGTTCCGTTAGAAATCGGCTCGATGACGGGGCGCTGGGAGTCCTTTGGCCCCACGCTGGAAATTGAAAAGCTTCGCACGTCCCTGCCGGAATCGGACTGGCAGGTTGAACGCATTACGCTGGCGCTGGATGTGTGGCAGTCGCTGCTACACGGGCGCTGGCAGTTTCGCGATCTCACGTTTCACCAATTAAAACTGGATATTAATAGCCAATTTACCGGGCAGCAGCAGGATAGCAAACTGATGGAATCAGGAAAGGTCAGCGATCTTTTCCTGCGCCAGTTTGACCACTTTGACCTGCGTGACAGCCAGATTACCTTTCTTACCCCTTCCGGTTCCCGCGCGGAGCTGAGCATCCCGCAACTGACCTGGCTGAATTCCGAGAAACGTCACCGGGCGGAAGGCTTGATCAGCCTGTCGAGTTTTAATGGTCAGCACGGCGTCGTGCAGATGCGCATGGACCTGCACGACGATCAGGGGCTGCTCAGCAACGGCACGTTCTACCTGCAAGCTGACAATATCGATATGAAGCCTTGGCTCAGCCGCTGGATGAAAAACACGACCGGGCTGGAAAGTGCCGACTTTAGTCTGGCAGCCTGGTTGAACGTCCGTGACGGCGACATCCACAGCGGTGATGTGTTCCTCAATCACGGAACGGCAGGCTGGGGTGAAGGCAGCGATGCGCATCGCCTGAATGTGGATGACATGACGCTGCACATTGGCCGTCAGGAAAATGGCTGGCAGGTGGATGTGCCTGAATTGAATGTGGCAACGGATGGCGTCGCCTGGCCGAAAGGTCGGCTCTCCGCGCTCTGGCTGCCAAAAAATGAACACATGCTAGGGCCCGATCGGCAGGAAGAGCTGCGCGTTCGAGCCAGCAACGTAGCATTGGAGCGGGTAAGCACGCTGCTTCCGCTGCTGTCCGGCACGACGCCAGAATTGAAAGCGCGCTGGGATGAGCTGCAACCGACGGGCACGCTGAATACCGTTGCCGTCGATATCCCTCTGCAACAGCCGGAGCGAAGCCGTTTTCAGGCCAACTGGCAGGATGTGAGCTGGAAACAGTGGAAATTACTGCCGGGGGTCGATCATTTCTCTGGCTCTGCCCGCGGTAGCGTAGAGCGTGGTCAAGTCAGCGTCGCGTTAAAGCAGAGCACGCTGCCCTATGTTGATATGTTCCGCGCGCCGCTGGAAATCAAGCAGGCTAGCGGCACGATTGACTGGCGTAATGACGCACAGGGTCTGGCGCTCTGGAGTCATGGACTGGACGTGCAGGCCAAATCGCTATGGGCTAACGGTGATTTCCGCTATGAACAGCCCGCTAAACAGGAACCGAAGCTGGATATTCTGGCGGGTATTCGGCTGACCGATGCGGCGGATGCCTGGCGCTATTATCCTGAACTGTTTATGGGCACCGAGCTGGTGGACTATCTGAGTGGTGCGCTGAAAGGCGGCCATGTCGATAACGCCACGCTGATCTTTGCCGGTAACCCGCAGCATTTCCCGTATACGCACAACGAAGGCCAGTTTGAAGTCTGGGTGCCGGTTAAAGAGGCCACCTTCGAATTTCAGCCGGGTTGGCCTGCGCTGACGCCGCTGGATATCAATCTGGACTTTGCCAACAACGGTCTGTGGATGTTTGCGCCGCAAGTCTGGCTGGGCAAGGTGGAAGGCAAAAACATTAGCGCGGTCATTCCCGATTATGAAAAAGAGATGCTGCTCGTCGATGGCGAACTGGACGGTCCGGGGCCTGAAGTGGGGAACTATTTTCATCAGACGCCGCTGAAATCCTCGCTGGGTACGGCGCTGGATGAGCTGAAAATTGGCGGGCCAGTGAAAGGCACACTGCATCTGGATATCCCGCTTGCCGGTGACGACGTCCGCGCCAGTGGTGATATCGCGCTGAACAATAACAGCCTCTACATCAAGCCGCTGGATACCACAATTAAGAATCTGACCGGTAAGTTCCGCTATGAAAACGGCAACTTACGCAGTGACACACTTCAAGCGAACTGGATGAATCAGCCGATGGCGGTCAATTTCACGACGGAAGAGCAAGCGAAGGCTTTTCTGGTGAATGTTGGCTTGCAGGGCGACTGGCAGCCTGCGCTCTTGCCCGGTTTACCGGCATCGGCCAGCAAAGCCCTGTCTGGTACGGCTGGCTGGAAGAGTACTGTGGCCGTCAACCTGCCGCATTCCGGTAAAACAACGTATGCTGTTGATGTGCAAGCTGATTTAAATAAAGTAAGTAGTCGCTTACCTAACCCGCTAAGTAAACCCGCTGGCGAGAGCCTGCCGCTGGAGGTAAAAGCTAGCGGTGACCTGAACGGTTTCGCGATGCAGGGACGGCTGGGTAAGGATAACCACTTCAATAGTCAATGGCTGCTGAAAGGCGACACCGTGACGCTGGCGCGAGCAAGCTGGCAGAACGGGGCAACGGCGGCTCCTGCATTACCAGAAGATTCCTCGCTGGTGCTCGATCTTCCGCCGCTGGATGCTGAAAGCTGGCTGGGACTCCTGCCTTCGCTGCGTGCCTCGACATCAGCGGAAGGAAAAAAAGCGCACAGTACGCTTCGTTTCCCAGAAGCGGTGACGCTGCGGACGCCTGAGCTGCAACTGCTGGGGCAGCAGTGGCACGATCTGGAAGTCACGCGTAAAAATACGCTTGCTGGCAGTGAAGTGCAGGCAAAAGGACGCGAAATTGACGGAACGGTTGAGATACCCAATCGCGGCATGTGGCGCAGCGACATCAATTATCTCTACTACAATCCTCAGTGGAAAGGGAATGAAGCGACCAATCCGGTGGCATTAGCAGAGAAAAAATCACCGCTTAATGATCCGAGCATCAGCTTTGAAGACTGGCCGTCGCTGGCGGTTAACTGTCGCCAGTGCTGGATTATCGGGCAGAATATGGGACGTATTCAGGGGACGCTGCTGCCAGAAAAGGAAAAATTAACGCTGGCAGACGGTATGATTGATACGGGCAAAGCCCGCCTGACGGTAAACGGTTCCTGGCAGGAAAACGCGGAAGGCGTGCGGACGGCGCTAAAAGGCCGCCTGACGGGGGATAGCCTGGAGCAGAACGCTAACTGGTTTGGCGTTGATTCACCGCTGAAAGCCGGTTCTTTCGATGTGGACTACGATCTGTACTGGCGTGGTACGCCTTGGGCGCCGGATATTGCCAGCCTGAGCGGAATATTGCACACGCGTATCGGCAAAGGTGAAATTGCTGAGGTCGGCACGGGTCAGGCCGGCCAATTGCTGCGTTTATTGAGCTTTGATGCGCTGATGCGTAAGCTGCGGTTCGATTTTAGCGATACGTTTGGTCGCGGATTTTACTTTGACTCGATTCGCAACACGGCATGGATTAAAGACGGCGTGTTGCATACTGATGATATGTTGGTCGACGGGCTGGAGGCCGATATCGCGATAAAAGGCGATCTCGATCTCGCTAAGCGACAGGTCAATATGGAAGCGGTTATCGCTCCGGAAATTTCCGCGACGGTGGGGGTGGCGACCGCATTTGCCGTTAACCCGGTTGTCGGGGCCGCGGTGTTTGCTGCCAGTAAAGTGTTGGCACCGCTATGGAACAAGATTTCGCTGATTCGCTACCAGATTTCCGGTAGCCTCGATCAGCCAAAGATTCAGGAAGTGCTGCGTGAGCCGAACAAGAAGAAAGGCGAATAATGCCGTTGGGGCAGCGCAGCGTACTCAGCCGATTATCTGATAAAGAGTGAAAAACTATGAGCCTTTCGTTTGTCAGTGAGCAGTTACTCACCGCCAATAAATTGAATCTTGACGATCTTGCCGCTGTGCTGGGGTCGCTTAATGAGCGTCGACTGGACTATGCCGATCTCTATTTCCAGTCCAGCTACCATGAGTCGTGGGTACTAGAAGATCGCATCATTAAAGACGGTTCTTACAATATCGATCAGGGTGTGGGTATCCGTGCGATTGACGGTGAAAAGACCGGGTTTGCTTATGCCGATCAGATCACGCTGAACGCATTGCATCAGAGCGCGCAGGCTGCACGCAGCATTGTGCGGGAACAAGGCACAGGGACTGCGCACACGTTGGGAGCGGTGTCGCATCATGCGCTTTATCCAACGTTGAACCCTCTGGATAGCCTGACGCGTGAGGACAAAATTGCGCTGTTGCAGCGTGCCGATACGGTCGCGCGTGCCGCAGATGCGCGCGTGCAAGAAGTGTCAGCCAGCCTGACCGGCGTGTATGAGCTGGTGCTGGTAGCGGCGACGGACGGTACGCTGGCGGCGGATGTGCGCCCGCTGGTTCGTCTGTCGATCAGCGTGCTGGTTGAATCTGAGGGTAAACGTGAACGCGGTTCGAGCGGCGGCGGCATGCGTGGCGGCTATGACTATTTCTGGGAAGTGGCTGACGGCGAAGCGCGCGTTGACGCCTGGGCGAAAGAAGCCGTGCGGATGGCGCTAGTTAACCTGTCGGCGGTGGCCGCTCCTGCCGGGCCAATGCCTGTGGTGTTGGGTGCTGGCTGGCCGGGCGTACTGCTGCATGAAGCAGTTGGTCATGGTCTGGAAGGTGATTTTAACCGTCGTGGTACATCAGTATTCAGCGGGCAGATGGGGAAACTCGTTGCGTCAGAGCTGTGTACGGTGGTGGACGACGGCACGCTGGCCGGGCGTCGCGGCTCGCTCTCGATGGACGATGAAGGCGTTCCAGGGCAATATAATGTCCTGATCGAAAACGGTATTCTGAAAGGCTACATGCAGGACAAGCTGAATGCTCGTCTGATGGGCGTTGCGCCGACGGGTAACGGTCGCCGCGAATCTTATGCGCATCTGCCGATGCCGCGTATGACGAACACCTACATGCTGGCCGGTAAATCCACGCCGGAAGAGATTATCTCCAGCGTCGAATACGGCCTGTATGCGCCAAACTTTGGCGGCGGTCAGGTCGATATCACCTCTGGCAAGTTCGTCTTCTCGACATCCGAAGCATACCTGATCGAAAAAGGTCGAATTACTACGCCAGTCAAAGGTGCCACGCTGATTGGCTCCGGCATTGAAGCGATGCAGCAGATCTCGATGGTCGGCAACGATCTGGCGCTGGATAAAGGCGTCGGCGTGTGCGGCAAAGAAGGGCAAAGCCTGCCTGTCGGCGTGGGTCAGCCTACGCTGAAGCTGGAAAGTCTGACCGTCGGCGGCACCGCATAATTCGTTTTGTACCCCCCGAGTTTCCTTTAAAACCGTGCTTTATTAGCACGGTTTTTTTATGTAGCGGAGTACACAATCAGGACACAGCGGCAATAATCGATTTGAGCTGCTTGATGTGTATTTCATCCCGCTGTACCAAAACGTCTTCCTTAATCTTGAGAACAATGCCTTTTAACAGGTCTGTTGTGCTGGAGATGTTTGTCGTGGTTTTTAGTACATCAATGTCTGTCGCGACATGTCGACCTTTAAGCGAAAGACGTTTCTCGGATTTTCCTTTTGCCAAATCACTTTGTAGAAAACGCGGGATATCTTTTGCCGCTGCGTGGTCAGCCGCCAGTGTGTGCAGATAATATTTCATCAGCGTGGGAATAAAATCGGGCTCCCCACCTAATTCGCAACTTGCCAGATTCAGGATGTCTATCATGTGTGCGGGCACTCTACTTTCCAACGCTTTACGTTGCACATCCAGCGCTTTCTTAATCAAGGGGGTAGACTGATGGGGGATGATGGCAACATTTCCGCAGCGTTCGCAAACGCCAACCAAAACCTGTCTCACCACGCCGCTATTATCGCTAAACGGGACGTCTTTAAGCTGAAACGTCGCGGTTTCAAGTGACTGGCATGTGTTACAGAGAGCGGCCTGTGTATCGCCGACTTTGAAAATTCTCATGTTATCGCCTCAATGGTGGACGCTAATAAAGACACAATCCGGCTTGGTGAAATACCATTTGATATACCACGGTATTCCCCGATGGCGGCAACGGATGATATGAACATCAATATGCGCTGCAAAATGATGGGGTGAAGAGGAGTAAGATGGCCCGGCAGATTGATAAATAATATCAATGAGTTCTGCTATTGATATTTGTCCGGTTGCCAGCAAATTCTTCGTGCTGATATTCCCTCTGGCCTCATGCAGAACATTACCTGACTGCAAACAGACAATAAGCTGCTTTTTGGCATCCTTGAATCCCATCTCTCACCTATATTGTACGAATTTATTCGTACGTTAGCCATGTGATTTTACTTTCCTGAACGAAGGAAAGAGGTATAACGCACGGATGGCGGGATCGGGATGTGTTTTGTATGAAAGAGGGAAACGCCTCGCATTTTCCTCTTTGCAAAACCTACTTTTTTTCCTCGCTATGATTCTGCCGATAGCCCTGATATGTCAGGGCGACGTTTTTGAAGTATTCCGTCATGTAGTTAATGCAGACTTGTACTTTTAGCGGCAGGTTGTCTTTTCGGGTGTAGAGCGCGTAGACCGGGCGCGGATCGGAGTGGTAGCGGTTAAATAGAATCTCGATTTCACCACGGTTAATTTCGTCGACAACCCACATGAGCGGCACGTACGCGATACCCGCGCCGGCCTTAAGCCAGCGTACCAGCGTTTGTGGATCGTTAGTGACAAAGCGTCCCTGTGGCGTGACGCGGGTCGAAATGCCTTCCGGGGCAATCAGCTCGAATTCGCTGTCGGGACGTACGCTGTATTCCAGCCAGGAAAAATTCACCATATCTGCTGGTTTATCCGGCGTGCCGTGCTGCGCCAGATAGCTTTTTGCGGCACAGACCACCATGGGCATCGAGCCTAAGCGTTTCGAGAACAGGCTGGAATCCTGTAGCGCGCCGACGCGGATAACGATATCCAGCCCGTCAGCAATCAGATCGGGAGCGGGAATTCCGGTGACCAGATTGACGGACAAACCGGGATATTCCTTCAGCATGGCGGCAGTCATGGTGGACAACACATTCTGCGCCATAGTGGAAGAACTGCCGATGCGCAGCGTGCCGATCGGCGTGTTGTTGAAGGCGTAAAGCTGCTCATGGACCTCATGCGCCTCATGCAGCATGCGGCGACAGCCGTGGTAATAGATTTTCCCCGCTTCCGTCAAACCAATGCTGCGCGTACTGCGATTAAGCAGCTTAATCTGTAGCTCATCTTCAAGCTTGGTAACGGTCTGGCTGACGGCGGATACGCTCATCTGTAACTGACGGGCTGCAGCGGTAAAAGAACCAAATTCCACCACGCGGGCAAACACCGACATACTCTTTAGTCTTTCCATTATTCACTCTGGCTTAAAAGTGATTTAGATCACGCTATGTAGATAAGGTGATAATAAGCATCCATAATATAGCCTATCCGATGGTTCTGGGCAGAACAGAGCCATTCAATGATTGTGTTTATTTACCCAATTAGAGTAATACGCTGATTTCCCATCGTTAGTCAGCCCCTGCTGACATCGCTATTCATCAGTTTAACGCTATCCCATCCGTTGGCTGCTCGCCTGCGGGATGAGGCTCTGTTGTCGGTGCTTAAAGGCCGCCAGACGACATAATTTACCACCCGGTAGCGCACCTGCTCGTTACCGCTCTCTAATAGAAAAAGGAAAAGAGGATGAGTTCACTCCCGGTTATGGTGCTGTTCGGGCTGTCATTTCCCCCCGTATTTTTTGTCTTGCTGGTATCGCTGACCCTGTTTTTTGTCGTGAATCGCCTGCTGCAACCGACGGGGATCTATGACTTCGTCTGGCATCCTGCGTTGTTTAACAGCGCGCTGTTCTGCTGTCTGTTCTATTTACTGTTCCGTTACGGTCTGTGAGGTGTCTGTGAAAGCTTTCTTTTTACCCTTGTTTAGACAGCAGGCCGTGCTGATCAAAAAACTGAGCCGCGTGGTCATTACGCTGGTGATTGTGCTGTGTGCGATTGTGGCGATTTTCCGGGTCTGGGCGTTCTATACCGAATCACCCTGGACGCGTGATGCCAAATTTACGGCGGATGTCGTGGCGATTGCGCCGGACGTCAGCGGGTTATTGAGCGATGTTCGCGTTACGGACAATCAACTGGTGAACAAAGGTGACGTGCTGTTTGTTATCGACCAGCCGCGCTACCATCAGGCGGTGGCGCAGGCGGAAGCCGATGTTGCCTACTATCAGGCTCTGGTGACGGAAAAACGTCGGGAATCAGGACGCCGGGCGCGACTGGGTATCAATGCGATGTCACAGGAAAATATCGATCAGTCCAGTAATGCATTGGAAACCGCCACGCACCAGCTTGCTAAAGCGCAGGCGGTATTGTCACTGGCGCAACTGGAGCTGGAACGCACCGTGGTACGTGCCCCTGCCGACGGCTGGGTGACCAACCTGCATGTGCAGAGCGGTGAGTTTATCGAGCGCGGTAACACGGCGGTGGCGCTGGTGAAGAAGGACTCGTTCTACCTGCTAGCGTACATGGAAGAGACCAAGCTTGAAGGCGTGCGTCGTGGCTACCGGGTGGAGATTACGCCGCTGGGTAGCGAAAAGATCTTTTATGGCACGGTCGATAGTGTGGCGGCTGGGGTGAATAACAACAGTAACAGCGCGAACAGTAAAGGCCTGGCCAACGTGGATTCCAATCTGGAATGGGTACGTCTGGCGCAACGTGTGCCGGTAAAAATTCGCCTCGATCGCCAAATGGGCGACCTCTACCCGGCTGGCACTACGGCTACCGTAGTGATCACGGGTGAGCAGGTCAACAATGATAAAGCGCCATCGCCGCTCATCCGTCTCCTTTATCGCCTGCGTGAGTTTGGCTAAGTGAGGCGATGATGAAAACTCCGTCGCTAACAGGCGCTATGTTCTTTACAACGCCGCAGTTTGCGCGCCTTCGCTTCGCTTTCAAACTGAGCTTCGCGATTGTGCTGTCCCTGTTTCTGGGCTTCCATCTCCAGTTGGAAACACCGCGCTGGTCGGTGCTGACGGCGGCGATTGTCGCCGCGGGTCCGGCCTTTGCTGCGGGCGGTGAGCCATTCTCTGGCGCCATTCGCCATCGTGGCATGCTACGCGTTGTCGGCACCTTTATCGGTTGTATCGGCGCACTTGTCATCATCATCGCTACCGTTCGTGCACCGGTTGTGATGTTGATGCTGTGCTGTATTTGGGCAGGCTTATGCACCTGGGTTTCCTCGCTGGTTAAAGTCGAAAACGCCTATGTGTTCGGGCTAGCGGGCTATACCGCGCTGATTATTATTGTGTCGACGCAGGGAACACCGCTGCTGACGCCGCAGTTTGCCGTGGAACGCTGTAGCGAGATTGTGTTGGGCATCGTCTGTGCGATTCTGGCGGATTTGCTGTTCTCACCACGCTCGATCAAGCAGGATGTTGACCGCAGTATCGGTGAACTCTTGGTGGATCAGTATCGGTTACTGCAACTCTGCATGAGCGGGGCGGAGAAAGACGCAATAGACAAGGCATGGCACGCACTGGTGCGCAAAACAACCGCGCTAAACGGCATGCACAGCAGCCTGATGTTGGAGTCCTCGCGCTGGCAGAACAGCAATCGCCGTTTAACGTCGCTGCATACGCAATCGCTCACGATGATTACACAGGCGTGTGAAACCTACCTGATTTTGCAGGACGCCCCGACTCCCGTAAAAAGCGGCCTGAAACAGCTGTTGGATCAGCCTGTTGAGTCGTTTCGCGACGTGCATTGCCGTGTGAAAACATTGCGCCAGCTGATTGCGGCGGACAGCCGTGACGTGCCGCCGATGCTGAGCAGTTGGGTCGGAGCGGCGACGCGCTACCTGCTGTTGGCGAAGGGCGTGCAGACCAACGGACGTATCAATACGATTGAAGCTGACGTGCTGAACAGTGAAGTGGAAATTAAAGTGCCATCGGCTGAAACCCATCACGCCATGATTAATGGCTTACGCACTGGCGTAGCGACGGCGTTGGGTTGTCTGTTCTGGCTGAGCACTGGCTGGACTTCTGGCAGCGTGTGTATGGTGATGATTGCGGTGGTGACGTCGCTTGCCATGCGGTTGCCGAACCCGCAGATGATGGCGAAGGATTTTCTTTTCGGGACGATCTACGCGCTGCCGCTGGGGGCGCTGATGTTCATGTTTATCATGCCGTCAACGCAGCAAAGTATGCTGCTGCTGTGCCTGAGTCTGGGGACAATGGCCTTCTTCCTCGGCCTTGAAGTACAAAAACGTCGACTCGGCTCACTGGGTGCACTGGCCAGTACGATCAATATTCTGGTGTTAGATAACCCGATGACGTTCAACGTCAGTCAGTTTCTGGACAGCGCGATCGGCCAGATCATCGGCTGTTTTCTGGCGTTGATGGTGATCCTGTTGATCCGGGATAACACCAAGGCACACACGGGGAGAACGCTGCTGAACCGCTTTGTGTATGGCGCGGTCTCAGCACTGACGACCAACACGGCGCGTCGCAAGGAAAACCACCTGCCAGCGCTGTATCAACAGCTGTTCCTGCTGCTGAGCCGCTTCCCTGACGATATCGCCAAGTATCGTCTCGCACTGTGGCTAATCATCATGCACCAGCGTCTGAGGACGCTGGATATTCCGCAAAACGCGGCGCTGTCTGCCTTTCATCGCCAAATTCGTGCAACGGCGGAGCAGGTGATTTCGGCCCGACGCGATAGCACGCGCAGCCGCTATTTCACGCAGCTGTTGGACGAGCTTGAACGCTACCAGCAGATGCTGACAGAACAGCAGCTACCGCCGAGCGTAACAGCGCCTGTCGGGCGATTGACCGGGATCCTGCGTGACTATCAGCATGCGCTGAGCAACTAATCTCAGTGGGCGAGGTGGAGCGGTAACTCTGACGATTAATCCGAGAGTACCGCAGCCTCCGCCCATCACTTCTATACTGAATTATCTATAGCTTCCCTCATAACGTCATGGAATATGACCCTTTTCAGGAGGTAATACGATGTCAGGACAAAATCTGCAGAATCATGAACTGTTTAAAACGGGCTACTTTGCTGCGGGGAAATGGCAGCAGAGCGGCGCGACCTTCGAGGTCGTGAATCCGGCGACGGGCGAGTCGATTGCCAGCGTGGCGAAAGCGGGAAAGAAAGAGACGCAGGCGGCGATTGACGCCGCCTATGCCGCCTTTCCTGCCTGGAAGCGTAAAACCGCGAAGGAGCGTTCTGAAATTCTGTACCGCTGGTACGAACTGATTCTGGAAAATAAACGCTATCTGGCGGAGTTGATGACCGCCGAGCAGGGCAAGCCCGTGCAGGAAGCCGAAGGTGAAGTCGTCTATGCGGCGAATTTCATTCAGTGGTTTGCTGAGCAGGGCAAGCGGGCGAACGGTGAGATTATTCCGCCGGCTAAGCCCGGATCGAAGATTTACGCCACGCGTGAACCCGTTGGGGTCGTTGTCGCCATTACACCGTGGAATTTCCCGCTGGCGATGCTGACGCGTAAGCTGGGGCCGGCGCTGGCCGCGGGATGTACCGGCGTCATCAAACCTGCGAACAACACGCCGCTGTCTGCGTTTGCCCTGTTGGCGCTGGCGCAGCAGGCGGGTGTGCCGGATGGCGTACTCAACGGCGTGGCAGGCGATACGCAGGCGATCAGCGATACCGTCATGGCGAGCGATAAAGTGCGCAAAATTTCCTTCACCGGCTCGACAGAAGTGGGGAAAACGCTGGTGCGCAACGCGGCAGATACCATGAAGAAAGTGTCGATGGAACTGGGCGGCAACGCGCCTTATATCGTGTTTGATGACGCGGATATTCAGGCCGCAGTGAAAGGCGCGATAGCTAACCGTTTCCGTAATGCGGGTCAGGTTTGTGTCAGCGCCAACCGGTTTTATATTCAGGATGGCGTCTACGATGAGTTTGTCTCTCTGCTCGCGGAAGAAGTGAAGAAGCTGAAGGTCGGTAACGGTATGGATGACGGCGTTGTACTCGGTCCGCTGATTGACGATGCTGCCGTTGAGAAAGTAGAAAAGCACGTCAATGACGCGGTGGAAAAGGGAGGTAAGGCGCTGGTCGGTGGTAAACGGCACAAGCTGGGCCACAGCTTCTTTGAGCCGACGGTGATTGTTGATGCCAACGAAGCGATGCTGCTGGCGCAGGAAGAAACGTTTGGTCCGGTTGCTCCCTGTTTCCGTTTCAAAACGGAAGAAGAGGTGATTCAGCGCGCCAACAATACGCCGTTTGGTCTGGCCGCCTACTTCTACAGCCAGAATTTGCAGCGTGTGTTCCGCGTGGCAGAAGCGCTGGAGAGCGGCATGGTTGGTATTAACGAATGCGCGGTTTCAACCGAATTAGCCCCCTTCGGCGGTGTGAAAGAGTCAGGATTAGGCCGCGAAGGCTCGGTTCTGGGGCTGGACGAGTTTCTGGAAGTGAAAACCTGGCATTTGGGCGGGTTGTGATCTGAAGGGATGTTGCGATCGGAACTGATCGAATCCGATTGAATACCGATAAGACAGTATAGGTAATACGTGGGATGAATGAGGCATGCTCCTCATCCCACGATCGCCGTTAGTCTTTGGTCTCAGCCAGTTCGCGCAGATACTGGAAGATCTGGCGGGCGGATTTCGGCGGTTTATTCGTCGCTTTCTCTTTCTGCGCATTACGCACCAGAGAACGTAACTGCTGACGGTCAGCGTGAGGATACAGCGCCAGAATATCGGGGACTACGTCGTCACCCTCTTCAATCAGACGGTCGCGCAGCTGTTCCAGCTTGTGGAATAACGCCACCTGCTGATTATGACGGTTGTTCAGCTTATCCAGCGCGGTTTGGATCGGCTCTGGATCGCGGGCGCGCAGCATTTTACCAATCAGCTGTAGCTGGCGGCGGCGGCCTTCTTTCTTGATCCGCTGCGCCAGTTCCACCGCCGCACGCAGATCGTCGTCCAACGGGATCTTCTCCAGGGCGTTTTTACCCAGATCGACCAGTTCCGCGCCGAGATCTTTCAGCGCTTCGGCATCGCGCTTTATTTCACTTTTGCTGACCCAGATAATTTCATCATCTTCGTCGTCTTCTTGGTTATCTGGGACGTCATTCAGCCAGTCTTCGTACTTTTGCTTCATGGTTGGCTCCTAAAAAGTGTCCAGGAGCAATTCGTAACGCTACGCGTAGCGGCTCCGGGATGGTGAACAGCGTGCCCACCAGAAAAAAGAGGCTGATACTAACAGGTTTGGGCTTTGTGCGAAATTGTCCGTAGATCCTGTTAGACTAGAAAGCATTATGCTACACCATTTTATGCTCCTCATACTTCACGTTACCTGCGTGTTGGCTGCGCGAAGTATAGAGAGTATACGCCCCTTTCGTGCTCGTTGCGGGGATGATGATGGTGAGCTTTCTTCCACTCATTATGGCAGAACAATGACGATAACTACTCAGGTTGCAGAGCAGCGTAAAGCGCTGGAGCTCGCGGTTGCTCAGGCGCTGGAACTGGCGCGTGCCGGTTCTGATGCGGCAGAAGTCGCGGTGTCAAAAACGACGGGCATTAGCGTCAGTACCCGTTATGGTGATGTTGAAAATGTTGAATTCAACAGCGATGGTGCGTTGGGTATTACGGTTTATCACCAACAGCGTAAAGGCAGCGCATCGTCTACCGATCTCAGCCCGGATGCGATAGCCCGTACCGTACAGGCCGCGCTGGATATTGCTCGTTATACCTCTGTAGATCCTTTTGCTGGCCCGGCGGATCGCGATCTTCTGGCGTTTGACGCGCCGGATCTGGATCTGTTCCATCCGACCGAGCTGGATGCGGATCGCGGCATTGAATTAGCCGCTCGCGCAGAGCAGGCCGCCTTACAGGCTGATAAGCGCATCACCAACACCGAAGGCGGCAGTTTTAACAGCCACTACGGCGTTAAGGTATTCGGCAATAGCCACGGTCTGCTGAAAAGCTACTGCTCTAGCCGTCACTCCATGTCCAGCTGTGTGATTGCCGAAGTAAATGGCGATATGGAGCGGGACTATGCCTACACCGTCGGCCGTGCGCTGGATGACTTGCGCAGCCCGGAATGGGTAGGCGAAGAGTGTGCACGCCGCACGTTATCCCGCCTGTCCCCGCGTAAACTGTCCACCATGCAGGCACCGGTGATGTTTTCTGCGGAAGTGGCGACGGGCCTGTTTGGCCATTTGGTTGGCGCCATCAGCGGGGGCAGCGTTTATCGTAAATCCACTTTCCTGCTGGATAAGCTGGGTCAGCAGATTCTGCCGGAGTGGCTGACGATTGAGGAACAGCCGCATCTGCTGAGAGGGCTGGCCTCTACACCGTTCGACAGCGAAGGCGTGCGGACGCAGGCGCGTGACATTGTGAAGGCAGGCGTGTTGCAGACCTGGCTCATGACAAGCTACTCCGCGCGTAAGTTGGGAATGCAGAGCACCGGCCATGCGGGTGGCATTCATAACTGGCGGATTGCCGGACAGGGTCTGGATTTCAACGGTATGTTGAAACAGATGGGCAAAGGCCTGCTGGTGACCGAATTGATGGGGCAGGGTGTGAGCGGTGTGACGGGGGATTATTCCCGTGGAGCATCCGGCTTCTGGGTCGAAAACGGCGAAATTCAGTATCCGGTTAGCGAGATTACCATCGCGGGTAACCTGAAAGACATGCTGCGTAATATTGTGACGGTGGGGAACGATATCGAAACCCGAAGCAATATCCAGTGTGGTTCCGTGTTGCTGCCAGAGATGAAGATCGCAGGGGAATAAGCCTGCTCTTTGTGAATAACCGTCGCCGTCGGCAGTGTCCGACGGCTGTTACTCTATGCCGATAGTGGGCATCATACTCGCTAATTTAGCGGTGGTACTCGCCTGCGGCTTCTGGCTGATAGAGTAGTTCTAGTACTTCAATTCGCGTTTCTTCACCGTTTGGCAACTGCCAGGTGATCGAATTTCCCACATGCATTCCCAATAGTGCCGCGCCCAGCGGAGCCATCACCGACAGCGGTTCCTGACTGTCCTTCACCGCGGCCGGATAAACCAGCGTGCGGATGTGCTCTTCGTTGGTATTCAGATCGCGGAAACGCACCCGACTATTCATGGTGACGACATGTGAGGGAATTGATGCCGAAGGCAGAATGTCCGCCCGATCCAGCTCCTCATTTAACGCCTGTGCGATATCGCTGTCCGCAAAGGCGGGCTGCTCCAATAACATATCCAGACGTTCTGCATCCAATTCACTGATTGTCAGGTTAGGTTTCGTCATACTCCTCTCCAGTTGGTATTTTCAGATGATATAAAAATAACCCCCCGCACCCAAAGGAGCAGGGGGTATAAGAAAATATTATGATTTATAGAGGTAGATAGTAGGAGGTTCGGGGAGGAAAGTGAAGCGATCCTTGTCACGAAGGCTGGCAGATACCCGTCATACAAGGAAATCGCTAGTCTTCGTCGAACCCGGCTTCGAACAGCCCGATGACGGCGGCAAGCGCCTGTTCTTCATCCGGACCCGTCGCTTCTACCTCGATGAGCCGCCCTTTGGCCGAGTCCAGCATTAGCATAGCAATCACGCTGCTGGCTTCGGCTTCGGTGCCGCTGTCATTACGCAGGATCACTTCTGCATCAAAGCTCTGCACCAGCTCGAACAGCTTCATGGCTGGGCGAGCGTGCATGCCCAGCTTGTTTTTGATTTCAACCGTTTGCCGGACTGTCATAGGTTACCTGGTTGTACTGGTTTGCCGACGATTACGAGGGTTTACGTTTTTCCAGCGTACGGTGGCGCGACTGCACGTTCTTACCGCGTGAGCGGAAGTAGTCAGCCAGCTGTTCGGCGACGTAGACGGAGCGGTGTTTACCGCCGGTACAGCCAATGGCGACGGTCAGGTAGCTGCGGTTATTGGTTTCCAGCATCGGCAGCCACAGTTCCAGATAGCTGCGGGTCTGGTAGATGAAGTTGTGAACTTCGGTGTGCCTGTCGAGGAAGGATGCAACGGGCTTATCCAGACCGGTCATCGGGCGCAGTTTCGGATCCCAATGCGGGTTAGGTAGGAAGCGCACGTCAAAGACGTAATCCGCATCGATAGGGATACCGTGCTTGAAGCCGAACGATTCGAACACCATCGTGAGCTCGCGTTCTCGCTTGCCGAGCAGTCGGGTACGCAGCATTTCGGCCAGTTCATGTACCGACATCTCTGAGGTGTCGATAATCAGGTCGGCGCGTGAACGCAGCGGCTCCAGCAGGTCGCTTTCTTCATCAATGGCGCTTTCCAGTGACAGATTCTTGCTGGAGAGCGGGTGAAGGCGACGGGTGTCACTGTAGCGACGAATCAGCGTATTGCGATCGGCATCCAGAAACAGCAGTTGAGGCGAGAAGCTGGGTGGCAGTTGCTCCATGGCATGCTCGAAGATCTCTGGTGATTCCGGCATATTGCGCACGTCAATGCTGACTGCTGCGGAAATGTTACGTGCCGCAAGCGTATTAGCCAGTTCTGGCAGTAGAACCACTGGCAGGTTATCTACGCAGTAGAACCCCATATCTTCCAGTGCGCGCAGGGCGACAGATTTTCCTGAACCTGAGCGACCACTGACAATCATCAGCACCATCTGACGACTCCCCTCTGGCAATGTGATGGCGAATTTTCATTGCCACTGTTTTTATAAAGTGATGTATAGCTAAAAAAATGACGGCTTAGCGCATGGATTGCAAGCATTCTCTGAATCCCAGCAAATCGCCCGTCATCGTGAACATGACTACCATCCGGCTTAACCGGCTTCCGTCATAATCTGGTACAGCTCTTCATCGCTTTGCGCCGCACGCAGGCGTCGGCAAACCGTTTTATCTGCCAGCCGCTTGGCAACAAGCGACAGGGTATGCAAATGGGTTTTACATTGTTCCGCTGGAACCAGCAAGGCAAAAAGCAGATCAACGGCCTGATTATCAATGGCATCGAAAGCGATCGGCTGCTCTAACTGGATGAAAACACCGATGGCACCCAGCGCATTATCGTCTTCCAGCTTACCGTGAGGAATGGCAATGCCGCCGCCGATTCCCGTGCTGCCCATCCGCTCCCGGGTCAGGATGGCATCAAAGATAATCTGCGAAGGAATGTTAAGCTGCCTGGCGGCCAGCTCACTGATAATTTCCAATGCCCGTTTCTTACTCTGGCAGTGGACGGTGCTTCGGGTGCACTCAGGACGTAATACGGTGCTGAGCTGCAATACGGGATCGTGGTTCATTTTATTTTCACTTAACGACGCTTTCACTTCTGGTGATTCCGACCCACCCGATGGATGGGCCGAGTTTGTCCTTTGCCAAACGGCAAAGGAGAAAATTAGTGCTGCTTGAGTTTATCTTTATGCTTATTGAGCTGTCTCGCCAGCTTATCAATCAATAAATCTATCGCGGCGTACATATCTGCCGCCTCTGAGGTTGCATGCAGCTCGCCGCCATTAACGTGGAGCGTGGCCTCGGCAATTTGCTGAACTTTTTCCACTCTCAATACCACATTGACCTGATTAATCCGGTCAAAATACTGCTCTAATTTGGCAAACTTGCCATTCACAAAATCACGCAGTGGTTCAGTGATATCGATGTGGTGTCCGGTAATGTTGAGCTGCATAGTGTCTTCCTTCTCTGTTGAGATCAAACCAGTTGTTTACGCTGATTCGATGGTGGGATAGATAAAGACTCTCGGTATTTTGCCACGGTTCGACGCGCCACGATGATGCCCTGATCGGAGAGCAGTGCCGTAAGCTTGCTATCGCTCAGTGGCTTCACGGGGTTTTCCGCTGCAATAAGCTTCTTCACCAACGCGCGGATTGCCGTTGACGAGGCTTCTCCGCCGCTATCGGTATTAACGTGGCTGGAGAAGAAATATTTTAGCTCAAAAATGCCGCGTGGGCTGTGCAGGAACTTCTGTGTCGTCACGCGTGAGATGGTGGATTCATGCATATCCACCGCTTGAGCGATGTCTGCCAGTACCATGGGCTTCATGAATTCTTCGCCCTGCTCGAAGAAATCCTGCTGCTGCTCGACGATGCAGCGGGTGACCTTCAGCAGCGTGTCATTGCGACTTTCCAGGCTTTTGATGAGCCAGCGCGCTTCTTGCAGATTGCTACGAATAAACTGCCCGTCGCTGTCGTTGCGCGCGCTGTTACCCAGCGCCGCATACTGCTGGTTAATCTGCAACCGGGGAACGCTGTCGGTGTTCAGTTCGACGGCCCAGATCCCTTGAACTTTACGTACCAGCACGTCAGGAATTACGTATTCGGATTCACCGGTGTTGATCGACTGTCCCGGACGGGGATCGAGCGATTGGATCAGCGCCAGCGCTTCTTTCAGCACGTCTTCTTTCAGGCGCGTGATGCGGATCAGGCTGCGGAAATCATGATTGGCTAACAGATCGAGATGATCGCTGACGATCAGACGCGCTTCGGCTAAGCGTGGCGTGTCGTCGACAAACTGGGAAAGCTGCACCAGCAGACAATCACGCAGATCGCGAGCGGCGACGCCAACGGGATCGAAGCGCTGCACGCGTTTGAGTACGGCTTCAACTTCTTCCAGCGTCACGTCGTCGTCACCGATGCTGTCAAGAATGTCCTGCAGCGGTACGGTCAGGTAGCCGGTGTTGTCCACTGCATCGACGATAGAGGTCGCGATAGCCGCGTCGGTATCGGAAAACGGCGTTAGCTCAACCTGCCACATCAGGTAATCCTGAAGCGTTTGCGTGGTTTCGCCTTGGTAAATCGGCAGTTCTTCATCGCGATAGTCGGTGCCAGTGCCCGACGGCGTGCCTGCGGAGTAGATTTCATCCCAGGTCGCATCGAGTGGCAATTCTTCCGGCATGTCTCTTTGTTCGAGGGCTTCACCGGTATCCAGTGAGTCGCTGTCTGCCTTTTCAAATGACTCGATTTCGTCGTGCTGATCCGTTTGTTCGAGCAACGGATTGCTTTCCAGCGCCAGTTGAATTTCCTGTTGCAATTCAAGCGTGGACAGTTGCAACAGGCGGATCGCCTGTTGGAGCTGTGGAGTCATGGCCAGTTGCTGGCTAAGCCTGAGTTGCAAACCTTGCTTCATAAATCGCGCTAACGTCCCATAAGTACTGCAAAGATAAAATATTACCCTATCAGAGTCGGAAGCCTTCGCCCAGATAGACGCGTTTCACCTGTTCATCGGCCAGAATGTCGGTCGGTGAACCGTGGGCGATCAGGTTACCCTGACTCACGATGTAGGCTCGTTCACAGACATCAAGCGTTTCGCGGACGTTATGATCGGTAATCAACACGCCAAGCCCGCTGTCACGCAGATGCTCAATGATTTTTTTAATATCCAGTACGGAGATCGGGTCTACGCCCGCAAACGGTTCATCCAGCAGGATGAACTTCGGATTCGCTGCCAGCGCACGCGCAATCTCTACGCGGCGTCTTTCTCCACCGGACAGCGATTGTCCCAGACTATCGCGCAAATGAATAATATGGAATTCTTCCATTAGCTCATTGGCACGATCTTCCTGCTGTTCGGTCGTCAGATCTTTACGGATCTGTAACACCGCCATCAGATTGTCATACACGCTTAAGCGGCGGAAGATAGAGGCTTCCTGCGGCAGATAGCCGATACCGCGCAGCGCACGTTCGTGCAAAGGAAGCAGGCTGATGTCGTCATCGTCAATGACGATTCGTCCTTCATCACGCGGAACAATACCCACGACCATGTAGAACGTTGTTGTTTTGCCAGCACCGTTCGGCCCAAGCAGGCCGACGATCTCGCCGGAATTCACGGTGAGACTGACGTTTTCCACGACCTTACGGCCTTTGTACGCCTTGGCTAGATTTTCTGCGGTTAATGTTGCCATAACTTATTCAGTGACCCGTGGTTGCGGTTGCTGAGAACGAGAAGGCTGGCTCTTGTTCTCTTTCTCCTGAAGCTGAGAAGGGACCAACACCGTCGTCACGCGTTTTCCTTTGTCGCTGGTCGCTTCCATCTGTTGCTGTTTCACCAGATAGGTGATGCGATCGCCTTTGACATTGCTGTCCTGCTGTTCCAGATAGGCATTGCCCGTTAGCACCAGAAAGTCTTTGGCCAGCTCGTAGCGGATTTTCTGCGCGTGACCTTTCACCGGTTTGCCGTTGTCCTGCATCTGGTAGAACGTCACGGGGTTGCCGTAACCTTCCACCACTTCACTGCCTTGCGTGCCTTGTGGACGCGTCACGACGACCTTGTCGGCTTTTACTTCAATCGTGCCTTGCTTCACGACAACATTACCGGTGAACGTTACCGTGTTGCCCTGCATGTCCAGAGATTGCTGTGCTGAATCAATGTGAATAGGTTGATTGCTATCGCCGGTCACGGCAAAAGCGGAAACGCTGACGGCGAACAGCGAGCTGGCGATCAGGGTGTTACGCATCAGATTATTGGTTTTGGATTTCATAAGAGGTTTTTACCTTTTCGATCAACTCGGCCGTTTTGTTACGCAGATTCCCGCGCATTTTCATTCCGCTTGACGTGAAGCTGGCGCCGTACAGGGTGACTTCATCATCGGAAGAGACGTCCTGCGTGACCAGATTCACCTGGGCATTATTCGTTGTGATGCGCTGAAGCTGTGCGTCTTTCGTCAGGCTATTCACCTCAACGTTGCCGTACAGATAGAGCATCTTGTCTTTTGTCAGCTTGGCGCGATCGGCGCGTACTGACCAGGTTGCCGTGCCTTGTTCATTGAACAGCGTGGCAACAGGCTTGGTAAACCAGCTCAACTGCTCGTCGTTGAAATATTCCGCTTTTTCCGAAATCAGTCTGTAGCTCAGCTTACCCGCAGGGCTGTATACCTGCGTGTTCGTCTTTTCGCTGGTATAAACCGGCACGGCGGGGTCGTTCGCATCCGGTGCCGCTACCGTGTCGTCATCCGCAATATTCCAGCCGATGAGGATAAGCACTAACAGGGCCAGGAAGGCGGTGAGCCAACGCTTGGTTTTACTCATATTGACAACCCTTTGGCATGCTCCAGCTTGTCCTGCGAGAACAGAATCAAATCACACAGCTCACGTACTGCGCCACGACCTCCCGCAATGCGGGTGACATAATCTGCGCGTGGTAACAGCAGCGGGTGGGCGTCTGCCACGGCAACGCTCAGCCCGACCTGTGCCATCACTGGCCAGTCGATCATATCGTCGCCGATATACGCCACCTGATTTGCCGTTACTGACAGTTTATCCAACAGATCGTTGAAGGCCAAAACCTTATCCGATTGCCCCTGATAAAGATGGTTAATGCCCAGCGTCTTACACCGATCTTCCAGCAGTTTTGCTGAACGCCCGGTAATGATGGCAACCTCAATATCGGACGTCAGCAAGCAGCGAATACCATAGCCGTCGCGGACGTTAAAGGCTTTCAGTTCTTCGCCGTGATTACCCATATAAATCAGACCATCGGACATCACGCCGTCAACGTCGCAAATTAACAGGCGAACCTCACGGGCTTTATCCAGTACCTGTTGATCGACAGGCCCATAGCAGGTATCGGTTTGCGCCCTGACCTCACTCATTCATTATTATCCTTTCTTTTTAAACCACGCCAGCCCGCAGCATATCGTGCATATGGACGATCCCGACCAGACGATCGTTTTCTGCCACCAGCACGGAGGTGATGTGGCGCGACTGCATCAGGTTAAGTGCATCCACCGCCAGCGTTTGCGGTGCGACCCGGATGCCGCCCGCGGTCATCACATCAGCAATGCGCGCGCTGTTCAAGTCAATATTCATGTCGAAGATGCGGCGCAGGTCACCATCGGTAAAGATGCCCTGAATTTTCATATCTGCCTCGCAGATTACCGTCATACCCAGATTTTTGCGCGTAATTTCCACCAGTGCATCACGCAGCGAGGCATCGTGTGGGACATGGGGAATCTCATCACCCGAATGCATGATATCGCTGACGCGCAGTAAAAGTTTGCGGCCGAGTGCGCCACCGGGGTGAGAAAGCGCGAAATCTTCGGCAGTAAAGCCGCGCGCCTGTAACAACGCCACGGCCAGCGCGTCGCCCATGACCAACGTTGCGGTGGTGCTGGTGGTGGGGGCCAGACCGAGCGGGCAGGCTTCCTGCGGGACGTGAACGCACAGGTGAATATCCGCCGCCTTACCCATCGTGCTTTCTGGTGCGCTGGTCATGCAGATCAGGAACACTTTCTGGCGTTTCAGCACGGGAATCAGCGACAGAATTTCATGGGATTCGCCAGAGTTGGAAATGGCGATCACGATATCGTGGGGCGTCACCATGCCGAGGTCACCGTGGCTGGCTTCGCCTGGATGAACAAAAAAAGCAGGCGTACCGGTGCTGGCGAAGGTCGCGGCAATCTTACAGCCGATGTGGCCGGATTTGCCCATTCCCATCACCACCACTTTGCCCTGGCAATCGAATATCTTTTTGCAGGCGAGGGTAAAGTTGTCATCAATGTACTGGTCTAATTGCGCAAGCCCATCGCGCTCGATACTCAGTACCTGCTTGCCCGCTTGCTGGAAATCGAAATCTGCTGGTAGTTCATGAGCCTTTTGTCGCGTGTGATCGGCTTGTGGTGCGTGATCGGATAGTGGTGCGTGATCGGCTTGTGGTGCATGATCGGATAGTGCACGGTCAGACTGCTGTTTTAGATGAGCATCTTGTTCAAACTGTGACATACCAATAGTCCTGATTATGATGAAAAACAGAGCGTCTTATGAAAAACAAAACTGCTTATGAAAAGCAAAATAGAGCTGTCAGATAGGCGATAAACGCGCAGCATAATAATGTGCCTGCGCTCTGTCCTATACGGCGTTTTTTGCTGAGGCACAGTGCGGTTAATAACACGCTCGCCGCCAGCATGACCCAATAGTCGCGCTGAAAAGCCAGAGGGTTCAGTGCGCCCGGCGAGAGCAGAGCAGGTACGCCCAGAACAATCGCAATATTAAAAATGTTCGAGCCAATCAGGTTGCCCAACGCAATATCATCTTCTTTCTTCAGCGTCCCGACGATGGCGGTAGCAAGCTCAGGCAGGCTGGTGCCAATCGCCAATATGGTCAGCCCGATAGTCAACTCACTGACATCGAAGTAGCGTGCAATGACGGTGGCGTTATCCACCACCATACGGGCGGCCATGGGTAAAATAATCATACCGAGAATCAACCACAGCACGGCGACCATCTGGCTGCTGTCATCCTGCGGGAGCTCCGCCAACTGCTCGCGCGTCAGGCTATCGCCGCCTTCCCGCTGCGCCCGTTGTGCCATGCGAAGTATCAACACCAGACACAGAATGGCGGCAAAGAGCAGCATTATGCCGTCGGTGCGGCTCAGGTAGCTATCATGCAGTAAAACGCCACACAATAAAGTGACGGACAACATGAGCGGCAATTCCCGGCGCAGGATGGCCGAATGTACCGTTAGCGGGCGAATGAGAGCCGCGCTGCCGAGAATGAGTAAGATATTGGCGATATTAGAGCCGATAACATTACCGACGGCCATATCGTTCTGATCGTTTAAGGCGGCGGTAACGGAAACAATCAGCTCGGGTAGCGAGGTGCCGAAGCCGACAATGGTGATGCCGATGACGAAAGGAGGTAAGCCAAGAGAACGCGCAAGCACGGCGGCGCCATAGACAAGACGATCGGCACCGTAAACCAGTAGTAGCAAACCAACGAACAAGAGTAGTGTTGCAAAAAGCATGCAGCGTCCTTTAATAGGATATAATCACCGGCTTGTTGTCGAATAAGTCAGTATTTCTGGACGATTTTCGCACAAAAAGCATTTTCTGTGATGAGTGCTAATTCTGACGGTGCTTGGCGAAAAAGTAAAACCTGTCGCGATAAGTAAAACCCAGTAACGGTTTGTGCCGCCATTTTGGACAAGAACTGACGGTAAGTTTTTGTAAAACTCGCACCTTGATGAAAGCCAGCCGTTAGGCTGGAGTGAAAGACCTCTTTATGAGCGTACTGATGGGTAAGGAATGGAAATAATGAACCATGAGGCAACTAATCTGGTCGAGATCCGTGGTCTTAGCTTTCGGCGCGGAGAGCGAGAGATTTTTACGGACATCACGCTGAATGTGCCTAAAGGCAAGGTTACCGCGATCATGGGGCCTTCCGGTATCGGTAAAACCACGCTTTTACGCCTGATTGGCGGACAGCTACCGCCTGACAGCGGCGAAATCTGGTTTGATGGCGAGAATATCCCGACGTTGTCGCGCAGTGAGTTGTACAACGCGCGCAAGAAAATGAGCATGTTGTTTCAGTCCGGTGCGTTATTCACCGATTTGAATGTGTTTGATAATGTCGCCTGGCCGCTGCGTGAACACACTAAACTGCCGGAAGAACTGTTGCGTAGCATCGTCATGATGAAGCTGGAAGCGGTGGGGCTACGCGGCGCGGCGAAACTGATGCCCGCGGAGCTTTCCGGCGGCATGGCGCGGCGCGCGGCGTTGGCGAGAGCCATCGCGCTTGACCCGCAGCTGATTATGTTTGATGAGCCTTTTGTCGGGCAAGACCCGATTACGCTCGGGACACTGGTGAAGCTTATCGACGAGTTGAATCATGCATTGGGCGTGACCTGCATTGTGGTTTCTCACGATGTGCCGGAGGTGATGAGCATTGCCGATTACGCGTATATCGTGGCCGATAAGCGGGTGATTGGGGAAGGGACCGCGGATCAACTGAGGGCAAACAATGACCCGCAGGTGCGTCAGTTCCTGGATGGTATCGCCGACGGGCCAGTGCCTTTCCGTTTTCCGGCGGGCGACTATAAAACGTCGCTGCTAGGTTCAGGGGGTTAACGCAGTCATGTTATTACGGACGTTGGCGTCGTTAGGGCGTCAGGGAATCTCCACCAGTGCCGCGTTTGGGCGCGCCGGGCTGATGCTGTTTAATGCATTGGTGGGTAAACCCGAATTCAGAAAACAGTGGCCGCTGTTGGTGAAACAGCTTTACAGCGTTGGTGTGCAGTCGCTGCTTATCATCATGGTTTCCGGCCTGTTTATCGGCATGGTGCTGGGTTTGCAGGGCTATATCATCCTGACGACTTACAGCGCCGAGGCCAGCCTGGGCATGATGGTGGCGCTGTCGCTGCTGCGTGAACTCGGTCCGGTGGTGACAGCATTGCTGTTCGCGGGTCGTGCGGGTTCCGCGCTGACAGCGGAAATTGGCCTGATGAAGGCGACAGAACAGCTCTCCAGCATGGAGATGATGGCGGTCGATCCGCTGCGCCGCGTTGTCGCGCCGCGCTTCTGGGCGGGATTAATCAGTATGCCGCTGCTGGCGGTGATCTTTGTCGCGGTGGGCATTTGGGGCGGCGCGCTGGTCGGTGTGGACTGGAAAGGCATCGACAGCGGGTTCTTCTGGTCTGCGATGCAGGGCGCGGTTGACTGGCGTCAGGATGTCTTGAACTGCGTGATTAAAAGTATCGTATTTGCGATTACCGTGACCTGGATTGCACTGTTTAACGGCTATGACGCGATCCCGACGTCTGAAGGGATCAGCCGTGCAACGACCCGAACCGTCGTGCACTCGTCGTTAGCGGTACTGGGATTGGATTTTGTGCTGACAGCACTGATGTTTGGGAACTGAGTCGATGCAAACAAAGAAAACTGAAGTCTGGGTTGGTGTGTTTATGTTGATCGCGCTGGCTGCCATCCTCTTTTTATGTCTGAAAGTCGCCGATCTTAAATCGATTGGTAGCGAGCCGACGTATCGTCTGTATGCGACGTTTGACAACATTGGCGGGTTGAAAGCGCGTTCTCCGATCAGAATTGGCGGCGTGGTTGTTGGCCGCGTAGCGGATATTTCGCTGGACGAGAAAACGTACCTGCCGCGTGTGGCGATGGATATCCAGCAGCGCTACGATCATATTCCTGATACCAGCTCTCTGGCCATTCGCACCTCCGGCTTGCTGGGCGAACAGTATTTGTCGCTGAACATTGGGTTTGAAGATGAGGAAATGGGCACCGCGATCCTGAAAGACGGCGGTGTGATTCAGGACACCAAGTCAGCGATGGTGCTTGAAGATCTCATCGGTCAATTCCTATATAAGAGCGGTAGCAATAGCGAAGATAATGCCGGTCAATCAGGTACGGAGCCGGGTGCCAATTCTGCGGCAACCCCTGAACACAACAACGAACCTGTTCCTTCACATCCATAAGAGGATATCTGCATGTTTAAACGTTTACTGATGGTGGCTTTACTGGTGGTCGCGCCATTAGCCAACGCGGCGGATCAAACGAATCCCTATCGTTTAATGAATGAAGCGGCGGAAAAAACTTTTGATCGTTTAAAGAACGAACAACCAAATATCAAACAAAACCCTGATTATTTGCGTACCGTCGTACGTGAAGAGCTGCTGCCGTATGTTCAGGTGAGATACGCCGGTGCGCTGGTTCTGGGTCGTTACTACAAAGATGCGACACCGGCACAGCGTGATGCCTACTTCAAAGCGTTTGAAGCCTATCTGGAGCAGGCTTACGGCCAGGCGCTAGCGATGTATAACGGGCAGACCTACCAGATCGCCCCTGAGAAACCGCTGGGAGATGCCGATATCGTTTCTATTCGCGTCACCATCATTGATAACGGCGGCCGTCCTCCGGTACGTCTGGATTTCCAATGGCGTAAGAACAGTAAAACCGGTAACTGGCAGGCGTACGACATGATTGCCGAAGGCGTCAGTATGATCACCACCAAGCAGAACGAGTGGGCGGCAATATTGCGTCAGAACGGCGTGGATGGCCTGACTAAACAGCTGGAATCCTCGGCGAAGCAGACCATCACGTTGGATCAGAAAAAGTAATTTGGGTACGAACATGGTGAACGCATTGAACTGGCAGGCGCAGGACTCCACGCTGGCGTTAACGGGCGAGCTGGATCGTGAAACGCTGTTACCGTTCTGGCAGCAGCGTGAATCGTTGCTGGCGGGTAAAACCACGCTGGATGTGTCTGGATTAAACCGCGTTGATTCTGCGGGGTTAGCATTGCTGATGCACGTTTATCAGCAACCGTCTTCAGGCGGAGAGATAACGATTGTCGGTGCCAGCGATCGGCTAAAAACGCTCATTGCGCTCTATAACCTGAATGAAATCATTCCTGTGTCTTAAACGGTAACGCGGGTTACCGGATTCGCCCCTTTAGGCATCGTCTGAAGGGGCGTATTCTTTGTTTAAGATAGCGTCATATTCATCTAAGATACCTCCCTGTAAATCATCTCCCCCTGACATAGAAATCGAGAGCGATGGAAAATAACGAAATTAAAGACGTGCTGATGAACGCATTGGCACTGGAAGAAGCCCATGTTTCTGGTGATGGCAGCCATTTTCAGGTCATCGTAGTGGGCGGACTTTTTGCTGGAATGAGCCGAGTAAAAAAACAGCAGGCTGTTTATGCGCCGCTGATGGAGTACATCGCGGATAACCGTATTCATGCGCTGTCAATCAAGGCTTATACGCCGGAAGAGTGGCAACGCGACCGTAAACTGAACGGCTTCTAAGTCTTATTCCCCCGCGAGTGGGAATAAACGGCCGGTATCAGTGTGACGACATATTGAATTAAGACATCGAGATACAAAGACTATGGATAAATTTCGTGTTCAGGGCCCAACCCGCTTAGCGGGGGAAGTGACCATTTCTGGCGCCAAGAATGCTGCGTTGCCCATCCTGTTCGCTGCGCTACTCGCAGAAGAACCGGTAGAAATTCAGAACGTACCGAAACTGCGTGATATTGATACCACCATGAAGCTGCTTGGTCAGCTGGGTGCGCGCGTTGAGCGTAACGGTTCCGTCCATGTGGATGCCAGCGATGTAAACGTGTTTTGTGCGCCGTACGATCTGGTGAAAACCATGCGCGCCTCTATTTGGGCTTTAGGGCCGCTGGTGGCGCGTTTTGGTCAAGGTCAGGTCTCGCTGCCTGGCGGCTGTGCGATTGGCGCGCGCCCGGTAGATTTGCACATTTACGGCCTTGAGCAGCTCGGTGCGCAGATCGTACTGGAAGAAGGCTATGTCAAAGCAACGGTTGATGGCCGCCTGAAAGGTGCGCACATCGTGATGGATAAAGTGAGCGTGGGCGCCACGGTCACCATCATGAGTGCGGCGACGCTGGCGGAAGGCACCACGATTATTGAGAACGCCGCGCGTGAACCCGAGATTGTCGATACGGCAAACTTCCTGAATACGCTGGGTGCGAAAATCAGCGGTGCAGGCACGGATAAAATCACCATTGAAGGCGTTGCGCGTCTGGGCGGCGGTGTCTACCGCGTGGTGCCTGACCGTATTGAAACCGGGACCTTCCTGGTCGCGGCTGCGGTATCTCGTGGTCAGATTATGTGTCGCAATACTCGTCCTGATACGCTGGATGCGGTATTGGCGAAGCTGCGCGAAGCGGGCGCGGAGATCGAAATCGGCGAAGACTGGATCAGTCTGGATATGCACGGTAAGCGTCCAAAAGCCGTTACCGTTCGCACGTCGCCACATCCAGGATTCCCGACCGATATGCAGGCGCAGTTCAGCCTGCTGAATCTGGTTGCGGAAGGGACGGGCGTGATTACCGAAACCATCTTCGAAAACCGTTTCATGCACGTGCCTGAGCTTATCCGTATGGGTGCACAGGCGGAAATTGAGAGCAACACGGTGATTTGCCACGGCGTTGATAAGCTGTCCGGTGCGCAGGTGATGGCGACCGACTTACGTGCGTCAGCCAGTCTGGTATTAGCCGGTTGTATCGCGGAAGGTGTGACGATAGTCGATCGTATTTATCACATCGATCGCGGCTATGACCGCATCGAAGATAAGCTGCGTGCGTTAGGTGCGAACATCGAGCGCGTGAAAGAGCACGAGTAAGCGTTTTAGCTAGTTTATCTTCACAATTAGGTTTGTCAGCCGGGTGGGTTCCCACCCGGTTTCTTGTTTACCTTCCGATGTGACTTTATCAACGACCTTGTATGCCGTTATTGGGTAGGGAATTCCTGAATTGTCATTTGCAGCGTGACTTGATTTTTATCACGCACAATCGTGACCGGAATGACAGTGCCGGGGCGTATTTCCGAAACCTGTTCCATGGTTTCAATAATCGAGCGTGCAGGCTTATTGTTCACGCTAACGATGACATCTTCGACACGAATACCCGCTTTATCCGCTGGTCCACCTGGGTCGATAGTCTGAACGAGAATCCCGCTTAATCTATCCTGCGCATCACGGTTGCTGGTTGACGTGCTGTTCTCAATATTTTCGATCTGTACGCCGTTAACGCCAATATAGCCACGCACCACGCGACCATCACGGATGAGTTTGCCCATCACTTTGGTCGCCAGCGCGACGGGAATGGCGAAGCTAATGCCTTCCGGCGTTTCACCGTTGCTGCTTTTATCAAACGAGAGAGTATTAATACCGACCAATTCACCGAGCGTATTGACCAGCGCACCGCCGGAATTTCCGTGGTTGATGGACGCATCGGTTTGCAGCAAGTTTTGGCGTCCTACCTGACTTCTTTGCTGACCATAAGCGCTGAGGCTGACGCGGCCAGTGGCGCTGATAACGCCCTGAGTGACGGTTTGCCCCAGATTATAAGGGTTGCCGATCGCCATCACGACATCGCCAACGTGCGGTATACGGTCTGGATTTATCGAAATAACGGGCAGGTTGATGCCATCAATTTGTAATACAGCCAGGTCTGTCAGGCTATCGGAACCGATCACGCGGGCTTCGTACAGTCTGCCGTCTGACAGCTCTATCTGGATTTGTTGCACGTTATTAATCACATGCTTGTTGGTTAAAATATACCCTTTTTCATTCATGATGACGCCGGAGCCGAGAGGATGAATGGCGACTTCGCTAGGTTTCCCCTCTTTGGCAACCCGGTTATAAACGTTCACCACAGCAGGCGCCGCATGGCTGACTCCCTGATGGTAGCTTATGGGCGAACCATCAGTATTTTTGTCATTGCCTTTCAGAAACGACGTGCCAGACCCAACAAAGGGCAGTACGGCCAGAATAATACCGGCGACGAGGGCACCAAAGAGCGCTGAACGTAATAACTTAGCAAGCATGGCCGTGATTTACTGTGGAAAAAGGGAGATAAGGGGAGGATATCACGAGAAGTTCGGACACCGCATGGCTCGGTGTCCGATTTTTTAACATTAGCGATGTTCTTGCCAGTTAAGTTGCCGAAAAAGACGGCAAGCGATTAACGTAGCAGCAGATAAATCGTTTCTTCGCCCCGGACGATATTCAAGGCCAGAACGGAAGGCTTCGCTTCCAGCAGTTTGCGCAGTTGCGTGATGTTTTCAATACGCTCGCGGTTCACGCCGATGATGACATCGCCTTTTTGCAGACCGACCTGCGCTGCAGGTGTGTCCTTAGCAACGTTATCGATCTGTACGCCTTTGCTGCCGTCTTTCAGTTGGCCATTAGTCAGAGAAGCCCCCTGCAATGACGGTGAAAGCGTTTCAGCGCTGGTTGATGCCGATGAGCTGTTGTCCAACACGACGGAAACTTCCTGCGGTTTACCATCACGCAGCAGGCCGATTTTCACGGTCTTGCCCGGCGCGGTGGTGCCGACTTTGGCCCGCAGTTCTGCAAAGCTGCTGATTGGTTTACCATCCAACGTCGTCAACACGTCACCCGCCTTGATACCGGCTTTGGATGCGGCAGATTTCGGTAAGACTTCGCTGACGAAGGCGCCGCGCTGCGCGTCGACGTTGAAGGCTTTCGCCATTTCCGACGTCATCTCGCTGCCTTTAATACCCAGCAGCCCGCGCTTCACTTCGCCAAATTCAACCAGCTGCTGAGCCAGATTCTGGGCCATGTTGCTAGGGATAGCGAAGCCGATACCGATGTTTCCACCGCCCGGCGCCAGGATCGCGGTATTGATACCGATCAGTTCGCCGTTAAGGTTAACCAGCGCACCGCCGGAGTTACCGCGGTTGATGGACGCATCGGTCTGGATGAAGTTTTCTAACCCTTCAAGATTCAGGCCACTACGTCCCAGCGCGGAGATAATACCGGACGTCGCCGTCTGACCAAGGCCGAACGGGTTACCCACGGCAACGGCAAAATCACCGACGCGCAGTTGATCGGAATCGGCCATTTTTACAGAGACCAGATTCTTGGCGTCATTCAGCTGTAGCAGGGCGATATCGGTCTGCTCATCACGCCCAATCAATTTCGCCTCATACTCACGTCCGTCATTAAGCTGGACGCGAATCTTGTCGGCGTTGTTGATCACGTGATTGTTGGTGAGCACGTAACCTTTTGCGGCGTCAATAATGACGCCAGAACCCAGTCCTTCAAACGGGCGAGAATTTTGTTTGTCCGTCGGGAAGTTAGGGCCAAAGAAGAACTTGAATTCTTCCGGTACGCGCTGACGCTGTACCTGTGTACCTTCAACATGCACGCTGACGACGGCTGGCAAAACTTTCTCCAGCATCGGGGCCAGACTTGGCGTCTGTTGACCTTGAACCACGGCAGGCAGCGCAGCATTTGCAGCGGGAAGCGTGGACAGGGTCAAACCTATACTCATTGCCAGTGCACTAAATAGTAATGATGTTTTTTTCATTGTTATTAACTCTCTCACGGCCTGCGGATGAATAAAACGATGATATATAAACTTAAAGACACGGTGAAGAGTCAGACTGGCGATCAATGTGTAAAGTTCACTGCTGTTTCGTCAGCAGATTGTAACTATCGCTTTTTTAATGCGTGATCGGGCGATGACAGCCTGCGGTACGCGTCTTAAACGTACAAGCGTTTTAAGCGTAGAACAAGAGAGTGGAAAGCGTGAGACAGAAAGCCTCACGCTTAGGGGGAAACTGAATTACTTGCGAATCGGGTGTTCGCCACGCAGCAGGCCTGATGCACCGTCGGAATAATCGCGCGGCGGCATGTTCACCGGAGCCTGATCGTTATCCGCTTCTGATTCGGTCAGACGATATTTAAACGGATTATCCTGACCGGGAACGTTAGGTAACAGGTTATTGGAGCTTTTCGCCATGTGTTGATAAAGCTGACGATAATCATCCGCCATGTTATCCAACAGCTCCGCACTGCGGGCGAAGTGACCCACCAATTCCTGACGATAATCTTCCAGTTCGGTTTTGCTTTTCTCCAGCTCATTCTGCAATACCTGCTGTTGCCGCAGCTTACGGTTACCAAAGCGCATGGCTACAGCACCAATAATAATACCGACAACTAAACCTATCAGCGCATACTCCCAAGTCATAATAGCTCCTATTTTGACGTCGTTGTCCCGTAGGGTTTTTCACTTAATAATAGTCACTATAACCGTTAACCTTGCCTGAGTGGAATCCTGATGCTCAATGACAGAAAGGAATGTTGACCTACCGCAGACATCAAGGTTGTTAACTGCGACGATTACGGCTTAAATCGACGACAACACACAGCAAAACACGACTAACTTTTTTCTCAGGGATTGCGATGGCTATGGTTATTCCACAGACAACACAACAGCAAACAACACCCTTAGCGCTTTATCAGCAGGCGCTTTCCGCTGGTGAATATCAGCCGGACGAGGTGCAACGGCAAACCGTTGTGCGCCTGGAGGCGATACATCAGGCGTTATGTGAACGCGCTGCTGATGGCGCTGCGGGGACATCCGAACGCGTGGGGAAATGGCGTAGCTGGCTGGGGCGGCGTAATAAACGTGAATCTGCGCCAGTTCAGGGGCTGTACATGTGGGGCGGCGTCGGGCGCGGTAAAACCTGGCTGATGGATATGTTTTTCCACAGCTTGCCCGCCGAACGCAAGATGCGCCTGCATTTTCATCGTTTTATGCTGCGTGTGCATGAAGAACTGAACCAGTTTCAAGGGCAGGAAAATCCGCTGGAGAAAGTGGCCGACGGTTTTAAAGCCGAAACGGATGTGCTGTGTTTCGATGAATTCTTCGTCTCTGACATTACCGATGCGATGCTGCTGGCTGAGCTGCTGCGAGCGCTGTTTGCTCGTGGTATTGCGCTGGTGGCGACGTCGAATATTCCGCCAGACGATCTCTACCGTAATGGACTGCAACGCGCGCGTTTTCTGCCTGCGATTGGGCTGATTAAGCAGTATTGCGAAGTGCGTAATGTCGATGCGGGTATCGATTATCGTCTGCGTACGCTGACGCAGGCACACCTTTATCTCTCGCCGCTGAATGAAGAGACGGATGCGGCGATGCAGCAGATGTTTACCCGCCTGACGGGGAAAACGTGGCAGACGCCGGGGCCGGTGCTGGAGATCAATCATCGTCCGTTATCGACACTTGGCGTGAGTGACGGTGTATTGGCGGTCGATTTCCACACGCTGTGTACCGAAGCGCGTAGCCAGAATGATTACATCGCACTGTCGCGCCTCTACCACACGATGCTGTTGCACAATGTGACGGTGATGGAAACGAAGGAAGAAAACACCGCTCGCCGTTTTCTGGCACTGGTGGACGAGTGCTACGATCGCCGTATCAAATTGATTATTTCTGCGCAGGCGTCGATGTTTGAGATCTATCAGGGAGATCACCTGAAATTTGAATACCAGCGCTGTTTATCCCGTTTGCAGGAAATGCAAAGCGAAGAGTACTTACGGCAGCCGCATTTGGCGTAACGCAGGCTGCGGTTTTTTAGTCATTTGCGTGTGAAAAAAGGTCGATCTTTGAGAATGACTTCTCTATAATCTTGCGACCCCACGTTACAACAAAGTTTTTTTTCCCAAAAACTTTATAGTGCCGGCAATGGCTATTCGAAGGGGTAGGTTTGCTGGACTTGATGGTCGTGTGAGCCTCAACTGTTTTCGAGCGTTTGGGTGTTCACCAACGTGTAACTAATTATTGGGTAAGCTTTTAATGAAAACTTTTACAGCTAAACCAGAGACCGTAAAACGCGACTGGTACGTTGTTGATGCGAACGGTAAAACTTTAGGCCGTCTCGCTACTGAACTGGCTCGTCGTCTGCGCGGCAAGCATAAAGCGGAATACACTCCGCACGTTGATACGGGTGATTACATCATCGTTCTGAACGCTGACAAAGTTGCTGTAACTGGCAACAAGCGTACTGACAAGATTTATTATCATCACACCGGTCACATCGGTGGTATTAAACAAGCGACCTTTGAAGAGATGATTGCCCGCCGTCCTGAGCGTGTGATTGAAATCGCGGTTAAAGGCATGCTGCCGAAGGGCCCGTTGGGTCGTGCTATGTTCCGTAAACTGAAAGTTTACGCGGGCACCGAGCACAATCACGCGGCACAGCAACCGCAAGTTCTGGACATTTAATCGGGATTATAGGCAATGGCTGAAAATCAATACTACGGCACTGGTCGCCGCAAAAGCTCCGCCGCTCGCGTGTTCATCAAACCGGGCAACGGTAACATCGTTATCAACCAGCGTAGTCTGGAACAGTACTTCGGTCGCGAAACTGCCCGCATGGTAGTTCGTCAGCCGCTTGAACTGGTCGACATGGTTGGTAAATTTGATCTGTACATCACCGTTAAAGGTGGTGGTATCTCTGGTCAGGCTGGTGCGATCCGTCACGGTATCACCCGCGCTCTGATGGAGTATGATGAGTCTCTGCGTAGCGAACTGCGTAAAGCTGGTTTCGTTACTCGTGATGCTCGTCAGGTTGAACGTAAGAAAGTCGGTCTGCGTAAAGCACGTCGTCGTCCTCAGTTCTCCAAGCGTTAATTTCTTGCTGCTTTGCAGCGAAATCAATGCAAAAAACCCGGTGCTGGTCACCGGGTTTTTTTATGTCTCAGTGCTTGAGGCTACCAATGCAAAAGACCACCTATTGAGGTGGTCTTTTGCATTGTCAGCTTTAAACCACCTCCTCGGGAGGTGGTGATTGTTCCTGTGAGGCTATAGCCTGAAGAAAGCCCATGCCA